>NZ_JAGQEK010000007.1 GCF_024346075.1 Synechococcus sp. Cruz CV12-2-Slac-r
GCTGTAGCCAAAACTCACCTGATCCAATTCCAAGCGTCCCTGCAGCTGCGGAAGCGCTATTGCCCCTGGCATATCGGGGGGTTCAACCGGCTCTTCTTCAATCGCCCGCAACCTGCGCAAAGATGCCTGGCCTTGTTGAAATTCGTTGAAATTAGTTGTGAGATGGGAAATTGGATCGATCAACATCAATAAAGCAGCCACATAGCTGCTGAAACCGGCTCCACTCAGACCCCCAGCACTGATCCGGGCAGCACCGATCAGAAGCACCGTGAGGATTCCTGCCGCTTCGATAAAACCCACAACTGGGTGCTGTAAAGCCAGCAAGCGCATGGTGCGATATCTGGCTTGGCGATGTAGATCAATCTCCGTTTCAAATCGCTGCTGCAACCAAGCTTCTGCCGCAAATGCCCGCACCAGCGGCAAGCCATTAATCGCCTCCCCAAGCAAGCCGGCTAATTCACTTACCTGCTGCTGACTGCGCTCTGCTGCCCCCATCACGCGGGCGCCAAAAACACTCACCAAAAGGGCCACCAAAGGGGCCAGCAGCAAGGTGGCTAAAGACAGCTTCCAATCCAGGAAAACCATGTAGCCAAATACTGCTACCAGCTGCAGCGCACTTGGTGTGGTGTCTTGGATTGTTTTATAAATAACCTCACCAACGCGATCAGCATCCTCGGTGAGGCGATAGGTGAGATCGCCAGAGGAAAGCTTTTCTAAAACACCAAATTCCAATCTCTGCAGGCGGGCAAACAATTGACGCCGCAGGGCCTGGCTTACCTGTAAAGCAGGGGCGGCCAGCAGTGTGTCTTGGCCGAATTGGGCCAATTTCTGCACAAGAAATAAGGCCAAGGCAACACTAATAACCCGCAAAACACGGCTGAAATCGCCGCTGCCGATTGCCGGGATCAATTGACCTGCCTGAGCTGCCAGCAAGGGCCAACAGGCCACAAATACCAGCATGCAAAGGCCGCCGGCCGCAAGGCGCCCCCTGTGGGGCTTTAGCAAAGGCAGCAACCTGCGGAAGCCTGCCGAAGGGGATGCAACCATTGCCGCAGATTACCCCTCTGGTTTGATGCAATTGGATCAATTCCTTAAATTTCAAGGCCTTGTGGGCACTGGTGGCGAAGCAAAACTGCTAATTCAGCAGGGCTTGGTTCAGGTAAATGATGAAATTGAAAAGCGTCGTTCCCGCCAATTACAGAAAGGCGACAAGATAAATCTCGCCTCAGAGCAATTTATTTATTCAGGTGAGCCCACCAACTAAGTTGAGCTGCTTGAGAGAGGGATCGCTTGAGTAAGGGATCGCGTCCGGTTGTGATTGCCGGCAACTGGAAAATGCACATGAGTTGCAGTGAGGCGCGAGCCTTTGCAGCGCAGTTTTTACCGCTGGTGGCCAATACCCCCAGAGATCGCAGCATCGTGCTGGCACCGCCTTTTACAGCCCTGGAAACAATGCATCAGGCCCTCGCTGGCAGTGCAGTGCAATTGGCGAGTCAAAACGTTCACTGGGAGGGCAGTGGCGCCTTCACCGGCGAAATTTCAGCGGCGATGCTGTTGGAACACGGAGTTGGTTACACAATTGTTGGCCACAGCGAACCGCGCAAATATTTCAGCGAAAGCGACGAACAAATCAACCACCGGGCGCGTACGGCCCAAGCCGCCGGCTTGATACCAATCCTTTGCGTTGGTGAAAGCGATGAACAACGCAGCAGTGGCGACACCGAAAGGGTGATTCGCCGCCAAGTTGAACAAGGCCTCGATGGCATCAATCCAAACCAACTTGTGGTGGCCTACGAGCCAATCTGGGCTATCGGCACCGGTAAAACCTGTGCCTCTGAGGAGGCAAACCGAGTTTGCGGTTTAATTCGCACCTGGGTGGGTCAGCCAAGCCTCACGGTGCAATACGGAGGATCGGTTAAAGCTGGCAACATCGATGAATTAATGGCGATGTCTGATATCGATGGAGTGTTAGTGGGGGGTGCCTCACTTGAAGCTGAAGGATTTGCCCGAATTGCCAACTTCATACTGAAATAAAAGATTTGATCCGTGCAACCAGGGTGATGGGGGTTTTAAATATCACCCCTGATTCCTTTAGCGATGGGGGCCTCTTTTACGACCCCAACCGTGCTTTTAAAGCCTTGGTTCGCATGGCAAAACAGGGGGCCGCAATAATTGATATCGGCGCCCAAAGCACTCGCCCGGGGGCCATCGAATTAAGCCCTGAACAGGAATTAGAACGGCTTCTGCCCCTTTTCAGCTTGATCTGCCAAGCCAGACGAGCAGGCGAGCTTCCCGCTGATTTATTGCTCTCGATAGATACATTTCATGCACCCGTAGCAGCGGTGGCACTGGCCCACGGGGTGAATTGGGTAAATGATGTGTCTGCAGGCACAGCTGATTCAGCAATGTTGCCCTTAGTAGCAAAAGCAGCTTGCCCCTATGTATTGATGCATCGCCGCGGTAATAGCCAATCAATGGGAGATCTAAATAACTACAACAATGTGGTGCTGGAAGTGGAAGATGAGCTGTTGCAACGCAGCGCTGCTGCGATAGCAGCTGGGGTAGAGCCAAGCCAGCTGTGGTGGGATCCAGGCTTGGGCTTCGCCAAAAATAAAGACCAAAATCTCGAATTACTTGATGGCTTACAGCGCTTAGCTGCCCATGGTTACCCGCTGCTGGTAGGGCCGAGCCGAAAGCGTTTTATTGGCGAAATTTTGAACGAAAAAAGAGCTCGTGCCCGTAGCTGGGGAACTGCAGCAGCTGTGTGTAAAGCGATCGCCGCTGGAGCGACAATGGTGCGGGTGCACGATGTGGCAGCGATGCTGCAAGTTTGCGCCATGGCTGATGCTTTATGGCCCCATTCAGCTACCGCAAGCGTCGCAGACAAATTTCTTCAAAAGCAGGCCTGAGTAAATAGGGATAGTCGCCAACCCAAAGCTTGGCTTGGGGCACCCAGCCATCGGACAGCCTGGCAATTTTGGAAAAATCAGCCCGTTCAGAGAGCACAAGACAACGAATCGTCATTCCCTTTCGCAAAGTTTTATGGGCCTTATCAAGGGGAAAACGCAACTGCGCCAGGTAACCATCTTCATCCTCAAGTTCAAGGCAAAGCCAGGTGCGGCGATTTTCCACTAATTCAAGTCGGCCCTCTTTATCGGTGGTTTCTTGACGCCCTTCTAGTTTTTCCTTGGTGTAGAGATCCTTAATTTGGCCTTCAAACAAGGCCGCCGCCGGATATTTACGTAGCTGGCCATTGCGGCCACCGGCCTGGATGATTGGCCCCCAGAGCACGTAGAGAAGCATCACGAGGCCGAATACGAGCCAAAGGTTGCTCCAGCGGGAGCCGAAGCCCCCCTGGGCTATCAAGAGGGGAATCAGGCCACCGAGGGTGGATATCAAAACCCGCTGTAACACCAGCTGGGGGCCGCCAGAACAAAAACTAAATTGGGGGCCACTTGCCACCGCAGGGATCAACCTCTGCAGTTCACCTGGCTTTAGGGGAAGAAGCATTCGCTTAGTTTGCCCGCTAACGCTTCACAGCAAGCGCTCTAGGCCATAAACCAAACCTGGCAACTGGCGCACCTTGCGAATAGCTAGCAATACACCTGGCATGTAAGCGGCTCGATCAAATGTGTCGTGGCGCAGCACATAGCGCTCCCCAGCCGCCCCAAATTGCACTTCCTGGTGGGCCACCAGCCCCGGCAGGCGAATCGAATGAAGCCGCAAACCGCTTTCTCGCAATCCGCCGCGGCAGCCAGCCAAGCTTTCATGTTCATCAAGCTCAGGGGAATTAAAGCTTTTGCCGAGCTCCTCGAGTAATTCAGCTGTTTTGATGCAGGTGCCGCTTGGCGCATCCGCCTTGCGGTTGTGGTGAAGCTCCACCAGTTCTGCGTGGTTGTAAAACCGAGCAGCAGCGGCAGCGGCCTGCTGAAGCAGCACCATCCCCACCGAAAAATTGGGGATTACGGCTGCCCCCATCGTGGCTTTAACGGCGAAATCGGCTAGATCTTGAATCTGTTCGGGGCTGAGCCCTGTGGTGCCAATTACCGGCGCCACTCCATAGGCAATCGCAGCCCTGGCGTGCTTGTAAACCACCTTGGGATGGGTGAAATCCACTAACACTGAGCCCGGATGCTGTTGGCTAGCCATACACAAACTGCCTTCAAGATCAGCCGTTACGGCCACCTCGAGCGCTTTCAAACCAAGGGCTAGCCCCACATCTTCACCCTCCTGCCCTGGGGTGGTGTCGATCGCGGCAACCAACTCACAATCGGCGCACGCCTGCAAAGTTTTAACGAGTTCAGCTCCCATCCGGCCTAGCGCCCCGGCAACTACAACTGGAATAGGCTTGTTCATGGATTCGAGCAAAATTCAACGCAAGGCACTGTTACTCCGTAATCTTTACTGATCAAAACCAGAGCTGCATGTTTACCCAAGTTCGTTCCGCCAGTCGCAGGGTGAGCCCAGGCCCCAACGCCTCTCGGAATGTTATGCGGGTGGTTTATCTGGTTTTAGAACCGCAATATCAAAATTCATTAACCCAAGCGGCAAACGCCCTAAATGATCAATCCGTTGATTTTTCAGTTGAGCTTTGTGGTTACTTAATTGAGGAGTTAAGAGATCAAGAGAATTACGAACAATTTTGCGCTGATGTAGCTGCGGCTGATGTATTTATTGCCTCTTTGATTTTCATTGAAGATCTTGCTCAGAAAGTTGTTGAAGCGGTTGCTCCCCATCGAGATCGCCTAAAGGCAACGGTGATCTTTCCCTCGATGCCAGAGGTGATGCGATTGAACAAGTTGGGTAGTTTCACAATGGCTCAACTGGGGCAAAGTAAAAGCGCGATTGCCCAATTTATGCGCAAACGCAAAGAAGCTGGGGGAGCCAGCTTTCAAGATGCGATGCTTAAACTATTAAATACCTTGCCAACAGTATTGAAGTATTTACCAATTGAGAAAGCTCAAGACGCAAGAAGCTTTATGCTTAGTTTTCAGTATTGGCTAGGGGGAACTCCAGATAATCTAAAAAATTTATTATTAATGCTTGCTGATAAATATGTATATCCGATTAGCGAAGGTGAAAGAGCAGATATAAACGTATTAGATCCTGTTGTATTCCCAGATCTGGGGATATGGCATCCTCTTGCTCCTGCGATGTTTGAGGATATTAAAGAATACCTAAATTGGAGCAATAGCCGCAGTGATTTAGGTTCTGGGCCATTGATAGGGCTTGTGCTCCAGCGGAGCCACATCGTTACAGGCGACGACGCTCACTACGTTGCACTAATTCAAGAACTTGAATACAGAGGCGCAAGGGTAATTCCTGTATTTTGTGGCGGCTTAGATTTCTCTAAACCGGTAATTAGTTACTTTTTTGATCCCTTAAATCCAAATCAAGCCTTAGTTGATGCCGCTATATCGTTAACTGGATTTGCATTAGTAGGGGGGCCGGCCCGCCAAGACCATCCCAAGGCGATTGAAACCCTGAAAAAACTCAACCGGCCCTACATGGTTGCACTGCCATTGGTGTTTCAAACAACCCAGGAATGGGAAGGTAGTGACCTTGGTTTGCATCCAGTGCAGGTGGCACTACAAATAGCTATCCCTGAATTGGATGGGGCTATTGAACCAATAGTGCTAAGCGGCCGTGATGATGCCACCGGTAAAGCTCACACATTGCAGGATCGCGTTGAGGCAATTGCCGGAAGGTCGATCCGCTGGGCCAACCTGCGCTTAAAACCAAGGGCTGAAAAGAAACTAGCTATCACTGTTTTTAGCTTTCCCCCTGATAAAGGAAATGTTGGCACCGCAGCCTATTTAGATGTGTTTGGCTCAATTCATCGGGTTTTAGAAGAGATGCGCGCCCGTGGATATCAGGTGGGAAATGTGCCAACAACAGCAAAAGCACTTATGGAATTAATTCTCAAAGATCCTGAAGCGATGGAGGGTTCCCCCGAACTAGCTATCGCCCACAGGATGAGCGTTGCTGAATATGAAAAGCTCACCCCTTATTCGGAAAGATTAGAAGAAAACTGGGGTAAACCACCCGGGCAACTCAACTCGGATGGTCAAAACCTCCTTATTTATGGCCGACATTTCGGCAATGTTTTTGTTGGAGTTCAACCCACATTTGGCTATGAGGGTGATCCGATGAGGCTGCTTTATTCAAGGAGCGCTAGCCCCCATCACGGTTTTGCTGCTTACTACACATATCTTGAAAAAGTTTGGTGCGCTGATGCAGTGCTCCATTTCGGCACCCACGGTTCGCTTGAATTTATGCCTGGAAAACAGATGGGTATGAGTGATAATTGTTATCCAGATTCATTAATTGGCGAATTACCAAACCTTTATTATTACGCTGCTAACAATCCATCAGAAGCAACGATTGCTAAAAGAAGAGGATATGCTTCTACGATTAGTTATCTCACACCACCAGCCGAAAATGCCGGCCTATATAAAGGGCTAAAAGAACTGGGCGAACTCGTTGGTTCTTATCAACAATTGAGAGAAAGCAGTAGAGGTGTTCAGATTGTTAACGCAATCGTGGAAACCGCTCGTTTATGCAATTTAGATAAAGATGTAAATCTACCTGATAACGATTCTCAAGGCTTAGAAAAAGCAGAACGCGATGCTGTTGTTGGTGCGGTGTATCGGCAGCTCATGGAAATTGAGAGCCGGCTACTGCCATGTGGTTTGCACACAATCGGCAAACCACCCACAGCGGAAGAAGCAGTTGCCACTCTTGTGAGCATTGCCGCTCTTGAAAGAGAGGAGGAAAATCTAAGGGGTTTGCCAGGGCTTTTAGCTGAAAGCATTGGCCGCACTATTAGCAGCATCTACAAAGGTAACGATGAGGGAGTGTTATCAGATGTAGAACTAAATCAAAAAATTACCGCCACTTGCCGGCTTGCCGTTGGGGCAATGGTAAAAGTTGTTACCGGCCGCGATGGCAGGGTAAGCCTGCGCCAAAACTTCGGCTGGTTATTACAACTATTAGAAAAAGTAGGTTTCAAATTAACAAGCCCATGGCAAAAAGCTTGCAGTAAAGCTGGATTTGCAGCAGTGGATAACGTGGCCTTAGATAAATTATTTAGTTATTTGCGTTTTTGCTTAGAGCAGATTTGCGCAGATATGGAATTGGAAAGTTTGCTGCGAGCCCTGGATGGGGAATATGTTCTGCCAGGGCCAGGCGGCGACCCAATTCGGAATCCTGGGGTGCTGCCAAGTGGCAAAAATATTCATGCTTTGGATCCCCAGTCGATACCAACAAGAGCGGCTATAGCTGCGGCAAAAGTTGTTGTTGATCGACTGATCGAACGCCAAAAAGCTGAGCAAGGTAGCTGGCCTGAAACGATTGCTTGCGTATTGTGGGGTACAGATAATATAAAAACCTACGGCGAATCTTTAGCTCAAATACTTTGGTTTATAGGAGTTAAGCCAGTTGCTGATTCTTTGGGTAGGGTAAATAAATTAGAATTGATCAGTCTTGAGGAACTGGGCCGCCCGCGAATTGATGTGGTTGTTAACTGTTCCGGTGTATTTAGAGATCTATTTATAAACCAGATGGGATTAATTGACCAAGGCGTCAAATTAGCCGCTGAGGCTGATGAACCGCTCGAACTTAATTTTGTGCGGCGCCATGCCTTAGAGCAGGCAGAAATTCAAGGCAGCAGCTTGCGAGATGCTGCAACTAGGGTATTTTCTAATGCCAGTGGCAGCTACAGCTCTAATGTAAACCTTGCGGTTGAAAACAGCAGTTGGGAGCAGGAAGAAGAGCTGCAGGAAATGTATTTAAACCGTAAAACCTTTGCATTCAACGCAGACAACCCAGGTGAAATGAATCAAAACCGGGATGTTTTTGAATCGGTTATGAAAACAGCCGATGTAACTTTCCAAAACTTGGATTCCGCCGAAATTTCCCTTACAGATGTGAGCCATTACTTTGATTCCGATCCCACAAAATTAATCGCTGGGCTTCGGGAAGACGGCAAAGCACCCACTAGTTACATAGCAGACACCACAACCGCAAATGCCCAGGTGCGCTCCCTTGGTGAAACAATCAGGCTTGATTCACGTACAAAATTATTGAATCCCAAATGGTATGAAGGGATGCTTAATTCTGGCTACGAAGGGGTGAGGGAAGTGGCAAAACGCCTCAATTTCACTTTGGGATGGAGTGCCACCAGCGGTGCCGTAGATAACTTTGTATATGAAGAAGCTAATGAAACTTTTATAAATGATGCTGAAATGCGCAAGCGTTTAATGGATTTGAATCCCCACAGCTACCGACGAATAGTTGGCACATTATTAGAAGTGAACGGACGCGGTTATTGGGAAACCTCTGAAGAAAATATCCAACAATTGCAGGAGCTGTACCAGGAGATCGAAGATCGCATCGAAGGGGTTACCAACTAGACGCCTGGCCCCTGCACGACTGGCCAGCTTTTGTAACGAACCGCAACAATGTGTTATTATTCTTAAAGTTTCCTCTAGAGCCATGGATTCCAACTCACCTGCAACCGCATCTTCTAAGGCCACCATCCGTGGCGCCACCGTTACCACTGAAGATGGCGGCCGCCTGAATGCCTTTGCAGCTGAGCCACGCATGCAGGTTGTGAGCCCAGAAGATGGCTGGGGCTTCCACGAGCGCGCAGAAAAATTAAATGGCCGCATGGCAATGCTTGGTTTTATTGCCCTTTTGGTTACCGAAAATATGCTTGGTGGCCAATCTTTCACCCACGGGTTGCTTGGCTTGGGTTGATATCCGCCCCAATCAAACCGCAGTAGTTCAATTACCCGCGGCAGAATTCCTGCAGCGGGTTTTTTTATGGGTAGCACTGCTCCTTCAAATACATTTTATGCCTGGGTGAGTGGAGCAGGACCCACCGGCTGCATCGCTGCTCTTGGCTTAGCGGCTGCCGGCTGGAAAGTTGTATTACACGACCCCACTTCAATGCAGCAACTGCGCAGCCGTAGCCGCGCCTATGCCCTTACCCATTCCAGCAAAAAGTTATTAGCGGAACTGGGAATTTGGCAAGAATTAATTAAAAACAGTCAGGCCTTTAAAACATTGCAACTAAGTGATAGTAGCAATCATAAATCAGTTTGCTTCCATCAAAATAACCAGGATTTGGGTTGGATTATTAATCACCCAAACTTGATGGATTTACTGCTGGAACGCTGCAGGCAAAACCCCTTAATCGAGTGGCGAGTTGGCGAAACTATTGATCCTGATAGCGAGATAAACAATTCACCAAGCCAGCTGAAAGTTATTGCTGAAGGTGGCAATTCAGCGAGTCGCAAAGCGTTGGGAATTGGATTTTATGGTTGGCCATACCGGCAGGGATGTTTAACAGTGCAATTGGAATTGCAGCCGCAGCAACAGTTCGCTGGAATTCAACCAGCCCATACGGCTTGGGAAATGTTTCGCCCAGAAGGCCCCTTAGCTGTACTTCCGCTTGGGGGTAATAGCTATCAAGTTGTATGGAGTGCCCCATTTAAACGTTGCCAGGAGAGGGCAGCTCTTGATCCAGCCGCGTTGCTAGAAGCACTAGCGCAGGTTCTGCCAATCCAACTGAAGCCAATCGCACTGCTTGATAAACCCGGCGCTTTTCCTGTGGAATGGCGCATCGTTCCAAAGTTGGTGCATGGCAATCAACTGCTTTGCGGCGAAAGTGCCCACCGTTGCCATCCAGTGGGGGGGCAGGGCCTAAATCTTTGTTGGCGCGATGTAGCTGTTTTGGTTTCAGAAGCCAGGCGGATGCGCTTCAGGGGTACAAATTTGGCTGTAATGCTGCGTAGATATCAGCAACGTCGCTGGCTGGATCTGATCTGCACCATGGTGGCAACAGATGCCTTAGTGCGAATATTTTCCAACCAGCAACCGCTGCTGCGCTGGCTGCGCTGCAGGCTGCTGCTGCTACTAAAAAGCAGTGCAACCCTCAGGCAATTGAGCCTAAAAATGGCAAATGGGGGGTGGGCAAATTAAAAAGCAAACCTTTTTTAATTCTTTCTTAATAGCTATCTGCTTTTTTTAGCGGCACACTGCAGGCCATGGTAATTACAACCTCTCCACAACCCGTCCCCCAATCTGCCCTTGTGGAATTCATCCGCAGGGATATCGGCTTGAGCGAAGACGCCTTGGCCTTGGGAGTGCGACAAGCGGTGCAGGAGCAGGCGCCTTTGCCAGTTACCTTATGGCGTTTTGGTTTGTTGAGTTTAGGCCAATTAAATCAAGTTTTCGACTGGCAGGAGCGGCAGTAATAACTTCATTTTAATAACTAATTAACACTTCTACCGGTTCATTTTCTTTTAAACGTGCCCGCCCAGAAAGATCTGTTAATTCTGCGATAAATCCGTAGCCGCAAACTTCGGCGCCCACTTTCGCCACAAGAGCCGAACACGCCGCCGCTGTGCCTCCTGTAGCTAAAAGGTCATCAATTATCAACACCTTTTGCCCAGCCGCTAAAGCATCAGCTTGGATTTCCAAACGATCACTGCCGTATTCCAAGCTGTAATCAATACCAATAACTGATCCTGGTAATTTTCCTGGTTTACGCACTGGCACAAAACCCTTTCCCATAGCAGAGGCAAGCGCAATCCCAACTAAAAATCCTCGGGCTTCGATGCCCACAATTAATTCAGGTGAATGGGATTCCAACTTCTCTGCTAGATCCTGTATTACTAAATTCCAAATGTTTGGATCGCGCATTAATGGGGTGAGATCTCTAAACAAAATTCCTGGCTTTGGAAAATTTGGAACATCCCGCACCAAGGCCCGCAACTGCTGGTTTTGGGATTGATCCATTGCTACCGGCATTGGGCAGGGGGTGACGATATGCCTGCTCTACTGCCATCATCGCAGCCATCGGCCCCTTATTTTTGAACCTTCAACTCCCGCTAAACCAAAAGCGTCCGTTACCGCGTAGAGGAATGGAACGGCTTGATTTATTGCTACTTGCGATAGAGGCTTTGGATCTACACGGCAGTGAAGCGATGCTGTGGAGCTGTGAGCAGTTGGATTTGCAACAGCCCTTCCCAGATCGAGTTGCCCTATGGAAAACTCGCTGCCGCAACCCCCTTAGGAGGGCAAGTCGCAGGGGGGAATGGAGCATTGAAGAGCAAGAGGGCTTGATTCGTTTGGTGTGCAGCCTTTCCCAACGGCTTTATCCAATGTTGCGTCAACTGCTTTCCAGCAGCGAGCCGGATGAATTAACCAATCAGCGCTGGGCCCTTTTCCAAGAGCGCTACAACGATTTAATTAGCGAAAGGATGAATTTAAAAAGAGGGGCGGTGCGTTTGCTACTGGATCAAAAAACCGGAGCGCAGCGCCGCCGCGAAGTTGTGCAAACCCTTGCGCTTTGCGCAGGGGGAGCAGGCATGCAACGGTTAGGGGCGTGCTTGATGGACGGTTACTAGATGAATTCCTTTGGAGGCATGGCCCTGCGTTATGAGCAATCCAGCTGTCGTTTGGAATTAAAGGGTCTTCCAGACGTAAGCGCTCAACCCCAAAGCCCAAGCAACAGTGAGCTGCTTTTATCGATTCTTACCTCATGGGAATTGAATCTTGGCCAACGGGCTTCACTGCAAGGCAAACGGGAACACCTCGAGGCATTAGTTGAAACTGTGCTGCCTTACGTGCGCCTAATGCTCAGTGGTGCTGCCCATAAACAAACAAGCAAAACAGCAGTTGTGGTGGTAGCCCCAAGGGGACGGGGCCATCAATTGCAACTCATAAGCAGCCAACCGAATACGCCGCCGCTTGATTTACAGCTTGACGATGCTGAATTAGCAGATCTCACCCAATGCTTAGATCAAATGCTGCTGGATCCACGCCAGGGCTTGAACTTTAAGCAGCCCTTGCTGAAGCCTCAAAAGCATCAAGCCGCTGCCCCAGCGATGGTGCATAGCTGGGCTGCCCCCAGCGCGGCAATCGCCGCAGTAGCCCTCTGCGCATTGGTTGCAATGTTGCTGCCCATACCAAAACCGCTGCTGCCTGCTAGCCCCCAACCAATTGAGCGGCAAAAGCCATGACTCAAACGCCCAGTTGGAGTGAATTAAGAAGGTTGATTACTCGCCTTGGCAGTGAACTGGATGTGGTGGTGCGCAGCGACCCCGAGGTGTGTGGCCTCAGCGGCGAAAATTTTTTGATTAGCCTTCATCACACTGGCCAAGGGGATTGCACAGTGGATGGCCTCAGCTTGGTGCAATGCCCCAATGGATTGGTGATTGATGAATTTATGCGCTGGATGATTCAAGCCGGTTACTTGACCCATCCTTTGAGCTCGATAGCGTGAGTGGATGCAAGCGCTAAAGCAAAAATCGGCGTTAAGGCCCCGGCGGCGCCGCAGACCCCCAGCAGCAAAACATCTGCAGGCTGTGGTGCTGGCTTTGGCTTGGATGGCAGCAGGCTTAGGTTTGATCTTTGGCCTTTCCCAACTACCTAGCCGCTTAGATACGCTGCTTTATTTCAGCACTGCCCTCGGCAATATCAGTGTTGGTTTAGTGCGTCTTGGCCTTGGGATTATTCAAACGCTTGGCGCCTTAGTTTTGATTGGATTAGTAGTAGTGAGTTTAGTTTTAATACTTGGTGGCTTGGTGCGATTGGTGAGGATTATCAATCCAGATACGCCGATTTCATATCCTCTCAAAAAAGTAGAAAAATCTATTCCAACCGCCCCCGTTAAAAGCTGGCGTATCTAAAAGCTGCGATCATTCCCATAGTGCATTCCATGGCCAAGGCGCAAACCATTTGGGTGCTGGATGACGATCCAGAACTAAGGCAGCTGCTTAACACCTATCTCAGTGATCAAGGCTATGAAGTGCGCACCCTTAACGACGGCAAACAACTAAAAGCGCGGCTTGAATTCCAACGGCCCCATTTGCTGGTGCTGGATTTGATGCTGCCAGGAGATGACGGTTTAACTATTTTGCGGCGCCTCAGAGATGCAGGTGATGATTTGCCTGTTGTGATGCTCACGGCTAGAGGAGAAGCGGTAGATCGCATCATTGGCCTTGAACAAGGGGCCGATGATTATCTGGCAAAACCTTTTATTCCAAGAGAACTCACCGCCAGGATTGAGGCGGTTCTGCGGCGACGTGGCGCAATGCCAGCAGGTATGCCTGTGGCTCAAGGGGAGCTGATCGAATTTGGTGAAAACCGCCTCGATCTAGCCGCCCGCACCCTGGAACGCGCTGGCAGTGCTGTGGTGATTACCAGTGGTGAATTTGGCCTGCTGGCGGCCTTTGTGCAAAATCCCCATCGCCCCTTGTCAAGGGAACGTTTAATTGAATTGGCCCGCGGCCCAGCAAGTGATACAGATAGCCGCAGTATGGATGTGCAGGTATCGAGAGTACGCAAATTGATCGAAGCAGACCCCGCCAGACCCCGCTATCTACAAACTGTTTGGGGATATGGATATGTGTTTGTTCCAGACGGCACCTCCCGTAGCAAATAAATAATGCTGCTCAGATTTATTTTATTTTTAACGCTCGGTTGGGCTTTAAGCCTTGGCCTATTGCAGCAACTGCTGGGTCAACGGCTGGAGCGGGCCCAGATGCAGCAGCTGGGGCGCAATCTGGCTGAGGTTATAAAACTGAGCCAGATGGTTTTAGAGCGCTTTCCGCCAGCGCTGGTGGCTGAGCTCAGTGGTTTGCCCCTTGCCACCAATATCAAGTTCGCTGGCAACCAGCAGGGCAATCGCGATCGTGAATTAAGGCTGGAACTGTGTAAACAGCTGCGCCATTGCCCTGAAGTTCGCCCTAATAAAAGTGGAGTGGCGGGGGTATGGGTGGAACTGCTAAGCCCCTTGGAACCGGTTTGGTTATATGTGGCACTACCAAGCAATCGCTGGTGGCCACCCGATCCAATGTTGGCTTCCTATTCCTTAATAAGCGGCACGGTAATAGCAGGGGCATTGTTTCTATTATTAGAGGTGCAAAGACCGCTGCACAGGCTTGAGAACGCACTCGGCAGGGTGGGTTTGGAGCAAAGGCCAGCACCATTACCAAAAGAAGGGGCCGTTGAAGTGCAACGGCTAAGCGGCCGTTTTAATTCCATGCTGGCCCGATTAGAAGCAAGCGAAACAGAACGGGCCACGATGCTTGCGGGGATCGCCCACGACCTAAAAAGCCCGATCACCAGATTACGGCTGAGGCTGGCGGTGGAATCCGCTAGCCCCCAAGCCCAGGCCGATCTTGACGCCCTTGAGCGGATTACAGGTCAATTTCTTCTGTTTGCTGGGGGCGGGCAAGGGGAGCAAAAAATATTGCTGCCATTAAATGAATTAATTGGTGAATTAAGCGCCCGATATGATGATAAATATTTGGAATTATTTTTACAACCTTTACAAGCCTTAGTGCAACCGGTGGCCCTCAGCAGAGCACTTGCAAATTTAATCGATAATGCCCTTTGTTATGGAGCTCCACCATTAGTAATCCAACTCATGAAAGAGGGTTCGATGGTGCTTATTAGCATTACCGATCAAGGTGATGGAATCTGCCAAAGCGAACGTGAGCAAGCTTTGATGCCTTTTCATCGGCTTGATTCCTCTCGGAGCGGGAGTGGCCACTGCGGTTTGGGCCTTGCGATTGCCAGCAGGGTGGCGGAATTGCATGGGGGCAAGCTCGAATTTCGTGATCCTCCTGACGGTGGATTCAGTGTGTGCTTGCTGCTAAGTGAGGATTTGAGCTAATGAAAACTATTGCTAAATACCTGTTACTGGGACTAGGGCTAAGAATTGTTATTGCCCTATTGCTGCCTCCTGGATACGACGAGGCTTATTACCTTTTTTACGGCCATCATCTAGCGGCCAGTTATTACGATCACCCAATCATGGTGGGTATCTGGGCTTGGCTTGGCTGGCAATTTCCTGGCGATAGCTTTGGCCTGCGAATCCCAAGCCTGATTAGTTACACAATCGCTAGTGGCCTGTTAGCACTGGCTGCGCGCAAACGATTAACACCGGGCAGTGGCGTTTGGACGGCAATTTTGACGGGTCTATCGCCGTTGTTGCTGGTGGTTGGAGGCGTGATGTTGCTGCCGGATGCTCCTTTACTGCTGAGCCTTAGCGCTGTGGTGTGGGCCCTTGCCGTGGGGCTTAGCTGGGGCTGGCTGGGCTTGCTGCTGGGATTTTTAACCTTAAGTAAATATCAAGCCCTGCCACTTTTGTTGTGTTTGTTGTGTTGGGCCCTGAGCCAAAGCCAAACTCGGAAACGCCTATTTAGCTGGGAGGGGCTACAGGCCTTTGGCGGCTGGTTAGTTGTATCAAGTCCTTTATGGCTCTGGAACCTCCAAAACGGTTGGATTTCGTTTCTATTTCATAGCGCCCGCACTCAAGGCGCTGAGGGTTTCAATTTTTCAGGCCCACCTTTATTTTTACTTACCCAAATATTGGCTTTATTCCCAACTATTGCGTTATTGCTGCTGCTGGGGTTAACACCACAAAAACCAGATCGATACAGCACATTTCGCGAATTACTGCGTTGGCTGGTGATCCCACAACTGCTGTTGTTTTTACTTTTAGCTGGCCGCATGCAGGTATTGGTGAGTTGGCTGGTTCCCACCTGGTGGTTGCTAGTGCCCCTGGCGGCTGAACGCTTGGCCCAGGCCCAGGCAAATGGTGCCCGATGGTTAAAACCCTGGATTTGGTTCACAGCATTGCTGCCGCCAGTGCTGATGTTGGTTGCCGCAAGCCATGTGCGTTTTGGGATCGGCAGCGCATTGCTACCAAACAAATTAGACACCTCGAAAGAATTATTCCCCCCCGCTCGCCTGCGGCAAGCTTTGCAAAATAACCCTGCCCTATGGGAAAAACTAAAAGCTGCCAAGCTACTGGTGGGTCAGCGGTATTACGAACCTGGATTACTTGCTTTGGCCTTAGGGGGAGATAGCAAAGCCACCTTCACCACAATCAATAAAGATGCCCGCGGTTTTGCCTTCTGGCGCCCACCCAATGGCTTTCAAGGTAGCTCCGGTATTTTATTTCGATTAACCGAACCCAAACAAGGCAATAAAGAATTAGAAATCAAGCAGCAACTTGGCTCTCTTACCCCCATAGGAATAGTTGATCTTCCAAGGGGTGGAAAAACTGCGCAGCGGATGGAATTTTTTAGCTTCGCTCCAATCCCACTACTTAGCGAGGGAAAATAACAAACCACCACCACCAATTAATACCAAACCCACCCATGCATAAATAGTAGGGCGCTCCCCCAAAAAGAGAAAACCGATAAGCGCTACTACCAATAAACTGAGCCGATCAACAGGAACCACTAAAGAAACATCACCCTCTTTTAGAGCTCTAAAAAAGCAAAGAGAAGATAAACTTGTTGAAATACCAGAAAGAACAATAAATATCCATGTTTGTTGCGACAAAACAAATGGATTGCTCCACTTACCAGCTGCAAAAATAAGGAGTGGTAAAAATATAGAAACAACAAATGTTCTTACTAAAGTAGCAAGATCTGGATCCACCTCCTCTAAACCAACCTTTGCGAACACTGCAGAAGTACCGGCAAAAACCGCTGAAAGCAGTGCCCAAATAAACCAAAGAGGCAATCCGCCAAACACTAGGTACTACCAACCCTGGGGAGCTTCAGCAAAACCGGAAGAGGAGCCACCAAAGGCTTCATCATCAAACCAATCTGGGTCGTGGGCATCAGCATCAAGTTCATCATCTGGAACTGGATCCGCTGGGATTTGATCTTCTGATAAGGGGACGACTGCTTCAATTTCACCTGGAGTGGGGAGAGGGGATGCCTGCATTGATGCGCCGGGCCCGAAATAACTGATCCCATTAAGCCTCACGCGAAGGCGCTCCATGGCAGATCAAGAGCTCTATGAGCGAACCAAAACATCAAACCGATTAAAACGGAGGGGGCGGGATTCGAACCCGCGGAAGCTTTCACTTCGCTGGTTTTCAAGACCAGAGCCATCAACCACTCGACCACCCCTCCATAAGCTTGAACCTGAAGCATCAGGCCAACACTCATATAAGTGAGTTTGACACGTCAAACCACCTAGCCCAAGCTCCTTACCCTTGCTTTGCAAGCGGCAAGAGACATTTATCAGAATCGCACCCAGCAGGGCCTGCCTCCACCAATTCACCGCTGTCGTAATGCTGCAAAGCATCAAAGAAATCAGGGTTGCGTCGCCTGGTTACCACCTCAGCATTGAGCTGCAGATAAGTGGCCTCATCAATCGGTTCAAACGGCAGACGCGGGAAGGTGGCATTGGCATCAAAACGAGCTAGTAATGCCGCCGATATGTATCCCTGGCCCTGCTGAATTGTTTGATAGATCGCATCAGCTAGTGGTTCGATTTCGTTTTCGCGAAATTCAATGGTGGCTGAGGTGTTGTGGGCGGTGTAGTGCTGCTGCACTTGCATATAAAAATCAAATTGCGCCATGGCAGAAAAATTATTAATTTCCACTAAATCCGCGCCGGGTAAATTCGCCCAACTCACCTGGGTGGGTATCTCAACAAGCCATTCCGTGCAGCGGGGATCAAACGGATCATCAAGCAAGCGACCCTGGTCGTCTTTATCACTTTGAGAGGGCACGATTGTGTAGCCATAATCGAGACAGGCGAGGGCTACAGGATCGTTTTTGCGGAAAGTAATGCGGCGAATAAAGCGCTGAGCTTTAGGGGGATGCCAACCGGGTGATGCACCGGTAAGCAAACTTTTTGTTCCTGCAGGTTGCACCGTGGTGCAACGATTTGGACGCCGCAGCTGGTGACGATCGCAATACTCCCAAACCGCTTCGTTAACAATCTGCTTCCAACGGTTTAAAAATTCAGCTTCCTGTTGCTTAAAGGCCTTACCTTCAGAATTTGCGGGGCGGCCCGCCTCCCACCATTTCAACCATGGCGTTCCAAAGGCGTGCACAAAGAAATCAAATAAGCCGGTAAAACTTACCCCAACAATCGGATCCCATGCCCTGCTTTGGCGATAACGTTCCACCTCAAAGCGATGATTCAGCAAACAAGCAACAGCTAAACCAGCGGCTTTAAACGCATCGGCTTGGCCTACCAAATCAGTGGGATCAATTTGATTGAGATGAACTTCTGCCAAGTTGCAGTGAAAATCAGCGCCAAGGATTTCACCGCAAGGATTTAAGCCGTAACGATTTAGGCGATGTTCTAATTCAGCATCGTTGATGGCTGGATGATTTAACTGCAACCAACGGCCTGCTTCTTCTCTACCTTGCTCGCAATAAATATCTTGAAATTCAAGCCGTAGTTCAGGGGTATTTAATAAATCTGCATTAGATCTTGCAATTGCTTCTGGTGCAAATTGAATAGCCCCCTCACCGGAATTAAATTGCTTTAATACCGCGTCGTACACCACATCGCGGCTAGGACGATTGTGAAATACACGGGTATGGTTTGCCATCCGCAGCGAATCGCGTTCTGGATCAATGCTCCAGTTGCCTTGTTCGTCTTGCTGCCAGAGGTTGTCTTTTGCAACTGATGCAGCCTGATCATTAGCTGCAAATTGCCTCATCCCAGCGCTGCGGCGAATATTGCCAGCAACAATCGTTACAGCTGCTTCATCGATTAGTAAGCAACATTCCACTGAAGTGAGCTTGCGGCCATTGGCCCGATTAAGGATTTGGGCAACCCTTGTGTATAGATCTTTCAGCTTTACCGGATTGGCCATGCCGCCAAATCCTTTGAGGGTTTCACCAACGGGTCGCACATCGGATAGGTCAACCGAGATCTCTATTGGCAAAGCAGGATCAAAACTTTCGTTACTACAAAGTTCAAGCAGCAATTGATAGCTATCAACCCAGCCCCTACGCGTATCACCAACCTTGATCAGAACGGATTGGCCACTGATGCTATGGCTGGTGCGATCTTCGCGGGCTGCAGGCGATGTGACGCCGATATCGCTAACGCTTTTAATCCTGATGCTGTTGCGCACCGTTGGCAAACGATCGATTAATCGCGGCTCAATGATGGCGCCGGTGCCGCAGCCCATCATTGCTAGATCCATCATCAAGCCGAAGGCTTGCCAATCCACCAGATTTGTGGAAGTGCAGTTGTAAGCACCAGAAAAATTTTCAGGTTTTTCAATCCAAGCGGTGCCACCAATCCAAAGCCAACGGCCAGAAGGTAAAGACTTTTGGCGTTGTTGCATGCGGCGGATCATCTCCACTTCAGCTAGATCCAAACCACCCAATATCCGTAAACCTTCAAGATTTCGCTCAGAAACCTGCTGCCAGCTTTCACGACCGTTAGGGGTTTTACGGCTGTAGGTGCGATAAAAAACAGGGTTTGCAGCTGGAGCTGTTATCGGGAAATCAACGGGGTCTTGATTGTTTGAGTTCAACTCTTCAAGCCGTTGGAGGGTCGAGGTCACCGGCGCTAGATCTGGTATTACGAGGGAAGCTAATACGCCATCGGTAGCGGTAGGGGGAGAATGCCGGCCATTGATCTGGCCCAAAGCTCATAGCCCAAAGCTGAAGCCTTGGTGTTGCTGAGCTTTAAAGGATTAATTAATGAAGACTAAAAAAAACAGCGGCTTTGATTAAAGCTATTTATTAGCTAAAACAAAAACTAATAGCCAAGCAGCCTGATCCTAAAAGCCGCTAATTCCTGCGCCTGGGCTGGTGCCTGCAACAAAAATGGATGGCTTGCCAATTGCAGCATTACTTGCTCCAAACGCTCTTCACGGCTTAATTTTTGTGCTTCCAAGGCCTGCCAAGCATCGCTAAAAGCCATCGCAAAACCATCTGGATTATTAAAAACGGTTTGGCTTGAAGCACTGGGATCTGGGCGAATCACTAGAAAAATCCACAGATTCTCAAAAGGCTACATAGCTGGCGTTTTGGCGTTGCGACCTGCCAGGCTTAAGGAATGACGACCAGCAGCACTGAACCGGCAACTTGCAGCCCAGAAGAAATTGCCTTTCGGGCCGCTGTTGCGAGAAGGCGTAATTTTGCAATCATTTCCCATCCGGATGCGGGAAAAACAACCCTTACCGAAAAGCTATTGCTTTATGGCGGTGCGATTCAACAGGCGGGGGCCGTTAAAGCAAAAGGTGAACAGCGACGCGTTACCTCAGATTGGATGGAAATTGAAAAGCAAAGGGGAATTTCTATTACTTCTACGGTGCTGCAATTTGATTACAACGGCAACACAATCAACTTATTAGATACCCCAGGCCACCAAGATTTTTCAGAGGATACCTATCGCACTTTAGCGGCTGCAGATAATGCTGTGATGCTGGAAGATGCAGCGAAGGGCCTTGAACCGCAAACCCGCAAACTTTTTGAAGTGTGCAAGATGCGGCAAATACCAATATTTACTTTTATAAATAAGATGGACAGGCCGGGGCGGGAGCCGCTGGAATTATTAGATGAGATTGAAAAGGAATTAGGTTTAGCGCCATGGGCCGTTAATTGGCCGATTGGTAGTGGTGAACGTTTTCGTGGCGTAATCGATCGACGCAGTAGAGAAGTGATCTTATTTCAACGGGCGGAACGCGGACGCCAAGCAACTGAAAGTAGGCTGCAATTAAATGATCCAAATCTTAAAAATCTGGTAGAGCCTGAATTACTAGATCAAGCAATTGAAGAGTTAGAATTATTAGATACTGCAGGGGCTGAATTAGAATTAGATCTTGTGCATGCAGGCGCCCTAACCCCAGTTTTTTTTGGTAGCGCCATGACTAATTTTGGTGTGCACCCATTCTTAGATACATTCTTAGAACTAGCCCAGAAACCTGTTGCGCGCCAAAGTAGAGAAGGTCCCATAGACCCATTGAGCACTGATTTCAGCGGCTTTGTATTTAAATTGCAGGCAAATATGGATGCGCGCCATCGCGATCGTGTTGCTTTTGTGAGGGTATGTTCTGGAAAGTTTGAAAAAGACATGACCGTGCAACATGCCCGCAGCGGGCGCTCGATTCGGCTGTCGCGGCCGCAGAAATTATTTGGCCAAGATCGTGAGGTTGTGGATGAAGCCTTTCCTGGAGATGTAATTGGCTTAAATAATCCTGGGATGTTTGCAATTGGGGATACTTTATATAGTGGAACCAAGGTGGAGTATGAAGGTATCCCATGTTTTAGCCCAGAACTTTTTGCCTGGTTGCGTAATCCAAATCCATCTGCATTTAAAAGTTTTCGTAAAGGGGTGAATGAATTACGGGAAGAAGGGGCAGTGCAAATTCTTTACGACACCGATCAAAGCAAACGGGATCCAATCCTTGCGGCCGTGGGTCAACTGCAACTAGAGGTTGTACAACATCGGCTTGAAAACGAATACGGGGTGCCAACCCGCCTAGAACCTTTGGGTTTTTCAGTGGCTCGTTGGGTTAGTGGCGGCTGGCCGATGCTTGAAAGCGTGGGTCGTATTTTTAATTGCAAAACCGTGCGTGATTGTTGGGACCGGCCTGTGTTGCTATTTAAAAATGATTGGAATTTGAATCAACTACAAGAAGATCATCCAGCCCTAGAGCTTGCCTCTGTTGCGCCTGTAGTGAGCGGGCTTGAACCAATCAGCTTATGAGCCCACAACCAAGGCCTGGCCTCGCCAAGATGGATATAGAAGATGTGAATTAAATGCTGAGCCAGTGGTGGGTGCGGCCACGCAACGACGGAGGCTGCGATTACGTGAGGCTACGCAGCAGCTCAATTCAAGGTAAAGAGCAGTATGAATGGATAGAAGGTTGCCACCTACCACCTCAAATGCCTCTACTTAAGAAGCGCCGTTGGTTGAGCCTTGAGGCGATGCCTCTACAGCGCCATCAATTAGAAGCCCATGGTTATCAACCCAGCAAACCAGTTTTTTAAGCCTTACCCAAACCCCTAATTCTCTGCAGATACTGCAGGTTCCCCCATGGCCCAGGGCACCCTTCCCCCCAATCCAAATAGCAGTGATCCCTACGAGCAACTCGGCATTGCTGCTGACGCCACTTTTGAACAGGTGCAAGCCGCGAAACAGAATTGCTTAAACCAAATAAAGGCAGATGATGCTTTGGGTCGTGCCCGGGTTGAAACCGCCTACGACTCAGTTTTGATGCAACGCCTTAAAGAACGCCAATTAGGGCAACTCACAGGGGCAGCAGCTACGGCATCAAAACGGGAAGCGGCAAGCAATGCAGCTCCAGCAGCCCCTGCCCTGCCCCGCTTAGCAGTTCTACAAAACCTGCCACGCCCAAAATTGCAATGGCAGCAGCCAAGCATCAAGCTCGCTGAAGAAAAGCAACTCTGGTGGCCACTGGCAGGCCATGGCCTATTACTGCTTTTGTTGCTTGTAGTTGGCAATCAATTAGGCACACCGGAATTGTTACTAGCTCTAGCAAGCTTGCTAACGATCGGAGCTTTACAAAGAAGAAGGTCGCGGCTATTTGCAGCAGTGGGCCTAACAATTGCTGCTTTAGCTATTGGTTTATTAATTGGTAGCCTCATAAGTGCCGGATCCAGCCTGCCCATAGGGGAAGCTCAATTTGCGGCAATACCAGCACTCCTTCTTCTTGCCGCAACTGCTGTGTTATTTGATTAAATAGTTAAGCTATTAAATACGATTGCGTTATTGTGCGTTTTTAAAGTTTAATTTGGGTATTAAGATCCATAAATGGTTGTAGAGCAGGTAATAACTCCAGCACGTGAACTTGATGTATCAGTTCAGCTCAGTGGGGTGGGGCAGCAGCTTGGCCAGCTGGGCAATTACGGCGACGCGATCAACTTCGGATAGGGCGCCCAAACTGCTAAGCACCAGTCGCTCATCCAAAGTGAACAGCTTCAAGCGCACCACGCAAGGAATGAGCAGGCCTGCGTGGTCAAGATCATCAATCGGCCAATCCAGGGGCCAGGAGGATTGGCGCGTTGAGGTGATCATCGCCAGCAGCAGGTGCCCGCAGGCTTGCTGAAAGCCTGGCTTAGAAAGCACCAACGCAGGCCGCCGCTTTTGGGCCTGGCGATCCGTGAAGGGAAAGGGCACCCGCACCACAGAAAAGCTGTCGAAAGCACTCATAGATCAGCAAAGGCTTGCTCATCGGCCGGACTGCTCCACTCGCTCAGCGTGCCCTCCAGCCCCTGCAAATAGGCCACATCCAAAGGCGCCACGGCCCTCACACGCACCGAGCCATCTTGCAGCTCCCAGCTGAGCTGATCGCCCTGCCGCAGGCCTAGGGCGTCACGCACAGCCTTTGGCACGGTGACCTGCCCCTTGGCGGTGAGCGTGGCGATATCCATCACGAGCCTCAGGTGAGCCCGCTCAGCCTACGCCGAAAACTTCCTTGCGGTAAGGCGTCCTTACCGCAAGGCTAAGGATTGAGTTAATAGAGGCGTCAACCTTCCTGGCAGAGGGGCACAACCACCGACGGCGGCAGGTTGAGCTGGCGGATGCGCCGGGCAAACCCTCGATCATCGAAAGAGGCGATTACCTCGCAGTCGCGGCAACTGGCGTGGTGCAGAGCGTCGGCAAAATCGAGACCAGAGCGCAAACCCGCCAGCGCCTGCTCCAGATCCGATCGGTCTTCGACGCTGAGACAGGGGTGATTCAGGAGCTGCTCAAACACCTGCAGCACTGATTCCACGGCAAAGCCGTAATAACCGCGTAACACCCACTCCAGCTCCAGGGCCACGGTCTTAGGCAGAAACAGCTCCTGGCCGGATTCGATCAACTGGCGCGCCGCCTGGCGCTGGGCTGCGGTGGCAGCATCAGCGTCAGCCTCTTCTACGAAATAGCGGGCCAACACATTCGTATCGAGCCCGATCACGGGCGCAACAAGCAGGCGGCATCGAAGTCGGCCGGCACCGGCGGGCGCTGGCTCTTGAGCATCCCAAAGCCACTGGCGGGCAGGGGCTGCTGCGTGCGCCAGGGGCGCACCTCGATGTGGTCACCCACCAGCACGAAACAGACGCGACTGCCCCGGGCCAGGCCGAGCTGCTGGCGTAGGGCCTTTGGGATCGTGACCTGCCCCTTGCTGGTCATCGAGCAGGTGCTGGATGCATCCACGGCCGAATACAAGCGAGTATTACCTGGTAAGACTAGCGGGAATTTGGCTTCCCCCCTATGGGCATCAGTTAATCAAAGCCTGCAATTCATTTGAACTAAAGTTGTAAACTTCGTTGCAGAAATGACAGGTTAATTCCGCCCCATCATCTACCTTTATCATATCTTTTATTTCTTCCTCACCAAGTAATTTAAGCGCCGCAAGACTACGTTTACGAGTGCAGGGGCAACGAAAGCTCACCGGTTGTATCGCTTCCCCACCACCCACCAATACAGGATCAAGATCTGGAAAAATATCTTTTAATAATTCATCTAAATTACCAGCGCAACTCTGCAATTTGTGGCTGAAGTGCTTCACCTCACTGCAGCGGGCCTCCAATAAGGCCACCAAAGCAGGCTCATCTGCTGCTTTCGGTAGTATTTGTACTAACAACCCACCAGCACTTCGTATGCCGGTGTGATCAATTGTTTCACCAACAAATACCGCAGATGGGGTTTGTTCGGAATGTAATAAGTAAGATGCAATATCTTCACCAACACATCCGCTAACAAGTTCTACGGTGCTGCTATAGGGAGGTCCTTGGCCCTTATCGCGCACAACATGTAGATAACCGGTTCCAACAGCTTTGCTGAAATCAAATTGAGCTGGTTCGCCAATTGGATCAAGCTCTAATTGCGGAACGCCCACCTGACCCCTCACCGTGCCATCCCTGCCGGCGTCCACCATCAATCCTTTTAAAGGTCCATCAGCTTGGATGCGTAGGTTCACCCGGCCATGGGCCACCTTCATGGAACTAGCAAGCAATAAACCTGCCGTCATCGCTCGCCCCAACAAGGCGCTGGTGAGATATGAAAGGTTATGGCGACGTCTGGCATAACGGGCCGTAACCGTTGTGTTTATGGCCACTAGGCGGATACCGCCTCCAGCTGCCGTGGCACGCACCAACTGGTCAGGCATGGGCAAACATCGAATCGTTAGATCGTAAACAGCGCCCCTGGTGCAAGTGCCAATGCTGCTGCATCAAACCTTTAAATGCCTCCGGTTCATGGGTAACCACCAGCAATAAACGTTCGCGGCTAATCGGAATAAGCAGCTCCAAAAGATCGTGACGCACCGACCAATCCAAACCTGCAGTGGGTTCATCAAGGAGCAGGATCGGTGGATCTCGCAGCAATTGCACTGCGATAGCCAAGCGGCGCTGTTGCCCGCCACTTAAGCGTTCTGGCGCCTGTTGCAATGAAATGCCAGCCAAACCAACTTGAGCTAATACAGCTTCGATTTTTTCTGTTGCCAGGCGTCTGTGCCCTATGTGTAATTCCTGAGCAACGCTGAGGCCAAGAAAGTGTCGTTCCGGAAATTGAAACACCAAACCGCATAACCAACGCCTTTGACGTGCGCTGGTGCTGTGGCCGTCCCAGCGGATTTGGCCAGCCTGCGGGCTAGCTAAACCGGCAATTAAATCCAGCAAGCTGCTTTTACCGCTACCACTGCGGCCTGCCAGCAAAGCGGGTTCCCCCAGCCGCAATTGAAAATTGAGCCCCTCCAGGATTGGCTTTTCACTGGTGGCTGGGTGATAGCAAACCGCTTCAAGTTCCAGCAATGCCTGGTCCATTTGTGCACTGGTGCCTAGCTTGGCTCTATGCAGGTAAATTTTCGCGATTTCGATCCCTTCAACTGCTGGTTTTGGTTGCGTTTTCCAAACGTGCCAGGCCAGGGGGAACGCCAATACCTAGAGGAAACCTTCAATAGCTGGTATTTCCTTGGCCGGCTCGGTGCCTTCAACGCCGAAAACCTTCAAGTGCATGAAGAAGGTGCAGATGTGAGTTGGATGTCTTACGACAACGACGATGCAGAAACCTCCCTTTTGGCTGTTATGCACAACATGGGGGAATTTGAGTATCAAAGTGAATGGGCTCGGGTATGGCTGGATCTCGGCACCAGCGATGGGGTTGCCCTTGATGTGTTGATCAATTCATTAAGATGCCTTGATCGTGATTTACTTCAAATCGAAGAATTATTGATCGGTGGTACAAATGAAGATTGGCCAGTAGAAGAAAGTGAAGATCGCTTTTTTGAAAATTAAATCAAAATTACATATGTAAGAGAGGCGAAATCATGGCGGAGCAAAGGCGGCTAGTAATCTCCCCGAATCGTTTGCTTGATTTTGCCAAACCCCTTCCCCTTAGCCCTGGGGAACTGCACTATTTGCAAAGGGTTTTACGGCTTAAAAGCGGGGCAGGTTTCAACATTTGTGATGGCCATGGAACTATCTATCTGGCAAATTTATGCCCTGATGGCAATGCTCAGCTAATTAAAAAAGAAGTGTTGAAACCGCAAATAAAACCCTGTCTGCAATTATTTTTTGGTTTATTTCGCCGTGATTTAGAGGTGATGTTGCGGATGGCCACTGAACTTGGCGTGGATCAGCTTCATCCCCTGCAAGCCGATTATTCGCTACTTGAACCAGGCGGCCAGCGCCAAGAACGCTGGAACAGCATTATCAAAGAAGCAACCGAACAATCAGAACGGGCCTGGTTACCACAATTAGCGGCTCTGGAAAATACTGCTACCGCATTAACAACAGCAGCTGCTGTGGAGGTGTGTCGCTGGATTGGTGTTACCAGGGAAGCTGGGGTGCCCCCTTTAGAAAAGTTACTAAAAAGAGAAAATGCAATAAATGCAAAGCATTGGCAGCTGGCCTGCGGGCCGGAGGGTGGTTGGAGCAGCACTGAACGTGAGCTCGCCGCCGCTGCAGGTTGGCAAGCTGTGAGCCTCAGCCCCACGGTGTTGCGCTGCTCCACCGCTGCAATCAGCGGCCTTGCCTTGATGCAACATCAGCGGCTGCAACTCAGCGGCGAATCCCTTCAGCCATCTCCTTAAAGCCTGCGAGAGCTGCCCCAGGTAAGCGACGGGCGCGAGGCAGCGCATTTGCAGGATTTAGATACTTATCAGCAAAAGTTTCATTGCTAATAACCACTGTATTAGCTTCAATTTCGGCTCTTTCCGCCGCCAGTAATTGAGCCGTAGTGAGCACTTCAACTTCAGGAACTACGGGCGCAGGCTGATTCTTGGGCGCAGGCTGATTTTTGGGCGCAGGCTGATTTTTGGGAACCGGCGCTAGCTCCTTTGAGATCTTTACTGGTGCTTGTAAGGAAGGGCCAATTTTAAAAACAGGCGCTGCGGAATCTGAAGATGCAGGAATTTGATCAGCTGCAGGTTCGTTAATAGGCGCTGTTTTTACTGGCGCCACATCCACAGGAACAGTGGGCGCCTTGGAAATCTCCAGAAATGGCTTACCAATGCCAAGAAGCTTTTTCAACACAATGGAATCCCCTCAACCAACCCTAATTATCAGGGCATAAAGCCCATAGTTGCCGCTTACTTATGGCTGTGCAACATCAAATTCAGCGGCGGCCGCTTCTAACCAGTGCTCCAAGCCATGGTTTTTTTGCCATTCAGGTTGGTGGCAAGCAGAAAGAGTGCCAAGCAAACGATTCAATTGGTAACCATCAGCTCCCATCAATTGCCATTGGCTTTGGCGATAACGCCGCAAAGCTTGAGCATTGCAACCGCTTTGGCGTTTAAAGCCAGCCGCCCATCGCTTAGCAAAGCGGCGGATGCCATCTATCTCGCCATCAGCCCATAAAGGAATTTCAGCCGAACCCTTAAGGCGTGTCCAAAGGGGATGCAAATGCGCGGGTAAGGGCAAGCAACGTTCCTGCCCAGGCCGGCATGGTCTGCCTGCCCCTTGTAATCCCCAACTACGAATCCAAAGCACTGGTTGCCCATTCTCTAAGCCCAAATCGATCGGCCTCAACCCCGCGGCCTCGAGGGTGCGCAAACCAACTAAACGCACTAATAAATAGATGGGATCGTGTTGCCAATTTCTATCAAGGTTGCGCAGAAATGCTGCATCAAGATTCGGCTCCGGCCTTGGGCTCAAGGGCAGTGGTTCTAGGGCTGTAAAGGGATTCAGCGCCACCATCCCCTGGCGATAGGCCTGGGCATAAAAAGCGCGAATCACCGTGAGGCGTCGCTGGGCGGTGCTGGTACTTGCAGTAGCAAAAAGATGATTACGCCAGCGCCAGGCTGCGCCTTCACTAACTGCAGCCGGCAGGCTCACAGCACTGAAATCAAGCAGCCGCTTTAATTCACGGTGCCATTGCAATTCACTGCCAGAAGCAGAAACACCCCGCTGGCGCCGCTGAAGCACCCAACCCGCAACGGTGTTAGGTGCTCCCGGCCGTTTTCGCTGATCTAATGGCTGATGCAATTGCGTGAAAAAAGTTTCTTGCGCCAGCGGGAAATAGTCGCTTGAAAGCACCAAGCCTCGGGCACGAAAACCATTAACCAAAATTTCGGCCAGATCACTTTCTTCCGGAATTAACAACTCCCCACCAAAGTGCTGCTGCTGAAATTGACGGGCGCAATCCCTGGCCACCAACATCACCTCCCGTTTGCGCAACTGCAGGGCACCGGTGCTCAACTCCAGCAACCGCTGCACCTCTTCATCCACTTCCCTATAACGCCAATGGGCTTGGCTGAGATCGGGCCCAAGAAAGCGGCGAAACTTGCGTCGCCCGAGGGGGCGTCTCAATGACTTTGGTACTACCCGCTCATACCACCAACCAAGGGGAGTTCCCTCGGAATATTTGAGATAGATGAATTGCTCTCCCCCCTGCACGCCAACCCGACCGCTCAACTGAATACCAATTCCTTAATTTAAATACAAACTAATCTTAATCTTTGCGAATTGCAAGTAGATCGATCACCCAATCCGCGTTCACGGTGAGCACTGCCAGATCGTCTTCCCGTAGCACCTGAAGCAGGGAGGGTTCAGCGCTGCGGGCGCCACCCTCGCAGCAAATCACCTGAGCTAGAAAAGGTTGCTGACGCGGAGGTGCCACCGCCACCACATCCCCCACCCGCACAGCAAGAAACAAGGGGCCCGGGGAATTCACTCACAATCCAGCAATCGAGTTACAATGGTACGCCTGAACTGCTCACAAAAATCACTCCAATGGTCGCTCTAATGATCACTGGCTTGTTTAGTGCCGTAATTAATGCTGTTCTGATCTTGCTGGTGCGGCGTTTACCTCTATTAACACCAGCCGGTTGGTGGCATGCCTGGGGGCTTGGCACCTTGCTGGGAATCAGCCTCGGCTGGCGTGGCTGGCTGGCGGTGGTGCTTTATTTGGCGTTTGGCTCCGCAGTTACAAAGCTGGGATTTGCAAAAAAACAAGCCCTTGGTATTGCAGAGGGTCGCGGCGGCAAAAGAGGGCCAGAAAATGTTTGGGGATCTGCCGCCACCGGCCTAGTGCTGGCGCTGGCAACCCTGCTGCCAGGAGCACCAAAACAGTTGCTGCTGAGCGGTTTTATTGCAAGTTTTGCCGCAAAACTGGCTGATACTTTTGGCAGTGAGATCGGTAAACGTTGGGGTAAAACCACCTTGAGCTTGAGCCGATGGCGCCCAGTTCCTCCCGGTACCGATGGCGCCGTAAGCATTGAGGGAACAGCGGCCAGCCTTATTGGTGCCCTGCTGTTTTGTTGTATCGGCTGGGGCTTGGGTTTGATTCCAGCAGGGCAGATCGCATTACTGAGTGCCGTGGGGCTAGTGGCAAGTTTGCTCGAAAGTTTGATCGGGGCTGAATTACAACCCCGCTTTGTGTGGCTTAGTAATGAAGGGGTAAATGGCTTACTAACCGTTATTGCAGCTGGGCTTGCCATGGCCCTGCTGCGCTGAGTTGCTGTTGCAACTGTTGCTGCAAACGCTTTAAACGGCGCGAGAGGCGGCATGGGGTGAGTTGAAGTTCGCGGGCTAATTCCCGTTGCGAGCGTCCGTCGATCCAGCAGCCGCGAACAAGGCGCTGATCAACTGGTGCTAAGCCAGATATTTTTTCATCAATTTCCTGCAGCAGTAAGTTTTGCTCAGGAGATGGGCGGGCATCCACCAATTCGTGGCTTACTGAACTTTGGCCATCAGCATCTTGGCTTTGCGCGTCAAGGCTTGTGCATTGCAAGGCATGGTGCAAGCGCCGGGCCTGCTCTAAACGCTCTTCTGTGCAACCAAGCTGCAAGGCCAAAACAGGATCGGTAAGAGGTGGCAAGCCTTGGTGCTGCATTTGTTGTTGCAGCTGTTCTTGTTTTGCCATCAAATTACGGAGCCGCCAGGAGCAACGAATCGGTTGATGCCGGTCGCGCAGATGGTGCCGCATCTTGCCGAGAATTAATGGCACGGCGTAAGTGCTAAACG
>NZ_JAGQEK010000070.1 GCF_024346075.1 Synechococcus sp. Cruz CV12-2-Slac-r
CAACTGGTGCGGTGGAGTTGGTGGAGCGCTGCAGTGGCAACAAGCAGGAAGGGGAGGCTCAATCTTTAGTGAGCTGGTTGCTGGAGCGTTTGATTGTTCAACGGGCTGGATCTCTATGAAGCTATTTCCGCTAGCCGGGATAGTTTCAATGTTGGTTTGTATTTCTTCTTGCCAGCAGCAATTTGCAGGGCAGAAAGTGGCTCAGCTTGGCAGCCGAGAGGTGTGGCTTGGTAACAACAAAACACAAACCAAGTTCAGCTCAAGCCGCAGTTTTTGGCAGTTGCCGCTTCGTATTAGTAATCCCGGTGGCGAACAGATCAGCCTGGAGGTTCAACTGGAATGCGATTCCGCTCAGCCCAGCAGTGGCCTTATCAGTTTAATAAATCTGCGTCGCCAAGACCCCCTGCTAGGCCTTGATCGGCGTGATTCTTCTTTGGAGCGCAGCTGGTCGGGTGTTGAAGGGCCACTGCCTCCGGTTTGGTTGCGGCAGCTTTCCAAAAGCCATTGCGGAGTTGCAAAAATGCCCCCTCGCTGGCGCAGCATTTAAAGTGGTGAAATAACCGGGGATCGATGTTGATCAAAACGCTGCAAACACTCCTCAATCCGATCTACAAGCAATTCACCAGACAATTGCTTGCCTTGCTGCTGATCACTAGCTTGGTTTTTGGCCTCAGTGCCTGTGGTGAATCCGCCTCAGGGCTTACCGGTTCCTATGCAGACGACACGGTCGCAGTAGCTGAGGCTTTATTAACCACTATCTCCACCCCTGCTGAAGGTCCTGAAAGGGCTAATCAGCAAAAGGAAGCAAGATCTTTAATCAACAGTTATGTGGCTCTTTATCGCCCAAATAGTTCAGTGAACGGTTTGGCTTCTTTCACAACGATGCAAACAGCATTGAATTCCCTCGCCGGCCACTACGCAAGTTATGCCAATAGACCCTTACCAGAAGCATTGGTAAAGCGGATTGATAAAGAATTACATCAAGCAGAAATCAGTGTTACCAGGGGTTCTTAAGCAATTTGCCCATTGCGCCCATTATTTTCTTTGACTCATGGCACCTTGATCTGAGAAGCTTTCGGATTGTTCAGAGAAGCGGCCCCGTGCCGCCCGTGCATTGGCAAACGTAGTAGTTATAGGGGCACAGTGGGGAGATGAAGGCAAAGGGAAAATTACCGATTTGCTTAGCCGCTCCGCCGATGTGGTGGTGCGTTATCAGGGTGGCGTAAATGCTGGTCACACGATTGTTGTAGACGGAAAGGTGCTCAAACTGCACCTAATACCATCAGGAATTCTCTACCCCAACACCATGTGCCTTATTGGCGCTGGCACTGTTGTGGATCCAAAGGTGTTGCTTGGGGAGCTTGAGATGCTTGCCGGCAATGGCATTGATGCCAGTGGTTTGAAGCTGGCCTCTACAGCCCACGTAACCATGCCTTACCACCGCTTGCTGGATAAGGCGATTGAACTGCAAAGGGGTAATGGGCGTATTGGTACAACCGGACGCGGTATCGGCCCCACTTATTCAGATAAAGCTGAACGCAACGGCATTCGGGTTATTGATCTGCTCGATGAGGCCCATCTGCGTGAACGCCTAGAGGTGCCGATCAAAACTAAAAATTTGCTATTGGAGCGTATTCACGGCATCGAACCTTTAGATGCAAATGAAGTAATCGCGGAGTATGCAGCCTATGGCCGTAGGTTGGCGCCCCACGTGGTGGATTGCATTCGTAGCATTCATGGAGCGGCAAAGGCCCGTAAAAATATTTTGTTTGAAGGGGCCCAAGGAACCCTGCTTGATTTAGATCACGGCACTTATCCCTACGTAACTTCCTCAAACCCGGTGGCAGGTGGCGCTTGCATTGGTGCGGGTGTGGGCCCAACACTGATCGATCGTGTAATTGGCGTTGCCAAGGCCTACACCACCCGGGTGGGTGAGGGGCCTTTCCCAACCGAATTAGAAGGAAGCTTGTCTGATCACCTTTGCGATCGCGGTGGGGAATACGGCACCACCACTGGCCGCCGCCGCCGCTGTGGCTGGTTTGATGGTGTGATCGGTAGGTATGCGGTGGAAGTTAATGGAATCGATTGTTTAGCGATTACCAAGTTGGATGTGCTGGATGAGCTTGATCAAATTCAGGTATGTGTTGCTTATGAACTTGATGGAGAGCGAATTGTGCATTTCCCCAGCAGTTCTGGTGATTTTGCCCGCTGTCAGCCAATTTATGAAACCTTGCCTGGTTGGCAAACATCAACGGCTGATTGTCGCCGCTTAGATGAGTTGCCCCCCACAGCTATGGCTTATCTGCGTTTTCTAGCTGAATTAATGGAGGTGCCAATCGCCATCGTTTCGCTTGGAGCAAGCCGTGATCAAACCATCGTGGTGGAAGACCCCATCCACGGTCCTAAACGAGCACTACTAAGCGCATGACATCCCCTCGTTTTGATGTGGTTGCCATCGGTAATGCAATCGTTGATGTTTTAACCCAGGCCAGCGACCAATTTCTTATTGAACAAGGCCTGAAGAAAGGCACCATGGCCCTTCTCGATCAAGCCGAGGCGGAAGAGCTTTACAAAGCCATGGGCTCAGGGATTGAAAGCTCCGGTGGTTCTGCTGCAAACACAATCGCAGCCGTTGCTCAATTGGGAGGTAGGGCAGGTTTTATTGGCCGGGTTCGCAATGATCAGTTGGGGGAAATATTTGCCCATGATTTAAGGGCCACCGGCGCCAGTTTTGATACCCCTGCCGCTGAAGTTGGCGCTGCTACTGCGCGCTGCATGATTCTTGTAACCCCTGATGCGCAACGCACCATGGGTACATTTTTAGGGGCATCGATTGCTCTAGATCCAAATGATTTAGATCTTTCGATGGTGCGGCAAACCAAAGTGTTGTATTTAGAAGGATATTTGTGGGATGCAGAAGCAGCTAAAAATGCTTTTTTAGCTGCTTCTGCTGAGGTAAAAGCCCATGGAGGAGAAGTTGCTCTTAGTCTTTCAGATCCTTTCTGCGTTGATCGCCATAGAACAAGTTTCCAAGAGCTTGTTGAGGGTCATGTTGATATTTTGTTTGCTAATGAAGATGAAATCAAAAGCCTTTATTTAACTGATTCATTTGAACAAGCCACTGATTTGGTGAGAGGTCATTGCAAACTCGCCTGCCTCACCCGAAGCTCCCAAGGTTCTTTGGTGTTGGCAGGAGATGCCACCCACGTGATTCCTGCTTACCAATTGGGAGATTTGCTAGATACCACCGGTGCTGGCGATTGCTATGCCGCTGGCTTCCTTTATGGCTACAGCCAAGGCTGGGATCCAAAACGTTGCGGCCATGCAGGTTCGATTTGTGCTGCCCAGATTGTTACCCAAATGGGCCCCAGATCGCAGGTTGATCTAAAGGATTTAATTGAACATCATCTCGCTTCTTTTAAATAATTATGATCCTGCAAGTTTTAACTATTTTAAATTAACTGATCCAATTTGTTGTAGTAATTCCTTTGCCGCAAGCCCGCCGCCTGGGGGGCGGGAAAGCAAAAGCAATTGCAGATTTAAGGCTTCACAAAGTTCATGCCAATGGGCTTCATTGTTCCCCCCCGATTGCCGGGTGAGCACCACATCGCAACCCCACTGCCGGCAGAGAGCAGCCTCCACTGCCCATTTGCTTTGGTGGGGCCTGAGGCAAGCGATTTTTTCAGCTGATAAGCCAAGGGTGAGGGCAGTTTTTAATGCTTCAGGGCTAGGCAATAGGCGCACGCAGTGATCGCTAGCTCTGCTGTGCAGCAATGCTTTGCTCAATTCCCTGGCACCAAGGGCTAAAAATAAAACCTTGCCCTCGAGATTTTCATTTGCAAGGGCGGCAAGATTTGGCAGAAGCTTGGCCTTGCCTGGAGCCAGCTCCGGCCGCCAGTAGCGCAGCAGAGGCTGTTGCAGATCAGAGCAGGCTTGATCTAATTCTCGATGGATTTGGCGAGCAAAAGGGTGGGTGGCATCTATTACCCAGCGGCAAGGCCAAGAACTTATGGCAGCCTTCAATTTTCCCCCGGCACCTAACGCCCCGATCTTTATTTCAAGGCACGGATGGCTTGGATAAACCCTTGCTGCAGCTTCTGAAACCACACTCACCCTTAGATGCCATCCCTTTCCCAACAGGCTGGTGGCGAGAAATGGCCCCTCGCCGGTACCACTTAGTAGCCAGAGCCGCTGGTGGCTGGTACCTGATTGGGGGAGAATAAGAGCCACGGTTGCGTTTTTGTTGTGAATCAATGCCTGCTGGAAGTGGAAGTGCTGGAAGCTCCAAAAATCAGATACACCCAAGACAACCAAACTCCGATCGCTGAAATGTCAGTGCGGCTTGAGGGATTACGACCTGAAGACCCCGCTGGCGAATTGAAAGTGGTGGGTTTTGGCAGCTTGGCCCAAGATCTGCAGAACCGCGTAGTGGTTGGTCAACGCTTGGTTGTAGAGGGTCGCTTGCGGATGAATACGGTGGCCCGCCCTGATGGAGTGAAAGAGAAAAAAGTGGAATTCACACTGTCGCGGTTGCATCCTTTGGGGTCGCCTTCTGTTTCATCTGCAGCTTCACCCTCCCCTGCTGCCGCCATCCCTGCAGCTCCTATTCCTGTATCGGCACCAGCCAAGGTAACTACACCCGCTGGACGCCCATCAGATGCACCAAGTTGGAATACTGGCCCGCTAGTTGATCTTCCAGAAGACGAAATTCCTTTTTAAGCGATGCCTGAGGCTTAAAAAATTAATTTGGCTTTGATTTTTCAGATGCCAGCTCCAATAGCTGACCCAGTTCCCTCTCGAGGGCCGCTAAATCCAGGCGCAATTCAGGCCACTTGCCGGCATCGAGTTCTCTTAGCAACCAACTGCGATCCTGCTCAAGGACCTGGATCAGTTCTGTAGCACCATTGCATTCATTAGCCATATCAATACTGCTCATTTTTTAAATAAACTCCCGCAGTTTGTAGGGCTTTGAGAGAGGATAGCGAAATGCAAGGTCTCTTCTCACCTGGTTCAGTTCTAACCGTATTGGGTTCGGTGCTCACGGTTATTGGTTCTGTGGCGTACGCCACAGACGCCCCCAATTTGAGTTTGCCAACGATTTTTTACGGCATTCCAATTTTTCTTGGGGGCCTCGCTCTTAAATCATCAGAATTGCCCCCCGTTCGCCGGATTACACCTGCGGCTCAATGCAAAGAGCTGAGGGAATCCAGCGCCACCGAGGGCCAACTGAAGTTGCTTAAGGATGTTGTGCGTTGGCGTTATGGCCAAAAAGCCCATTTGGAAAGTTCCCTAGAAGCCCTCAAGCTCTGGGATGACGACAACCCACCCCAGATTGAAACCATTGAGGAATACAGCTTTGAAGGTCGTTATGCCTTGCGGTTACGAGTTATTTTGAATTCAGTGCCTAGGGAGCGCTGGCAGGCCTTGGAAGGAAGGCTTGGCAGATTTTTTGGGCCTGGATTGGAGGCGCGTTTGGAAGATGAGGGACCCGGGGCCTTAAATATCTGTTTTATTCAGCCATGCCAATAGATCCGCAGATTTCCAGCCACGACGCCCTGCGGGTGGAGGTGCTGAGCGAAGCACTGCCTTTTATTCAACGTTTCAGTGGCCGCAGGGTAGTTATTAAATACGGCGGTGCCGCGATGGTGGAACAACACCTTCGTGAGGCGGTTTTTCGTGATATCGCGCTTCTAGCAAGTGTTGGCGTGCGCCCCGTAGTAGTTCATGGTGGCGGGCCAGAGATAAATCAATGGTTAAAACGCTTAGCAATTGAAGCAGTGTTTCAAGAGGGTTTGCGTGTTACGGATCCCGCCACAATGGATGTGGTGGAGATGGTTTTGGTGGGCAGGGTTAATAAGCAGATAGTTAATGGTTTAAATCAAGTTGGCGGAAAGGCTGTGGGTTTAAGCGGCGCCGATGGCGACCTCGTAAGGGCACGAACCCATGGCGATGGTTCCCTTGGCTTGGTGGGTGATGTGGCGAGGGTGGATCCTGCTGTGATTATTCCCCTTTTAGATTTGGGATACATCCCAGTAATTTCTAGCGTTGCTCCAAATTGCGAAGGTCAGTCTTACAACATCAATGCAGATACAGTTGCCGGCGAATTAGCAGCTGCTCTTGATGCTGAAAAACTCATACTTCTCACCGATACCCAAGGTATTTTGCGAGATCGCAATGATCAAGGTTCTTTAATACGCCATAGCAGTTTGGCCGAAGCGAGAGAACTTATTTCCACTGGGGTGGTTGCTGGTGGGATGGTGCCAAAAACCGAATGCTGTATTCGCGCTCTAGCGCAGGGGGTTAGAGCTGCTCACATCGTTGATGGACGTGTGCCCCATGCCCTTTTGCTTGAGATTTTTACTAAAGAGGGAATCGGCACGATGGTGGTAGGCAGCAGCATGGGTTAAGGCAAATGCACCCTGAAGCGCGCACTGCCCTTGCTTGCGGCGAATATCGCAAAGTGGTTGATTTGCTGTTGCCACTGAAAGCGCAATTGCCTGCATCTTGCAATGAAGGAAGCGAATTAAGGCTCTGGCTCGCCACCGCTTATCAAGGTTTAAACGATCAAGCAAGTGCAGTTGCCTGTTGCCGCGAGGTGTTTTTAATGGGTGGGAGTGAACAACGCCGCCAGGCCCAAGCTGTATTGGCAATCATTGAAGCTCCGGTATTGCAGCGTCCGAAGGAATGGTGCATTGAATTACCCAGCCTCGGTGATAGCCCGCCCCTTGAAGGATTAGCTAAAGGGGTGAATAAGCCAAATAAAAAGCTTGTTTCTAAAACTGGTTCTCCCCCTGCACCACCTGTGGGTCGCACCAGAGCGCCTCTCGGTTTTGCCTTGGTTGCTGGTTTCTTTCTGGTTTTCATTACATTTTTATTGTCTGGTTGTGTGAGGGTTGATGGCACTATTGAATTCCACGGACCTGGCAGGCTTCAGTTTCAGCAGCAGTGGGAGCGGCAGCCCTCCAGCCGCAGCAGTGTTATCAGGCTGCAGCAATTGGGGCCTCAAATTGAAGCTGAGCTGAAGAACTTTGAAGAGCGTTATGGCATCGCCGTGCAAGCACCAAAACTGCAGTGGCAAGAACGCAACTGGTTAATTGGGGCGCAACAACAGCTCAATTTGGAATGGGATCTAAATGATTTAGATCCAGTGGCTGGTTTGTCTTTACATCTACATCTAAAACCTTTGGCCCTCAAAGCTGTGGAGTTGGCAGTGCCGCTTGCGGTGCAACAAGAAAATCCAACAACGTTGGATTGGCAGCTGTTGCCAGGTGAACTAAATAGCTTTGCTTATTCTTGCTGGCGTTGGAGTGGTTTGGGTTTAGGGGCGATATTAATTTCCTTGTTGTTGGCGCTGAGCTTGCTACTGCAAAATTTGAGCTCTAAAGCTCCATTGGGTCGGGATCAATAGCTAGATGAACTCCTTTTGGTAGTAACCGTCTCAGGATTTGTTCAGATGGCAGCGGGATTGGGCTGGCGGGAGGGCCTTGCAGTAAAAGTTGCCAGCGGCTTAAGCCAGCTACTCGGGCCCGTGGAGCAGGGGCCGGGCCAATCGCAAGCCAATCAGCTTCTCTTAGCTGATTAGCTACATGGTTCAGCAAAGTAGCGGCGGCACTAGCGGTAAGGCTGGCCTGCGGGCCGGCAAATCTGAGCAAACAGGCCCGGCTGTAGGGCGCGAGGCGAGCTATTCGCCTAACGGCCGCTTCCTCTTCTAAAAATTCAGCGTAACTGCCTGCAATTAAGTGTTGGATTACACGATGATCTGGGTCGTAGGTTTGGACTAAAACCTCCCCGGGTTGTTCGCCTCTGCCGGCCCGCCCTGCCAATTGCAGTAGTAGTTGCAAGCTTTGTTCTGCGGCCCTTAGATCAGGGCGATGCAGTAATCCATCGGCTGCTAACACTGCCGCCAAGGTCACTTTGGGTAAGTCCATTCCCTTTGCCAGCATTTGAGTACCAACCAAAACGTCTGCTTCCCCAGCGGCAAAACGCTCTAAAAGTTGCTTATGTCCATCGCGGCCTCTGGTGCTGTCTCTGTCAAAACGTAAAAGACGTATTCCCTCAAGTTCAAGTTCAAGCTGCTCAAGAACTTTTTGGGTGCCAGCCCCAAATGGCTTAAAAGCGGTGGAACCGCATTGCCCGCAATTAGTAGCTATTTCGTCTCTGTGGTCGCACCAATGACAACGCAGCCAGCTGTGGCCATCGGAATTGCGATGCACTGTTAATGAAACATCGCAATGGGGGCATGTAACTGCTTGCCCGCAACTCCGACAGCTTAAAAAAGTGCTGTAGCCGCGTCTTGGTACCAGAACCACCGCCTGTTGTTTACGTTTAGCCAATCCACTGAGTCGCTCCAAAAGAGGCCTACTTAAAAGCTGTCGATTGCCATCTGCAAGTTCCTGCCGCATATCCACCACTCGCACTGGAGGTAGTGGCCTAGCTGCAATGCGTTGAGGTAAGTGCAGTAAGCCGATGCTGTTATTTGGCTTTTGGCAGGCGAGCCAGGTTTCAAGGCATGGGGTGGCACTACCTAAAAGGATCCCGCAACCCTCCTGCTGCTGCCTTAGACGAGCCACATCACGGGTGTGATAGCAGGGCATTGGCGCTTCTTGTTTATAAGAACTGTCGTGTTCCTCATCAAGAACGATCAAGCCAAGTTTTGGTAATGGCAAAAAAATTGCTGAGCGGGTTCCCACCACTACGCAAGGACTACCCGAACGGCAATAACGCCAGGTGGCCAAACGCTCTCCTTCGCTTAAAGCTGAGTGATAAGGCACTACAGCATTACCAAATCGCCTTTGGCAGCGTTCCAGTAATTGGGGGATTAAACCAATTTCTGGCGTAAGCATTAACACGCTCCTGCCGGCTTCCAGTTCAGGAATGCAACAACGCAGATAGATCTCAGTTTTCCCGGAACCTGTTACTCCCCAAAGCAGCCATTCCTTTTGCTCGCGCTGATTTTGGAACAGCTGCAGCACATTGGCTTGATCTGGATTCAGATTTGGCGGAATTTCAAGGTTTCTTGCCGGGCTAGAAGGCCAGCCCTGGGGCGGTTTTGTTTGATTGCTTAATTCAATTAATGCCTTTGCCTCAAGCAACTTCAGTAGCGAACGGCT
>NZ_JAGQEK010000071.1 GCF_024346075.1 Synechococcus sp. Cruz CV12-2-Slac-r
ATATGTATTCGATGCCCTCCTATGCCTTCATCGCAAAGGACTACACAACTCAGGCAGCGCTTTATACCCATCACCAATACATCGCCATCTTCTTGATGTGTGGTGCCTTTGCCCACGGTGCGATCTTCTTCATTCGTGACTACGACCCCGAAGCCAATAAGAACAACGTTCTGGCTCGGATGTTGGAGCACAAAGAGGCGATCATTAGCCACCTCAGCTGGGTATCTCTCTTCCTCGGTTTTCATACCCTTGGTCTCTATGTTCACAACGACGTAGTAGTTGCCTTCGGTACGCCTGAGAAGCAGATCTTGGTGGAGCCAGTGTTTGCGCAATTCGTGCAGGCCGCTTCAGGTAAAGCGATGTATGGAATGGATGTGCTGCTCTCTAATGCAGGCAGTGCCGCCAGTCATGCCAATGCTGCCTATATGGGCGGTTGGATGGATGCAATTAATTCACCTAATACCGATGTGTTCTTACAGATCGGCCCTGGTGATTTCTTAGTGCACCACGCCATCGCGCTTGGGCTGCACACCACCACCCTCATCCTTGTGAAGGGTGCCCTTGATGCCAGGGGTTCCAAACTGATGCCTGATAAAAAAGACTTCGGTTATTCATTCCCTTGCGATGGCCCTGGCCGTGGTGGCACCTGCGATATTTCTGCTTGGGATTCCTTCTACTTAGCAGTGTTCTGGGCTTTGAATACCGTGGGCTGGGTAACTTTCTATTGGCACTGGAAGCATCTTGCAATTTGGCAAGGCAATGTGGCTCAGTTCAATGAATCAAGTACCTATTTGATGGGCTGGTTCCGCGATTATCTGTGGCTTAATAGCTCACAGTTGATTAATGGTTACAACCCTTCCGGTAGCAACAACTTGGCTGTTTGGGCATGGATGTTCCTGTTTGGTCACCTTGTGTGGGCTACTGGATTTATGTTCCTCATCTCCTGGCGTGGTTATTGGCAAGAGCTGATTGAAACCATCGTTTGGGCCCATCAACGCACACCACTCGCCAACTTGGTGGGCTGGCGCGATAAGCCTGTTGCACTATCAATCGTTCAAGCTCGTGTAGTTGGTTTAGCCCACTTCACCATTGGTTATATCCTTACCTACGCTGCCTTCTTGATCGCATCAACAGCTAGTAAATTTGGCTAGCTAGCTTTTAGTTTCATTAAAAAGCCTCCGCTTCGGCGGAGGTTTTTTTGTGGGATTAAATACTACTATGTATTTATATTTTGTGATTCTTATATATTTAATTTAAGATATTTACACATTCCATTGAAACTGATCTGCTTTACTTGCTAAATTTTGGAGCTTCTTTACCTATCCTTAGCTGCTAACGTTTTGCCCCTCAGCTCCCATTCTTTTACAATTTCGTAGATCACTGGTAATACAAATAAACTTAATGCAGTTGAAACTAGTAAGCCGCTAAAAACCACAGTGCCAATGCTCACCCTGCTGGCGGCTCCAGCCCCTCGTGCCACCACAAGGGGTAAGAATCCAGCCAGGGAAGCGACTGCTGTTAAAAGTATTGGCCGCAGCCTTAATGCAGCAGCTTCTCGAATTGCTGCACTTACAGATTTACCTTCCTGCAAGCGTTGGTTTGCAAATTCAACAATCAAAATTCCATTTTTTGCAGCCAGGCTTATTAATACCAAAACTCCCACCTGGCCGTAAACATCAAGAAATAGTCCTCTTCCCGCTAGCCCTATCACCACACCAAGTAAGCCCAATGGCACCGTAATCAGGATCACTAAAGGATCAATTGCACTTTCATATAACGCTGCTAATAACAAATAAACTACCGCTAAACCAAGAGCAAATAAACCCCAGGTGCTACCGCTTGCCTTTTGTTCTTCTCGGGTGAGCCCTGTGAAATTCAATTGGGTGATTGGGCTATTACGTTGGATTTGTACCTGTTGCACCAGTTCAATTGCTTGGCCGCTGCTGATACCTGGTTTTGGTAATGCTTGGATTGAAATTGCACGGCTTTGCTCGCTGCGATTGATGCTGGTGGGTCCGTAGGCCTGCTCAAGCCGCACCAGGCTTGAAATTGGGATTAAATCCCCTTTTCTGTTTCTTACCAATAACCGCAAAACATCTTCTGGTTTACTGCGATCTTTACCATCTAATTGAATCAAGATGCGCCGCACCCTGCCGTCTTCAAAGGTGTCGTTTACATAGCTGCTACCAAAGCTTTCGCCAAGCACTCCCACCAGTTCTTGAAGGCTTACGCCAACAGCCGCCATTCTTTGCCGGTCGGGCACCACCTGCAGCGCTGGTGAATCTGGATTGAAACGGGTGCTAACGCGCTCAAACTTACCTGTGGCTTCCGCTCTACGAATAAAATCTTGTGCTTCTTCGCCGAAGGCACCAAGGCTTAAGCCGCCGCCGCTTACATCTAACAATTCCAATTCCAATCCCCCTTCTGAGCCAAATCCACGCACTGGTGGCGGTTGGCTTAAGTTCACCCTGCCAGCACCTTTAAGTGCTTTTCGCAGCGGTAAGTTTAATTTTTCTATTACTGCAGCAGTGCTTTTATCGTTTCCATAACCTCTTTTATCCAACGGTTGTAGTCGCAGGAAAAATACACCTTTATTTGCGGCACTATCACCAAAAGACCTGCCGGCATAAAAATTACCCACCCTAACTAGCGGTTCTTTTTCTACCACTTTGCGGATTTGCTCCATCGCCTTTTCAGTGCGTGCAAGCGATGCACCTTCAGGTAACACCAGCACCCCACGAATTTGGCCATCATCTTCTTGGGGTATAAAGCCGGTGGGTAGGCTTTTTATGCCAATGCCAGTTGCAAGCAGGCCAGCTAATAAGCCGATAATTACTAAGCGTCTCTTTTTAAATGTATATTCCAGCGCTTTTTGATATGGATTTCGTAGTTCTAATAGCCAATTCTCACTGCGTTGAAGAAATTTATGAATAATTGCCAATGGTTTAGGTGCACTGCCAAAATTTTGAGAAAGTAATATTGTTGAAGCTACGGGTGTAAAGGTAAGGGCATTAATCATTGAAATTAGAATTGAACTACCAATCACAACAGCGATCGGTTGATATAATTTACCCACTGATCCAGGCATTAATAATACAGGCAGAAATACCACAACAAGTACTAAGGAAGTGGCAATCACAGCACCGCTTAATTCCTGCATTGCATTTCCGGCTGCCTGGCGTGGGGTTTCGCCAAGTTCAATGCGGCGCCCGATATCTTCGCTAACAACAATTGCATCATCTACCACCACCCCTGATGCCAGCACAAGGCCAAATAGGGTAAGAGTGTTTATTGAGCCATCCATTGTTCGCAGTAGAATAAAGCTACCAAGTAAAGACACTGGCACCGCAATAGCAGTTATTACAGCCAAGCGCCAATTGCCTAACCCCAATAGCAAAACAATAAATACCAATATCACCGCATCTCTTAGGGCATCAACGGCGTGGTTGATATTTTCGCGTACATTATCTGCCACATCAACGATGGTTTGAATCTCTAATCCCGGCGGTAGATCTGGTGTAACCTGCTCTAATAGCAATTCCACAGCATCACTTAGCTCCAGGGCGTTGCTGCCATCCCGTTGAAAAATAGACAAAGCTACGGTGGATTGGCCCCTAAGATTGCGAGCACTGCTGTTGTAGTTTTCATCGCCGAGGCTAACTCTACCTAAATCTTTTAAACGCACGCTGTTGCCATCGCCCAAAGGCGCAACTATTAGGTTTTCAATTTCTTCTTGGCTACGTAACCTTCCCTCCATGCGTAGAGGCAGGTTGTATTGCTGATCAGCAGGGCTTGGGGCATCGCCCACCTGCCCAAGTGCTGCAAGTACATTTTCTCTTTGTAATGCAACACTCACATCATTAATTGTGAGCCGGAAGCGATTTAATTGATCTGGATTTAGCCAGAGCCGATAGGCTAAATTCCCACTTCCAGTGAGGCTTACATCACCAATTCCTGGCAACCGGAGTAATGGATCGCGAAGATAACGATCAACCCAGCTGCTGATAAATTGTTGGCTATAAAGTTTGCTTTTATCACTGAAACTCAGCACCATCAAAAGATCAGTGCTTGTTCTTCTTACTTGTAAACCTTGGCGTATTACCGATTGTGGTAATTGACGGGTAACGAGATTTGCCTCGTTTTGCACATTAATTTGATTTAATTCAGAGCTACGGCGATCTTCACCGATTGCGTCACTGAAAGTTAGTTCAACACTTGCACCATTTGCGGTGCTGGATGAACGGATTGAATCAAGTCTTTCAAGGCTATTTAATTGTCGCTCTAGCAGGGTGGTAACCCCTTGCTCCACCACTTCAGCCCCCGCTCCGGGGTAGGTGGCCCGCACCGTTACCTTGCTTGGGGCAATCGGTGGCAGGTTTTCCACCTGCATGCCAAAAAGGCTCACCACCCCGGCTAGAACGATCAAGACGCTGAGCACCAGGGTGAGCAGCGGCCGCTTCAAAAACGGATCAGAAACAGACATCAGCAGGAATCCCTGCGCTAGTTATCTGATCTTGTCAGCGGAAGGGGGGCTTTGGGTTAGCCCACGCTCCAAACACCACCTGCGATGTTCACTAATGGTGAAACCAAAGCAGTGCCAGCAAGGAACCAGGCAAAGGCAGCTCCACCGCAACCACCTAACCAAAAGCCACTGGCAAATTCGGCCCAACCAGCTTTGGTAAACAGGTCGGCGGGAGGGTTGTCGATGGTGGCATCAGGGGGCTGCACATTTGGACCCCTTCCGGCGGTGCCATAAATCGAGAGACACACCGTGAGGATTGAAACCAGGCCAACGGCAGCTAGTAAGCCAGCTGTAGCGGCGTAATCGGTGTTGCGCAAAGGGCCGCAAACACTGAAGGGTCCGTAGAGGAAGAAGCCATGGGCCATGCCAACTTCCAAGCCCCTGCGGTTAGGCGAAAGGGATGGGCGATAGGCGGGTAAGGCGTTCAGAAAAGCCTTAGTGAACCAGCTGCTGTTAACAGGCGTGGCCAGATTGCCGACGCAGGGGTCGGCGACAGGGGTGACAGTCATCTCAGTCTCGAGCCTCAATCACATTAAAAAGCAAAGCCATAACCACTGCAGGCAAACCGATTCCTACCAGTGGTATGAACACCGAGGGCATCCAGGCTGCGGCAAATTCTCCCGTCATTGGTTGAAAACACCTGTGAGAACATCAAGAGCCAAGGCTCTAGCTAACGGACTGTACGAACCTCAATCGCCCAGGTTCATTGGCCGGGCTTAGGCGTCATAAAAATTCAAGCTGCACTGCCCCTCAAGGTGGCGCGGACGCGGTAAATGGGGCGTCCTTGGCTTTCGTGATAAGTGCGCATCATCAACTCTCCAAGGAGCCCAAAACAAAAAAGCTGAACCCCCGCCAAAAGCAACAACACGCAAAGGGTGAGCAGAGGCCGGTTTGCGATGTTGTTGCCCAGTAATTTTTCGGCAACTAGCACTAAACCCATCAAGCTGCCCGCCACGATTGCCAACAGCCCCCAAAACCCAAATACATGCATGGGTCTGGTGAGGAAACGTTTCATGAACCACACCGTGAGTAAATCCATCAACACACGAAAAGTTCGATCGATGCCGTATTTACTTTTGCCGTAGCGGCGAGGTTGATGATTCACTTTTAGTTCTGTGATTCGCGCCCCCTCAATTGAGGCCAAAGCCGGCAGAAAGCGATGCAATTCACCGTAGAGATTCATATCTGCAAGCACTTCACGGCGATAGGCCTTTAAGGAACAGCCGTAATCGTGGAGCCGCACATCAGTAACTGATGCGATTAAACGGTTGGCCAGTTTTGAAGGAAGTAAACGGCTTAAGGCGGCATCTTGACGTTGATGACGCCAGCCGCTCACCAGATCAAAGCCTTCCCGCAACTTGTGCAACATCAAGGGGATGTCGGCTGGATCATTTTGTAAATCACCATCCAAAGTAACGATCTCATCCCCATTGCTTGCATCAAATCCAGCGGCCATTGCAGCTGTTTGGCCGTAGTTGCGCCGCAGCAACACAGCCACTAATTCAGGTGTGGTTTCGCTTAATTGGGTAAGCACCTTTGCCGTTCCATCGCTGGAGCCGTCGTCTACCAATACAAGTTCAAAAATTTCGCCCAAATGCCGCATGGTGCCGAGCACTTGAGCCACCAGCAGCGGCAGGCTCTCCTCCTCGTTAAACAGAGGTATCACCACGGAAATGGTCACGGCTGGGGAAGCGTTAGGGAAGGTAGCTGCCATCGTGGCAGCGCTGCACTCTGCCAGCACCACGTATCTCTGCCCTGTAATGGCTGGCAACAGGGTGTTTATCGCTAGCCCATAACGCATCGATGCCGATGCCATTACGGCCATGGCTTATCCCGGAGCTATGCAAATATCTGCCGTTTCCTAGATGTAGCCCCACATGGCTGCAACGTTGGGGTTTACCAAAAAAGATCAGATCTCCGGGGGCCAGCAAACTAAAGCAGCCGGAATTAACAGCTACGGCATTACAGAAGCGCTCCTGTTGATAGGCGTCCCTTGGAATCCAAACACCGAGATCGGCAAATAAGCGTTGAACTAAGCCCGAACAATCAAAATTGGGGCCGAGGCTGCCTCCCCATAGATAGGTATTTGGAATTGCCATGGCAGCAATTGCGTTTGCTAGCAACTTTGGTAAGAGGGCATCGATAGCAGGGGCGTTGAGCTGCCGCGGACGCCCCACCTCACAACTCACCTCAGCGCCAACTAGTTGTTGCGGTTCGATCCAGCCGCGGTAGCCATCTTCTTTTAATTGCACCAAGCGCCGCCGCCCTTCTACTGGCGTTGCCAAAATTTTCAAACAGCGGCCAGGCCAGGCTTGCGTAGCAAGGCCCATGCCCCTTGCATTGCTGTAAAGATCAAGTGGTTTAGTTAGTTGCCAGCAGCTAAGGGGTTGCAGGCTTGGATTTTGCAGGCTGACTAGGGTTTCCATAGCAATGTGCCTTTGCAATGGCGTTCTACAGCCAGGATCCACAGCTGGAGGAGCAATTAAGCACAGCGCTTGCTGAAATAACGCAGCTGGCGCCGGAAGAATTACGCAACATCAGCGCTACCTGGGTGGTTTACAACAATTCGCCAATTGATATTGCCTCTTCACTTAACAACGAAGATTTTTGGCAATTACCCATAAAAGGGGCGAGTTATCAGGGGCAGCAGTTGCGATATCCCGCCAGTGTGGTGAAACTTTTTTATGGCGCTGCGATTGAAAGCTGGTTAGGTCGTGATTTATTGCTTGAAGGGCCAGAGTTGCGCCGTGCCTTCAGGGCGATGTTGCAAGATTCAAGTAACGATGCCACTTCATTTGTGGTGGATTTATTAACGGGTACGAACAGTGGAGCTGAGTTGCCTGAGGATCCACTGAATAGTTGGGCGCGCCAACGCTTGTTGGTTAATCAATGGTTTGCAAAATTGGGCTGGGCGGAATGGGATGGCTGTAACGCCTGCCAAAAAACTTGGACTGATGGCCCCTACGGCCGCGAACAGCAGTTTTATGGCCCTAATAAAGAAAATCGCAACCGTTTGAACACCGATATCACCGCTCGCTTGCTCCATGCCGTGATTGCTGGTGCCTGGCAATCACCACTGGCAGGGGCCCGGCTTCGTGGTGCGATAGCTCGCAGTTTGGATATTGCTGATCGCAAGGCTGATCTGGAAAACCAGGTGGATGGTTTTTTGGGGGCAGGGCTACCAGAGGGAAGTTTTTTATGGAGTAAAGCTGGCTGGATGAGTACGGCGCGCCATGACGCCGCCTATTGCGAGGTGCCGGATTGCCCGCCTTTTTTGTTGGTAGTTTTTAGTGAAGGCAGCCAATGGGCCGCCGATGAACAATTCTTGCCTGACCTAGCAGCCAAGCTTTGGAAAGTATTGCGCTGATCGCTTTTTGTTATAGTTAGCTTAATTATTGTTATATGATGGCTATCATCCCCCGTTGGCGTTTTATGAGTGATGATGCAAAGGCAATCACAAAACGCACCGCTATTTCTGCAGTTGTAGTTGTTTTGGCATTGTTGATTTTTAGGGGACTTTTGCCTTGGATCTTTGGTGGGCTTGTTGCTTGGTGGGTATGGAAGGCAATTAATAAATAGGATTTATAAATTTTCTACAGATTAATACCAATAATATGGGTTGTTGTAATTGAATCAATATTGTAAACCGCCACCTTAACTGCTGCAAATCCAGTAATTTTTTTATATTTTTCTTTAAAGTTCGAAATCAACGTTGCCACATCGCCCTGTTCGTTGCAATAAAAAAATTCATCACCTCCGGAACCTCCAATGCAAACGATGGAGTGATTAACATTCGGTTCTAAAGGCGCATATTCCCTAGTTAATCTTGATGCCATGATTTTAATTTTACAAAATTAATTTAGTTGTAATTATGCAGTCTGTTGATCTTTTGCCCAGATGCGCTCGAGGGTTTTTCTAAAAGCTTCAACCCCTTGGGGTTTAACAAGCACGTGGCGGCGAAACAAGCTGGTAATACGCCAAAATTTGATCCCAACGGCAAAAGCGAAAACCGCCCAGGGCAGCAGCATCCAAAGAGGATTATTCATATAAGTGCCTGCACTACAGAACAAATCTAAGTGATTTACAAAAACAAAAGGGTTCAAGCGGTCTGAGAACCGCTTGAACCCTTTTGAAACGGAGAGGGAGGGATTCGAACCCTCGACAAGAGTTGCCCCCTGTAACTCCTTAGCAGGGAGCCGCTTTCAACCGCTCAGCCACCTCTCCAGTGGTTTGGAAAGTTTATCAGTGCTCCTGGCAAGGAGGCAGCCGCGGTAGGCGGTGATTAAAACTGCAAAGAATTTCCCAGGGGATTGTGCCGCAGGTTTCACTCCACACCTCAGGGCCGATCTGATCATTTCCGGATTGGCCCAGCAGGGTTACCACATGCCCTTCCTCTAAAGACGGTAAATCCGTAGCATCCACCACCAGTTGATCCATTGTTATGGCACCCACCTGGGGCAAGCGCACACCTTGGGCCATCACTTCCATGCGGCCCGACAGCAAACGGG
>NZ_JAGQEK010000072.1 GCF_024346075.1 Synechococcus sp. Cruz CV12-2-Slac-r
GAGCAAAGTCTTTTTACCTAAGCCTTGGCATGCAGTTGGTGTGGGATGCCAGCGATTGGGCTTACCTAACGGCTGGCGCCGATGGGTTAGCCCTGCTGGGGCCGGGTTATAAGGCGGCAGGGCCCCATTTCGCGTTCCATTTCAAGGTTCGCTCTGAAATTGATGCCATTCACAGCCAACTACAAAGCGCAGGCCATAGCTGCGGCTCAATCCTTGAGCATCGCGATGGCACCGCCAGTTTTTACCTGCAAGATTCAGAAGGCAACTGGTTAGAAATGCTCTACGAACCCCCAGGAGGGATTCCAAGCAACCTGGAAGGGGATGCAAAGCACTGTTGATATTGCAGCGGAAACACTCCAATTACTGGAGTGGGAGCGGCTAGCGGCACAACTAGCGCAATTTGCCAGTTGTGAGCTGGGGCGGCAGCTTTGCCTTGCCCTACCTCTTGCCTCAGAGCAAAAGGAAGCCCAACGCTTACTAACTGAAACCACAGAGCTGCTGGGCCTTGATGGCCTTCTAGAAGGAGGGCTCAGTTTTGTTGGAGTGGTTGATCTAACCAATTTCCTAAAACTTTGCGCCAAGGGGGGTTGCGCCAGCGGTGAAGCCCTGCTGGAGCTCGCAGAAACCCTGGCAGCCGCAAGACGTTTGCGGCGTCAAATCGATGATCCTTTGCTGCGACCCGTTACCACCGCTCTACTGGAGGGATTACGCACCCTGCCAGAACTGGAGCAGAAATTACGTTTTGCTCTAGAAGATGGTGGGCGGGTGGCAGATCGAGCCAGTTCAAGCCTTGAGGGTTTGAGGCGTCAATTACTGGGCCAACGCCAAGAGCGGCAGCAACGTTTGCAAGATTTACTGAGGCGCTTAGCTGCTCAATTACAAGACAATGTGATCGCTCAACGCCATGGCAGGCCTGTGCTGGCGGTGAAGGCCAGCGCAGCTGCGCAATTTCAAGGCCAAGTTCACGATAGTTCCGCCTCCGGCGGCACCGTTTTTATCGAACCACAGGTAGTGATTTCCCTTGGTAATCGCATCGCAGAACTGGAAGCGCAGGAACGGGAAGCAGAACGGCGCATATTGCTCCAGCTCAGTGCTGCCGTTGGCGCAGAAATAGATTCGCTGCTGGCCTTACAAAAATGTTTAGGCCGGCTGGATATGGGCCTTGCCCGGGCTCGATACAGCAGCTGGCTTGGTGCCGTAAAACCTGAACTTGGCGGCCAGCACTGGCAATTGCGGGAATTGCGCCATCCGCTGCTGATGTGGCAAGAACGGCGCGAAGGGGGTCAGCCCGTAGTGCCAGTGAGCCTGCAAATTGATCCCAACTTGAGGGTGGTGGCAATCACGGGCCCAAACACTGGCGGCAAAACCGTTGCACTTAAAAGTCTTGGTCTTGCGGCTTTGATGGCACGGGCGGGATTGTTTTTGCCCTGCGTTGGCACCGCAAAAGTGCCGTGGTGCGCAGCGGTTTTAGCGGATATCGGCGATGAACAATCGCTGCAACAAAACCTTTCCACCTTCAGCGGCCATGTGAAACGGATCGCCCGGATCCTGGCTGCCATCGAAGCGCTGCAATCCCGCAATGGCGAAGGCTTAGCGCCGGCTCTAGTGCTGCTCGATGAAGTGGGGGCCGGCACCGATCCCAGCGAAGGCAGTGCTCTAGCAACCGCCTTGCTGCAACAACTGGCGGCAACGGTGCAGCTCTCGGTTGCTACTACCCATTTCGGTGAATTAAAAGCACTCAAATACAACGACCCACGCTTTGAAAATGCCTCGGTGGAATTCGATGAAGCCAGCCTTCGCCCCACCTATCGGTTGCTCTGGGGGATTCCAGGCCGCAGCAACGCCCTAGCTGTTGCACGGCGTTTGGGTTTACCCGAGGCGGTGTTGCAAGCAGCCGCAACCCTTTTGGAAAACCAAGGCACCAGCACCGTAAATAGTGTGATCAGCGGCCTTGAAGCGCAACGGCAACGGCAACAGGAAGCAGCAGAAGAAGCAGCAGCACTACTGATGCGGGCGGAACTACTGCACGAAGAATTGCAGCAACGCTGGCTGCAGCAACAGCAAATCAAGCTTGAACAGCAGGGGCAAGCACGCACCCAATTGGTGGGTTCAATCCGCGAAGGTCAAAAGGAGGTGCGGCAGCTAATCCGGCGGTTGCGACAAGGCAATGCCGGCGGGGAAGATGCCCGCACGGCCGGCCAGCGGCTGAAATTACTCGAAGCTACCCATCGAAGCGTTGTTGCAAACCAACAACCCAAAGGTTGGATGCCTTCAGTGGGGGATCGCGTGCGGCTGCTAAGCCTTGGCAAAGCTGCCGAAGTGCTAGCTATCGCCGATGGGGGAAAGGAACTACAACTGCGCTGTGGGGTGCTCAGGCTCACCGTGCCACTTGAGGGAATTGAAGGTTTGCAAGGGGAAAAAGCGGTTCCGCCAGCCCCACCTCAAAAGGCCTTGGCTTTTATTCCTGTTGATGTAAAAAGTGCAGCAAGCAGCAGCATTCGCACTAGCCGTAACAGCGTCGACGTGCGCGGCATGCGGGTTCATGAAGCGGAAGCATTGGTAGAAGAACATCTGCGCCGTTGCCGCGGCACCCTTTGGGTGGTGCATGGGGTTGGTAGTGGCCGCTTGAAACGGGGTCTGCGCAGCTGGCTTGAAGGCTTGGCCTACGTGGACAAAGTTTGCGATGCCACCCAAGATGAGGGGGGCCCTGGATGCAGCGTTGTTTGGCTGCGTTAACTCAATTTATCAATGGCAGACCACAAGCAGAGCCACCAACAACATCCTGCAGTAAGCCGCCAGCGGCTACCAAAGGAGATTCAGCACGAGCATCGCGACGGCAACCCAGCGGCATTTCGCTGGAGTGTGCTGCTCAATAGCGCCCTTTCAGGTTTGCAACTGGCTATCGGCATCGGCTTTGGCTCCCTTGCCTTAATTGGCGATGCCCTGCACAACCTTGGCGATGTGGCCGGCTTACTACTTGGCTGGGGAGCCGAACACCTAAGCGCAAGGCCCGCCAACAAACAATTCACCTATGGCTTTGGCCGCAGCACCCAGCTGGCCGCGATGATTAATTCCAGCTTTATTTTGATGGCCTCAGCGGTGATAATCGTTGAGGGGCTACAACGTTTTGCAAAACCGGTTGAAGTTACGGCTGGCCCAGTTGCGATAGCTGCTTTTATTGGAATACTTGTGAATTTGGGTTCAGCCCGTTTATTTGGCCATAATCACAACCACGACCTGAATAAAAAAGCGGCGGTGGTGCACCTGCTCACTGATGCAGCTGTTAGCGGGGCGGTGTTTGTAAGCGCTCTTTTAGTTCAATTCACCGGTATTCAATGGTTGGATCCCTTTACGGGCATCATCGTGGGATTAGCTGTTGCTTGGACCGGCTGGAAGTTGCTGAGACAGTCGGTGGTGGTAGCCCTTGATGGGGTTCCCCCAGGTATAGATATGGAAAAAGTTGAAAGCACCTTGGCTGCGCTGCCTGGGGTGGCGGGGGTTCATCACATTCACGTGTGGGGCACGAGTACCTCTCAAACGGCCCTCACCGCCCATATTTTGCGAAATCCTCAAGCGGTAAACGATATGGAATTACTGCACAACGCCAAAGGCGCCCTTGCCCAACTGGGGATCGATCATTCAACCCTCCAGCTCGAACCTGGGTAATTGCGGAGTGTTATCAGCTTGATTGGGCACGCCTAGGGCTAGCCCATCCTTATCAAAAAGACTCCAGCCACTTGGATCAACTTCCAAATGAATTGCTTGGCCAAGTTGCAAAGAGGCAGCTGGCGCAGCTCGGAACTGAACCTTCTCACCACTTTCCTGCAGAACAGCCGCTACTAACACTTCATTACCAAGAGCTTCAATCTGCTCGATTACCGCAGGAAGATTGCGATTGGTGGCAGGGGCTAAGCGCAACTTTTCAGGCCGCAAACCAGCGGTTAGCACTTGGCCTTGGAATGCATGCAATAAGTGAGATTCCTTAGGTTCAAGCAACAAGCGGCGCCCCCCTAAGAGCACCTGTTCGGCTGAAACCACCTCCACCGCCAGCAGGTTCATCGGAGGCGAACCAATGAATTGCGCAACAAATAAATTTGCTGGCTGTTGATACAACTCCATAGGTGTGCCGAGCTGTTGCAAACAACCGCCATTAAGTACGGCAATGCGATGGCCCATGGTCATCGCTTCCACCTGATCGTGGGTTACATAAACTGTAGTAACACCAAGTGAATGCTGCAAATCAACAATTTGCCGGCGGGTATCACCCCGCAATTTGGCATCCAAATTACTGAGTGGCTCGTCCATTAAAAACACCGCCGGTTCGCGAGCAATTGCTCTTCCCAAAGCCACCCTTTGCTTTTGGCCCCCAGACAACTCCTTGGGCAAGCGATCTAAAAGGGGGCCAAGATCAAGCATCTCTGCCACTCGCTGCAGCCGCTGTTTTATCAGCTGTTCACGGGGGGAGTGAATCAACGTGGTGGTGCGAGCAAACCAATCGCGCAATTGCTGCCCAAAGCTGCGAAAACCACTGCGCCTTAGCCCAAAGGCAATATTTTCAGCAACTGTTAAGTGGGGATAAAGGGCATAACTTTGAAAAACCATCGCCACATCCCGGCGCGATGGGGGCGTGGAAGTTACGTTGCGACCACCAACAAAAACATCACCACTGCTGGGATTTTCTAATCCAGCCAAAAGCCTCAACAAGGTGCTTTTACCGCAACCGGAAGGGCCAACCAGCACTAAGAATTCGCCATCACGGATTTTTAGATCAATTCCACGCAACACTTCAACCGCCTCTCCCCCGCGGCGGGGAGGGTATTGCTTACGTAAATCTCGAAATTCAACCTCAGCCAAATGGGCAGGGCGAGTTGTTCAACTTTAATGGTGGATTGGCTACGGCATTTTGCAGTTCATCGACCAGGCCATGATTGCCGTGAAGGCCGGCCGTGGCGGCGACGGCATTGCCGCTTTCCGCCGTGAAAAATATGTACCCGCCGGCGGACCATCGGGGGGAGACGGTGGCTGGGGCGCTGATGTGGTGATGGTTGCAGATAGCAACCTGCAAACATTGCTTGATTTCAAATACAAACGCCTATTTGAAGCAACAGATGGCCGCAGGGGCGGACCAAACAAATCAACTGGCGCCAGTGCAAACGATCTGATAATTAAAGTGCCCTGTGGCACTGAGGTGCGAGAACTGCCCAGCGGCATGCTGCTTGGCGATCTAACAGAGGAAGGGGAAACATTAATAATCGCCAAAGGCGGTAAGGGCGGCCTTGGTAATGCCCATTATCTAAGTAACCGCAATAGAGCACCAGAAAAGTTCACAGAAGGAAAAGATGGAGAAGAAAGAGAGCTGCAATTAGAACTGAAACTGCTCGCTGAAGTGGGGCTAGTGGGAATGCCTAATGCAGGCAAAAGTACATTGATTTCGGTGTTATCTAGTGCCCGCCCTAAAATTGCTGATTATCCTTTCACCACCCTGGTACCAAACCTTGGAGTGGTAAGGCGCCCCAGTGGAGATGGCACCGTATTTGCAGACATCCCCGGCCTGATCGCTGGAGCAGCGCAAGGGGCTGGATTGGGTATGGATTTTTTGCGTCATATTGAACGCACAAAGCTATTAATTCACCTAGTGGATTGCGGTGCAGGCGAACCATTAGCTGATGCGATCACGCTCTTAAATGAATTGCATGCCTATGGCCATGGCCTGCCGGAGCGGCCCCGCATAACGGTGCTAAGTAAATGCGAATTATTAAATCCAGAGGAGCAATTAGAAACCCAAAAAATTCTTGAAGCTGAACTCAATCAAAAGGTATTACTGATTTCTGCTGCCACTGGCAATGGGCTCACAAGCTTGCTGCAAGCGGTATGGCTGGAATTAGGAATTGAAAATCCTTAAATTAAATATCCTTAAATTAAATACTCTCGCGCGTTAGTTCAAGGCCAAAGCCCAGGGCATAAATCGCTCTAATTGCTCTTGGTTGCAAGCGGTGAGGATGGGATAACTGGTTTCCGCTTCCGCTGCTCCAGCGATTAAAGGGAAAGCGGGGCCCGCCAAAGATTGCAAGGGGCATTGCAATTCCTGCAACATCAACCAAGCCGCTGCGATATCCCACACTTTTGGCGTGGCCTCTAATGCCGCAACCATGGTGCCTAAACCCACCCCCAAAAGGTTGAGGCTTGCCACCCCCAGCATGCGGGTTTTGGCTGGAAAGGGCCTGTTCAAACTGCTCAAAACCTTCAGCGAACGGGTGCAAAGGCTTGCGCAACTGCAGCCATGGCGAGGGCCCCCAGGGCTGCTAAGGGGCACGCCATCACGCCATACCCCCTTGCCTTTAACTGCAACAAATCGCTGCCGCAAAGGGGGCACATCTAAAATCGCAGCCACTGGCACGCCAGCTGAAAAACGCGCCATTGAAATCGCCCAAATCGGCAAACCCACCGAGAAATTCGTGGTGCCATCGAGGGGATCTACCACCCAATAATTCAGCTCATGGGGCACAACCGTGCTGCCTTCTTCGCTCAGCAATCCATCACCCGGGAAGATCTTCGCGAGCCCTGCCTCCAAGGTGGCGTCGCTCCATTGATCACAGGCTGTAACAAGGCTGCCATCTGGTTTTTGGGTGCTGCTGATCTGGCCAAAATCCAGCCGCTGGCGCTCTGCCACCAGATCAACCAGTTCGTGGAGGGCTTGCCACTGGGGATCAGCAGGAAAGGTGGAATGGGGCAAAAGTTGCAGCTCAGGCATCAAGATCAAGGGCTAATAAATCGCCAAGGGCCCGTTGCACCCTTTGCTGGAATAAAGCTGTATCCACCCGCAATAGCAGAATTCCTGCCAGCAACAAACCAACGGCCTGTAACAAGAACACACTGGCATAAGCCCCATAGCTATTTTGGCTACCAAAAAAGCCACCAAATAAACTAAGTAAGCCTCCCCCTGCAACTGTGGCAAAGCCACGGGAATAAGCCTGGGCTAAGCCCCATAAACCAATAAACGTGCCCGCCAGTTGAGGCGAGGTGAGCCCCAGCATCAAGGTAAGGCAGGCGTTTGTGCCAACCCCTGCTCCATAGCCAAATAAAACAAGGGCAAATTTAAAAACCAGCACTGAACCCAAGGCGCCTGATGCAGCTATTGCCACAAGAAAAATCGCCGATATCACTCCCCCCACTAGGGCCGTTCGCTGCGGACCAAGCCTTGGCACCAATAAAAAACCAGTGCTTGCAATACCAACCAATGTGCCCATACCCCAAAGGGCATTGAGCCTTGTTGTTTCGCACAACGTCATGTTGAAAACAGCGCCGCCATAGGGTTCAAGCACTGCTTCCTGCAAAAATAAACTGAAAGTAAATAAACAAAGAACGCAAAAGAAGTAGGTCACCTGGGGATCAGCCCGCAGCAACTTGATTGATTGGCCAAAACCCAATTCCTGCGTTTTGCTCGCCGTAAGAGTTGCAGCAAGCGGCGGCTCTACCCCTACAACTGCAAGCAGAATCAAGCCAAAAATCACTAGAGGTGCTGCCACGGTGAGCTGGCGAACTGCCGCCACAACAAGGCTTAAATCCGAGCTAGCGCAGGCACTACCAAGAAAACGACTCGCCACAATTGCACCAACCACGATGCCAACGGTGAGCATCGACCACACAACTGAAACCAAAGCCGGACGCTCCCGTTCATTGGTGATATCAACTAGAAGTGCCGCAAATGGAGTGGAACTGGCAGATATAGCGGTGCCATAGAGCAGAAAAACAAACGCCAGCAGCAAAGAACGCCACAAAACTGCAGCGTTATCACCCGCTTGGGCGGCACTAGCAACCCATAGCACTGTGCTGCCCGCAAGCCAAAACAACAAACAAAAGGCAATTGCTCCGCCAAGAATGAAGGGGGTACGACGCAAGCCTCCCCAGCGGCACTGGTCGGAGCGTTTGCCAAACCAAACCCGCGTAAATGCAACAAGTTGTTGGCAACCCAAAGCTAAAGCAGTGAGCACTGCTGGCACTTGAAAATCATCAATTAATAAACGATTAAAAATACCCAAAGTGAGCACTGCTAGCGCCCCAAGGCAAGCTTGAAACAAACCGAGCCTTAATGCTAAAAACAACAAGCGAGAAGATACCAAAGCAAAACTATCGAGAAACAGCTTGAACTAAGCAAGGCGAATTGGTGGGCACCGGAATAACGGGCACATCTGTTATTGGATCTTTATTAGGTGGTAATGCAGGCAATTTAGTTTGGGTGCAACTCAACACCTGATCAAGGCCCGTGCGACGCCTTAGTTGAGCAACGTTTGTATTGTAGGTGGTAACAGATTTGGAGTATTCAACCTCAGCATTTGTTGTATCCCGCTGGCTATCAACTACATTGCGTTGGGTACCCACCCCGGCTTGGAAACGCAAACGGGCCAAGCGCAGTGATTCTCGGGTGGATAACACCTGCCTTGATGTGGTAATTAAATTACGAATTTGAGCTTGAAGGTTGTAATAAGCCTGCTCTACTTCGTAACGAATCTGATCACGCTGGCTAGAAAATTTATAGGTATTTTCCGTTGCCAGTTGGCGGTTTTGGCGGGCTTGAGCTGCAGATTTGCCGCCATCAAACAAATTCCATTTTAAATTCAAACCAATATCTTGGGATAAAGTTTCAACAACATAACCCATATTTGCGGGGCCCGAAACATTACCCTCTCCAAATGTTTTATCCCATCCAGAATTACTAAATATACTTAGAAAAGGTTGAATATTACCAAGGGCATTATTGGCATTTGAATTTGCAATCGATACATC
>NZ_JAGQEK010000073.1 GCF_024346075.1 Synechococcus sp. Cruz CV12-2-Slac-r
CTCTCCGGTATTGCTACAGCTACTACCGCACTGGTGAAGCAGCTGGAGGGTACGGGGGTACGCCTTGCAGACACTCGTAAAACAAGCCCTGGCCTGCGAATATTTGAAAAATATGCCAGCAGATGTGGCGGCGCTTACAACCACCGTGTAGGCCTCGATGATGCCGCAATGCTTAAAGAAAACCACTTGGCCTGGGCTGGCGGAATTCAGAATGCCATTGCCGCAATACGTACCAATGCCCCTTGGCCCGCTCGCGTAATTGTGGAAGCCGAAACGGCAGAAGAGGCAAAAGCAGCGATAGCAGCAGGCGCTGATGCGATTTTGCTTGATGAATTCAGTGTTGCTGAACTGCAACAACTTGTGCCGCAACTGCGCAGCCTTGCTTTGAAACGCGGCAGCCCTGTTTTATTGGAGGCCAGTGGCATCAACCCAGAACAAATAAGGGCTTATGCCAGCAGTGGTATTGATTTGATTTCAAGCAGCGCTGCCTGCACCCGCAGCTCTTGGCTTGATCTCAGCATGCGCTTCAACACCAACAAGGGATGATCAAGTGCTGCTTAATCCCCTGAGCTGGTAGCTCTAAGCCATGCTGCGTATTTCCCACACGATTGAGCAACAGCTTATTAACGCAATCGCACGGGCTTTCCCCGATGCTGCTGAGCTGGCGCAAAGCAGAGGTGAAAGCCTTAATCCAGCCTTTGGAGCAGCGAGTAAACCAGAATTCGGTGATTTTCAAGCCAACGGAGCTCTTGCACTTTCAAAATGCTTAGGAAAACCGCCACGCCAAATTGCAGTGGCAATTGCTGAACAATTAAAACTCGACCCAGAATTTAATCAAATATGTAAACCAGCTGAAATCGCAGGGCCTGGATTTTTAAATATCACAATTAAACCTGAAGTATTAGCACAAGAGTTGCAAATTCAACTCGCTGATCCGCGCCTAGGTGTTGCGCCTGTAAGCGCTGAAGGGAATGGTTTTTCACCAGAAGTAATCGTTGATTTCTCAAGCCCCAATATTGCAAAAGAAATGCATGTTGGGCACCTGCGGTCTACAATTATTGGTGATTGCTTAGCAAGGGTATTAGAATTTAGGGGCTATCAGGTAAAAAGACTAAACCATGTGGGCGATTGGGGCACACAGTTTGGCATGCTAATCACCCAGCTTAAAGAACTTGCACCAGAAGCATTAGATACAGCTGATGCAATCGATTTGGGAGATCTTGTTGCATTTTATCGAGGGGCAAAAGAACGCTTTGACAGTGATATTGAATTTCAGGCAATATCCCGCGAAGAAGTTGTTAAATTGCAAGCTGGTGATCCAACTTCGCTCAAGGCATGGGGATTACTTTGCGAGCAGTCTCGAAAAGAGTTTCAAAAAATTTATCATACGCTAAATATATCATTGCAAGAACGCGGTGAATCATTTTATAATCCTTATCTGCAAGCAGTTGTTAGTGATCTCGCTCAAGCGGGCTTGCTGGTTATTGATGATGGTGCCGGCTGCGTATTCCTTGAAGGGATGCTTAGCAAAGAGGGCACTCCCCTACCACTAATTATCCAAAAGAGCGACGGCGGTTTTAATTATGCAACCACTGATCTTGCTGCAATTCGCTATCGATTTGATAAGGCTGGAGATGGCGCAAAAAGAATCATCTATGTAACTGATGCAGGCCAAGCAAACCACTTTGCAGCAGTATTTCAAGTGGCGAAACGAGCCGGCTGGATTCCACCTGAAGCAAGCATTGAACATGTGCCGTTTGGCTTGGTGCAGGGGGTTGATGGCAAAAAACTAAAAACCAGATCCGGTGAAACAGTTCGCTTAAAAGATCTCCTAGCAGAAGCAGTGGAGCACTGCAGCAATGATCTACGCAAGCGAATTAAAGAAGAAGATCGCAGCGAATCAGAGGATTTCGTGAAACAGGTATCAACAACTGTTGGGCTGGCTGCAGTTAAGTATGCAGATTTAAGTACTAATAGAATTACAAATTACCAGTTTAGCTTTGATCGCATGCTTGCTCTAAATGGCAACACAGCTCCCTATCTCCTATACGCGGTAGTAAGAATAAAAGGAATCGCAAGAAAAGGCGGCATTCTTAATACCAAGCAAACAGCCGATTTAATATTTGATCAGCCTCAGGAGTGGATCTTGGCGCGGCAACTACTACAGTTTGACCAGGTTATCCAAGATGTTGAAATCGAACTGCTTCCAAACCGGCTCTGTAGTTATTTGTTTGAATTAAGTCAATCTTTTAATCGCTTTTATGATCAAGTAACAGTATTAAAAGCAGAGGAGCCTGCCCGCAGCTCACGGCTTGCACTCTGCGGATTAACCGCCAAAGTTTTAGAGCTGGGCCTCAATTTATTGGGCATCGAAACCCTTGAGAGGATGTAGCTATTTAGATCAAAAGAATCGAACCCCCATTGATAATTTAAACGCGAGGGATGGCGGGGATGCCCAGCCTTCGTGAGGGGTCCAAAATGCAGCCAATTAATTTTTTCACTTTTTATCGTTTCATAAACATAAACCAAACTTTTTAAGAAATATTCCCTTAAAGTTATGCCCTCACCCCAGGCAAGCCACACAGCTGGCTCCGGGCTGGCGAGTATAAAATCAATAATTTGCAACTGATTATTTAAACATATTTGGGCATTTATATTAAGCGGCAATAGATTTATATGGGTGCAGCGAAGCGGGCATAAATTCAACATCACAAAGCCATCATAGCCATTATTTTTTGCAACCTTTTCCACTCTGGTAATTGTTGCATCCGCCCTATCTGCTGTTGCAATACTAGGGTTGAGCCCAATAATGCTCAACATCTTTTCACCACTTTTACCAAGCGCTATACGCTGCTTATTCGCTTGCTTATTTATATAAATATCAAACATGCCGAGCAGTATCAAACATGCCAGGTAGTGGGCTTTCCAGGTATTAGCTTGTTCATAGCAAACGTAAGTTCATCTTGGCAGATTCGTTTGGGCCGCCGCCAGCCCGGGTGGAAGTGGAAAACCTGCAGAGTTACAGCGCGCCATTGGAGGGTCGCAGGGGGATGTTGCGGCTCGACTTCAATGAAAATACTGTGGGGCCAAGCCCCAAGGTGGTGGCAGCAATCCGAGCAATACCTGCCAACCACTACGCCATCTATCCGGAATACAGCGAATTAAAAGCTGCTTTCTCCCGTTCGCTTCAATTGGCTCGCGAACAATTAGGCCTCTTCAATGGCGTTGATGCTGCTTTACATGCCATTTGTCATGCCTACGGCAATCCGGGCGATGTTCTACTCACTACAAGCCCCACCTTTGGTTACTACAAACCCTGCGGTGAGATGCAGGGCATGCAAATTAAAGCGATCCCATACCAATTACCAGATTTTCAATTTCCCCTTGATGAGATTCGCTCAGCCTTAATTCAATTGCGGCCGCGTTTGTTGTTGTTGTGTAATCCCAATAACCCCACCGGTACGCGGCTAGCAGCTACTCAGATCCTTGAATTAACAGCTGCTGCTCCTCAAACTTTAGTAGTGGTGGATGAACTTTATGAGGCCTTTACTGGCGATAGCCTACTTCCTATATTGTTAAATCAAGCAGGCAGCTCTAATCCGTTTAGTTCATACCCAAACCTAATAATTTTACGCTCGTTATCAAAAACTGCTGGTATCGCCGGATTACGTCTTGGCGTTGCATTAGCTGAGGCTGCAGTAATTGAACGTTTAAATCGTGTTACCGGCCCCTACGACATCAATAGTTTTGCTAGCACCGCTGCAATTGCAGCTTTAGGCGATCAAGCCTACGTTGATAGTTATGTGGAAGAGGTATTGCTGGCCAAAAATTGGTTGATACAACAGCTCAGCAAAGCCAAAGTGAAACACCATGGAGCCGGCGGCAATTATTTATTGATCTGGCCTAAGCAGGCGGCAGAATTTGTAGATGAAAAGTTAAGGGCACAAGGAATCCTTTGCCGCAACATGGCTGGCAAAGCGCTAATCGACGGTTCTTTACGGGTAAGTATTGGCACTAGGGAGCAGATGCAACTTTTCTGGCACGCCTTTGCTGCGATCGAAGGGCTGCAGGGAACCTCCACTTAAGCCCATAAAAATTGCCAGCAAACCAAGTTGCAGCGCTAAACAACAACCCACTGCCCGGCGTTGCTCCCAGAACAGTTTTGCCATCACCCCAAATGCGGAGGATGCATATTTTCAGGGCATCAGCTCAATTTTGGTTGTATCGCCGAGGGGTGGTGTGAGGGTGAGCACACCACCGGGTTTATTAACGGCCAGTCCCTTCAAGGCTTCTAGGAAAGCTTTGCTGTCGCCTTGATCGCAATTCAGGGGTGCTTTAGAGCTGCGCAGATATTGCACTGGGATAACCCGGCGCGGATTTAATTCCCGCACTACAGCTGCTGCTTCCGATCCGGAATACACCTTGGCTCCACCGCCGATGCCAATAATCAACACATCAGGGCGACCCAACAGCACTTTGTCTTCTGGTTTAAGCGTTGCTGCTGTACCCCCAAGATGGGCAAATTCCAGGCCCCCTTGGCGCCAACGCCAGATCACTCCATTACCAAAACGACGGCCGCCCACCCGATCATGGGGAGCAGCAAAACCCTCAAAGCGAATGCCCGCCAATTTGTAAGAACCTGGGGTTGCTAAAAAGCGGCCACCTCCAACCTTTGCGCCTTCATCACGCAAAAGGCTGCTAGCTAAAACCACATTGGCTGATACTGCCGGCATCGTTAAACCCGCCGCACAACCCACCGATTGATAAGGATTAAGCAGCACCGAGCTGCCTCCCCCTTGAATTAAAAGGGCGCTGTGGCCATGGCTAGTGATAGTTACCCCACCACCTGCACCAGCTACAGGTAACGCCAGCCCAAGGGCGGCGGCACCAAATAAAGCACCGAGCACTGGGCGAAACATGGGCATAAACAATTTAAATTGAAACTTAGCAGTATTGAATCAATTAGCTCAGGCAGAAGCGCTAGCTAGGAAATTGGCTAGCAGTTGATGGCCAGCTTCTGTAAGCACACTTTCAGGATGAAATTGCACCCCCTGCAGCAAGGGATAACTGCGATGCCTAAGCCCCATCACCATGCCATCTTCTAGCCAAGCTGTTACTTCCAAACAATCAGGCAGGCTTTCACGTTCTGCGATCAAGGAGTGGTAACGGGTTGCCGTTAAAGGATTAGGCAAGCCAGCAAAAACCCCTTGCCCCCCGTGGCGTACCGCTGATGTTTTGCCATGCATTAATTCTGGCGCCCGCACCACTTTGCCGCCAAATACTTGGGCGATAGCTTGATGGCCAAGGCATACCCCAAGCAGAGGCAGCCGCGGCCCTAATTCAGCTATCACCTGGGGGCAAATACCTGCTTGATCAGGGGTGCCAGGGCCGGGTGAAATTAAAATTGCCGCGGGTTTCAAAGCTTCAATTTGAGCTAAATTAAGGGCATCATTACGTTCAACCCGCACATCTAAAGCAATCGGATAATCAATAGCTAACTCGCCAAGATATTGCACTAAATTGAATGTAAAACTATCGTAATTATCAAGAACTAATAACATTAGAAGCCAAGCCTTGAGAGAAGAGGTGGTAATAATAAAAGCAACGCAATTAATAAAGATGCAACTGCTGCCACCAACACCGCCGCCGCCGCGCAATCCTTGGCGATGCGGGCAAGCGGGTGATAACGGCGACCCACCGCTAAATCCACCGCTGCCTCCATGGCTGTATTAAGCAATTCCAGCACTAATACCGCAGTTACGGTAAGTACAAGCACCGCTAAACGATCCAGAGATAATTGCAGCCATAGAGCTAAACCAAATACCAGCACCCCCGTTGTTACGTGGATGCGGAAATTGCGTTGGGTAAGTAAGGAATAGCCCAAGCCCTGGGCGGCATAGCGAAAGCTGGCAGGCAAATCCCTAGCTACTTGCCAAGCCCCCACCCTTAAACGACGCAAGCGGCGATTAGCCGATAGGTCGATAGGGCTGGGATCAGTGGCTTCTAACTCTGAGGTCAACGGCTGAACGCCTGTTAAGCAACGATACCGCTGATCTGGGCTGGCAACAGCTCGAGCAATTGTTGTTGCCTCATCAGCATTGCCGCCAGCTGTTCTTCATCGGGATGATCCCAACCCAGCAGGTGCAGCAATCCATGGCTCGCAAGGAAGCAAAGCTCGTGTTCAATGCCATCGAGGGCATCACGTTTTGCAGTTTCAAGCGAAATAACAATGTCCCCCAGTTCGCAGGGCACCCCCGGCAATTGCAATTGGGGGCCGGCAGGGAAAGCCAACACGTCGGTGGCTTCTGGCTTGGCGCGCCAACTGCCATTTAAAGCAGCAATCACCTCATCGCTGCAGAGCTGCAAGCCCACGCTGTATTCAGCAGCCCTAAATTCCTGCGGCAACTCGTTTTGCAAATTGAGTAACCACAATTCAAGAATTTGCTGCCAGTGGCTTTCACCAAGAGGATCAAGCAAAGCTGAATCTGGGGCGTTGTAGGCCAGATCCAAAACAAGGCTTGGCATCAGCCTGGAACTACTGGCCGCGCAAACCAGGCTAAAAGCAGCAACACACCAGTAAGGCCAACGGCGGTGAGGCCAAAATGAAACAAGCTTTGGCGCCCTTTGCGCACCATATTGCGCATGGCTAATTTAACAAAACTTGGCGATGCTTCTGTCATCGGGGTTTTTTCATGAGGCTTCCTCACCAACGGCGTCTACACCTTGGCGCAATAGCGACTGAATGAAGGGATCTAGATCACCATTCATCACCCCTTGCACATCTGTTGTTTCCTCTGCCGTGCGGAGATCTTTCACCATTTGATACGGATGAAATACATAGTTACGGATTTGATTACCCCAAGCTGCTTCCACGATGTCGCCGCGGATATCAGCGATTTCAGCTGCCCGCTGCTCTTGTGCAATCACCATTAATTTTGCTTTTAGTAGCGCCATAGCTTTTTCTTTATTTTGGAGCTGGGAGCGCTCCTGGGTGCAACGCACCGCAAGACCGGTTGGAACATGCAAAATCCGCACAGCTGTTTCCACCTTGTTTACGTTTTGACCGCCCGCGCCGCCTGAACGGGAAGTGGTGATCTCCAAATCTTTATCAGGAATATCCAGCTTCACATCTTCATCCAGTTTTGGCATTACCTCCACTCCAGCAAAACTGGTTTGGCGCTTGTCGTTTGCATTAAACGGTGAAATTCGCACCAACCGATGGGTGCCCTTTTCATTGCGTAAGTAGCCATAGGCATAGCGGCCATCAATTTCGATCGTGCAGCTTTTGATCCCTGCTTCTTCACCCTCGGAAATTTCATCCACACTCACCTTCATGCCATGGGCTTCCCCCCAGCGGGTGTACATACGCATCAACATCAAGGCCCAATCCTGGGCATCGGTGCCGCCAGCACCAGCATTAATGGAGATCACCGCGCCTTCTTGGTCGTAGGTGCCGCTCAGCAGGCGTTCTAGTTCCCAGCGATCTAAGGCGGATTTAAGCGTTTGCAAGCCGCCATTGGCCTCATGCAACATCGCCTCGTCTGGTTCAAGGTCGTAGAGCTCAAGGGTGGCGCGAGCATCATTAATAGAGTTGTGCCATTGCTGTAGCTGCAGCAACTGGGCCTTCACATCATCGAGTTGCCGCATTTGCTTGCGGGCATTTTGCTGGTCGTTCCAGAAATCAGATTGGGCTGCAAGTTGCTCAAGATCACGCTGACGCGCATTTAAACCAGCTACGTCAAAGACAGTCCTGGACATGGCCCAGGAGATCGGTGAGTTCAGATAAATCGCGTTTGAAATCGGTTAGATCGAGCACCTGGCCTTGTAATTCCAAGCCAAACCGTACTCAATCGCAGCCCCCTTTAATGCTCACCCCTCTAAAATGGCGAATGCAAAAGGATTTCTTTTCATGACCGCCAGCGTTGAGATTTACACCTGGAGGTCTTGCCCTTTTTGCATCAGGGCAAAACAGCTTTTAGATCGCAAAAAGGTGAACTACACCGAACATGCCATCGATGGCGATGAAGCAGCCCGCACGGCCATGGCAGCTAAAAGTGGCGGCCGCCGCAGCGTGCCCCAAGTTTTCATCAACGCTGAACACATGGGCGGTTGTGATGATCTCCATGCCCTAGAACGCTCTGGCCAGCTAGATGCGCTGCTCACTTGATTAGGAGTTAAAGCCAGTGGCCCGTCAGTTATTTGTTGTTGATCCGGTTGAACGCCTGAGGCCTGAAAAAGACAGCAGCGTTGCATTAATGCAAGCCGCCGAGCGGGCTGGTGAGCAGGTGTGGGTGTGCTGCATTGCCGATCTCGCCTTCTCAGCAGACGGCCCTTTGGTGCGCGCCCAACCGATAACCACCACGCCTTGGTTTGAATTAGGAGAGCAACAATGGCTGCCTTTGCGGCAGTTTCCAAAGGTGTGGATGCGCAAAGATCCGCCGGTGGATGAGGCTTATATCTATGCCACTCAGCTCCTGGAATTAGCCGAACTAGAGGGGGTTCAAGTGCTTAATCGCCCTGCCAGCCTGAGGGCCTGGAATGAAAAATTAGGGGCCCTGCGTTTTCCCCATTTAATGGCTCCCACCATGGTGAGCAGCCAGGTGGAT
>NZ_JAGQEK010000074.1 GCF_024346075.1 Synechococcus sp. Cruz CV12-2-Slac-r
GCCGCCATAGAAAAATGCCAAGCCCGGGGTCATCAACAACACCAAAGCTGAACCCATCAGCATTAGTAGGGTGTCGGCCCCATCGGTGGGCATTTTTGTGAGGGCTGCCTTGGCGGAACCTGCCATCAAGGGAAGCAAGCCAGCACCAGCAGCCAACAAAAACACACCAGTGCGCAGCAAACTGCTGTCGTGGCGCAAGGAATGGAGAAATCCCGTTTGCTGTAATCGCCAACGGTCGATGCTTTGCATCGCCGAAGGGGGAAGGAACCTAGAGGATGAAATCAAATTGAAGAACCTTCAAATCTGAATCCACACTGGGGGCAGTCGAATAATAAAAATGTATAGATTGATGCAAAATGCAGACTTTTAGTTGCGTCTTAGAAATATCTTGAAGCCGCCTGGGCTGTAGTTAAGCCAGCTCGCGCTTAGGGCGTTGCTGCCGCCAACGCAGGGCTGTCCAGGTAATGAATACCAGCACCAATGGCAGAACTCCTACCAATGCCAAAAGCCTAAATTCATCGGCAATTGAAGAAGCGCTGCTGGTGAGAACTTGTTCAATCACATAAAGGCCGTAAAGCCCAATCAAAATCCAGCCTTCTCTGCGGGTAATAACACCACCAGACCAAAAAATTGGTAGGCAAGCCAAGGTGGTTGCCACCATGATTGGAAAATCACGATTGATCATCACCGGATCAACGCCAAGGCCCCTGCTGCCGGAAACCAAGCCACACAAGCCCAAAATCACAAGTTGATTAAGCAGGTTGCTACCCACCACATTGCCAATAGCAAGATCGGGCTTACCGCGATAAGCGGCCACTAAAGAAGTAACTAGTTCTGGCATAGAAGTGCCCGCCGAAACGATCGTTAAACCGATCACAGTTTCACTAACTCCCAAGCCTTGGGCTGCTGCAATCGCCCCTTTCACTAACACCTGGGAGCCAATCACCAATAACACCAAACCCACAATTAATTTTGTTATTGCAATAGGTGTAGGCGATCCCCCAGCCTCAGCGCCTAGGTCTTCCGCCGGTTCGGAAGGCTCCTGCCTAGCGGAACCGATTTCCCAAACCAAATTAATAATTGTTCCCGCCATTAATGCGAGGCCTGCGATCCAAGTAATTCGCCCCCCAGAGGCCATCCCCCAGGTGGCCATAGAAACAGCTAAGAGAAGGGGAACATCGCGTTTCACTAAACGGCTCTTCACCCGCAGTGGCATCACAGCGGCACTCGCACCGAGCACCACCAGCACATTAAAAATATTTGACCCAACAATATTGCTTACAGCGATTGCATCACCTGCGCTGCCGCCTTTAAGCGTTGAAAGCAGGCTTACAAATAGCTCAGGCGCACTGGTACCCAAAGACACCACTGTGAGGCCAATCACTATTTGGGGAATACCCAATAGCAATGAAAGTGCAACAGAGCCAGCAACAAATAATTCACCGCCGCAAAATAACAACAAGATGCCAATTATTATCAAGCCAAAATCAATTAAAAAAGGAGCAGTCATCAGGTTTAAAAATAACTTTTAGTTACTGCTGGAGAGGTGCAGTGCCCAGCCATTGCACTGAATTATCAGTGAAACCAAACCGGCAAGGCAGCATCTCCACCCCCGCCGCAAGAGCTTGGCGAAACAATTGGCCATAACGAGGATCTGCGCTATCGCCAGGGGCAAAGCGCAGCACATCTTCACGGCTTAAGCATGGAATTAATACCCCCCTTGCATCTGGCAGCACCCCCATTAATTCCTCAAGGTGTTTTTGGCCTCTTTCCGTAACGGTGTCTGGAAATAAAGCCAGTTCCCCATCACTCCAGGTGGTGTTTTTCACCTCCACATAAATCGGCCGAGGATCCAGCGCTTCTGGAGCAGGAGTAAGCAACAAATCAATCCGGCTACGGCGATTGAGGCCATAGGCCACCTCAGCGCGAATCGAGCCAATTGGGCCTAGCCAGGGCTCGAGTAAACCCGCCTCAATTGTTGCCCGCAAGAGACGATTCGGCAGAGCTGTATTCACCCCTACCCAACAATTTCCGCCTCCAGCTGCTGGCACTTGCGCCTGCTCCCAGGTGTAGGCCAGCTTGCGCGTGGGGGATGGATCGTGGCGTATCCGCACTTTCCCCCCCGGCCGCAACACCCCCGTCATGGGGCCTGTATTTGCGCAATGGGCAGTTACCACCTCGCCATCAGCAAGTTGCACCTCGCAAAGAAAACGCTTCCAGCGTTTGAGCAATACCCCTTCCAAAAGGGGTTCAAACTTCAACACATCAACAGCAGCCATTGCGCCAGGCCAGTGGTTAGGCCATGGTCCACCACAATCAGCCCTATCGGTTCAGCTCAATAAATGCCTTATGGCTGAAATTGCTACTCCTGCCAAAAATTTGCGGCAGATCGCCATGGTGGTGGCTGTTGCCACTACCCTCAGCAAGGTGGCGGGGCTTGTGCGCCAACAGGCGATCGCGGCTGCTTTTGGAGTGGGGGCCGCCTACGACGCCTTCAACTACGCCTATGTATTACCGGGGTTTTTATTAATCCTGCTAGGCGGCATTAACGGACCCTTCCATAGCGCTGTAGTGAGCGTGATGGCAAAGCAGGAGCGGGCTGAAAGTGCCCGCTTGCTGGCTGCAATCAACACCCTGGTGGGTTTGGGTTTACTGGGGGCCACTGTTTTATTGGTGCTGCTGGCAGATCCATTGATCACCCTTGTGGGGCCTGGCTTGGATCCCGCTCTGCACGATCTCGCCGCCTTGCAGTTGCGGCTGATGGCACCCATGGCATTGTTTGCCGGCTTAATCGGCCTGGGTTTTGGCGCCTTAAATGCCGCCGATGAATATTGGTTGCCGGCGATTAGTCCGTTGGTTTCCAGCTTGGCGGTGCTGCTGGGCTTAGGGCTGTTGTGGTTCCAAGCCGGCCCTGCCATCGGCACCGCCCCTTGGGCATTAGCAGGCGGCGCGGTGTTAGCCCTAAGCACCTTGGGGGGAGCAATCCTGCAGTGGTTGATCCAGCTGCCAGCGCTGGCGCGCCCGGGGTTGGGCCAATTGCGGCTCAGTTTCAACTGGAAGCAACCGGGGGTAAAGGAAGTGCTGCAGGTAATGGGGCCTGCAACCCTCTCTTCTGGGATGTTGCAAATAAACGTGTATGTGGATCTCTTTTTTGCTAGCGGCATCAGTGGCGCAGCAGCAGGCCTGGGCTATGCAGGCTTGCTTGTGCAAACCCCTTTAGGAATTCTTTCCAACATGCTGCTGGTGCCATTGCTGCCGGTATTTGCCCGGCTCACCGCGCCAGAAGATCGGGGCCAACTGCTGCAACGCATTCGCCAAGGGGTGATGCTCAGCAACGCCAGCATGTTGCCATTGGGGGCCTTAATGGTGGCCCTAGCCGGGCCGATCGTTGCTTTGGTGTATGAGCGGGGCGCATTTAATGCCAATGCCGCCAGCTTGGTGGTGGGGATTTTGATGGCTTACGGGGTGGGGATGCCTGCCTACCTCAGCCGTGATGTGTTGGTGCGGGTTTTTTATGCCCTCGGCGATGGCAACACCCCCTTTCGCATTTCGATGGCGGGGATTGGCCTTAATGCAGGGTTGGATTGGCTGCTGGTGGGTTGTCCGCTGCCGGGGGGTTTACTGCTGCCCCAGTTGAATTTCCAAGCGCCGGGGCTAGTGCTGGCAACAGTTGGCGTGAATGTGGTGAGTTGCCTCGCCCTGTTGATCGCATTAAGAAAAAAACTAGGTGCCCTGCCGATCGGCGCCTGGGCAAAAGACACAGGCCTCTTAACCATTGCCGCCTTGGTGGGTGGATTACTGGCCTGGGCACTTGCCACTGCGATTGCCTGGCCGCCCCATCTAATTGGCAAATTGCTGCAGGTGCTTATTTGCGGTGGCAGCGGCGCCGTTAGCTATGGCTTAATCGCGGGGGGGCTTGGCGTGCCAGAAGCGCGGGAATTAGGCCGAAGCATTATTCAACGCTGCGTTGGTCGCGCACGTTGATAGGTAGCTCTATGTGGCTGCGGCCAATCATCTGCAAACCTTCAACGGAGTAGATGCGGGCTTGGATGCCAAATTCGCGGAAAGCGGTTTCCAGCTCCTGCAATAAAGCTTTCTCCACCTGGGCCTCGGCATCCACAACAGTGCCCAACAGCCTTTCCCCCAATTTGCCCACCCTTTTACGCATCACCTCACGGGCGTTCGTTACTTCAATTACAAGCATCCGTCGCCAGCGGCGTTTTCCCAGTATCGCTGCAGAAGGGCTCAAGAATTTCTTCTAGATCCATTAATTGGCCAGGGGGGATTAAACGAGCAAGGGGAAAACGGCTGCTGCCTCCGGCTACGGGCACCTGTAATCGCTCCAAAGCTGAGCGCACCGCTGCTGCTGCCCCTTGATTTAGAAAGCCAGCCAACTCTTCTGCAAGGGGCTGGGCCAACTTGGCATCACCCAAATACAAATGCCAACCGGCAATTTGGATATAGATGCGATCAGCGATAGCCCCGCTGAGATCTCTCAGCTGAGCAGCAGTGAGGCTCATGCAGATTTTGCTGATTTTTTGTAGCACCAAACTAGATGCAACAGCAACAGCACTAGCCACACCAAGCTCAGCTGCGGCAAAGGCTGCAACGAACCGGGGCGGAGGCCATGCCACAGCCATAAACCGCTATTCACAAAAGAGAACAGGGCCCCATGAACGCCAAAATTGACCCAGCGCTCCAGCTGCTGATATTCGGGGTCTTGCGGGTCTGGGGGCCTGGTAGCAACAAGGGGCAAGGTAATTGTGATGCAGCTTTTATTCTGAACCAAACCGATGGGTACTTGACGAAACCCCGCTGCTGCTGAGCAGAATGGAAAGTTCAAGCGCTTGTAGCTCAGCGGATTAGAGCATCTGACTACGGATCAGAGGGTCGGGAGTTCGAATCTCTCCAGGCGCGTTTTTTTTACCCCTCGGGGTTACCGCCTGAAAGGGCGGTTTTTTTTGGCTTCAGGTTTCTACGATTACTGCAATGTTTCGCCCCATAGGCCCATCTCCTTGACACAAACAGCACCATCACAAACAGCCGTATCACAACTCACCATGACCGCCCCAGATGCATTGCTGGAGGCTGATCCCCAGGTGGCAGCGCTAATTAATAAAGAACTTGAACGCCAGCAAACCCACCTGGAGCTGATCGCCAGCGAAAATTTCACCTCCCCTGCGGTGATGGCAGCTCAAGGTTCGGTTTTAACAAATAAATATGCCGAAGGTTTACCCCATAAGCGTTATTACGGGGGCTGTGAACACGTTGACGCGATTGAAGAATTAGCGATAGAGCGGGCTAAACAACTTTTTGGTGCTGCTTGGGCCAATGTGCAGCCCCATAGCGGTGCCCAAGCCAATTTCGCTGTATTTCTTGCCTTGCTTCAACCCGGCGACAAGATCATGGGGATGGATCTTTCCCATGGCGGACACCTCACCCATGGCTCACCGGTAAATGTGAGTGGCAAGTGGTTTAAGGCGGTGCATTACGGCGTTGATCCAGTTAGCCAGCAGTTAAACCTTGAAGAAATTCGCAAACAAGCTCTAGCTGAACGGCCCAAGCTGATCATTTGCGGCTATTCCGCCTATCCGCGCACGATCGATTTTGCCGGTTTCCGCGCGATTGCCGATGAAGTGGGTGCATATCTGCTGGCGGATATGGCTCACATTGCTGGCCTAGTGGCGGCAGGTGTGCATCCCAGCCCTGTGCCCCACTGCCATGTGGTTACTACCACCACCCATAAAACACTGCGGGGTCCGCGGGGTGGCTTGATCCTTTGCTCAGATGCTGCCTTCGGCAAACAATTTGATAAGGCGGTATTTCCCGGCAACCAAGGCGGACCCCTCGAGCATGTGATTGCAGCAAAAGCAGTGGCTTTTGGCGAAGCGCTGCAACCAGGTTTCAAGAGTTATTGCCAGCAGGTGATCGTTAACGCCAAAGCGTTGGCTGAAAGATTGCAGGCCCGCGGCATTGCAGTAGTGAGTGGCGGCACCGATAACCACATCGTGCTGCTGGATCTGCGTTCGATCGGAATCACCGGCAAAGTGGCCGACCTATTGGTGAGCGAAGTAAACATCACCGCCAATAAAAACACCGTGCCATTTGATCCGGAATCACCATTTGTTACCAGCGGCCTGCGCCTTGGTAGTGCAGCGCTCACCAGCAGAGGTTTTACAGCCGCTGCCTTCAGTGAAGTGGCAGATGTGATTGCTGATCGCTTAACAAATCCTGAAAACGTCGAAATCGAGCAGCGCTGCCGCGATCGAGTAGCTGCCCTTTGCAAGCAATTTCCCCTTTATGGCAGCCGCGGTTAAGCTGCCCCTATAGGCCTTGGCCTCCTGTGGACTCCAGCCCCCTGATCCCTGCGATCGCCACCATGGTGGGTGCCGGTCTATTTACCGCAGCCATCGTGCCGATGGTGCGGCAACTTGGCTTGAAATGGGGCTTAATCGATCAACCCGATCCCCGTAAACAGCATCTTGAACCGATGGTGCGTCTAGGGGGAATCGGCATCGTGCTGGGCTTTTGCCTTGCTCTTTTAATTACTTGGCTGCTGGGGGGATTTGGCAATTTGCCCGCCAGCCGCGATCAATTGATCTGGAGCACCCTGATCGGAGGGGTTGCCTTTTTTGCAGTTGGCCTCAGCGACGACTTATTTCAATTACCGCCCCTTCCGAGGCTTGGCCTGCAAATCGCGGTGGCAACTGTGGTGTGGAGCCAAGGGGTAAAGATCGGCTCAATCACCCTGCCGTTCGACAGCACCTTGAGCCTCAGCCTGCCGGATTGGCTAAGCGCAATTATCACGGTGATCTGGTTGGTGGGGATCACTAATGCAATCAATTGGCTTGATGGCCTTGATGGCCTTGCCGCCGGGGTAAGCGGTATTGCTGCAGTTGGTTTGTTGTCTGTGAGTTTTAGCCTGCATCAAACGGGAGCTGGCCTTCTTGCTGCTGCTTTAGCAGGGGCTTCCTTGGGTTTCCTACGCGATAATTTCAATCCGGCCCGGATTTTTATGGGCGATGGCGGTTCCTATTTCCTTGGCTTCAGCTTGGCGGCCATCAGTTTGGTGGGCCCGGCTAAGGAGCTCACAACCGTGAGTTTGTTGCTGCCTTTATTGATTTTGTCTTTGCCTTTAGCCGATATGTCTGCGGTGATCATGGGCCGCGTTAGCTCAGGCAGATCGCCCTTTTATCCCGATCGTCGCCATCTGCATCACCGTTTACTGAGGGCTGGATTTAGCCATCGCCGCACCGTGGTGTTGATCTATGCCTTTACCCAATGGTTTGTTGCTTTAGCGATGGTGGCAGCTAATGCTGAACTGCGTTTTCTCTGGTTAGCGTTAGCAACAGGTGTGTTGATTTGGGTAGTGGTGCGCAGCCATCGCAGCCAAAGGGATGAACCCTTAGATCAAGGTGAATAACAACAAGCAAAGCCAGATTGAAGTGCTTTGTATTGGCACAGAGCTGTTGCTTGGCAACATTGTTAATGGCAATGCCCGCTGGCTAGCGGAAGAATTAGCGCGGCTTGGAATTCCCCATTTTCGCCAAACCGTGGTGGGCGATAACAAAGAGCGCTTAACGGAAGTGGTGTTGGAGGCTTCCAAGCGTTGTCGGGTGTTGATTTGTACCGGCGGGCTTGGCCCCACCCCAGACGATCTCACCACTGAAACCCTCGCGGCAGCATTTGGTGCCCCCTTAGAGGAACGCAGTGAGGTGCTTGCAGATATAAAAGAGAAATTAACCGCCAAGGGCCGGCCCATGGCCGCTAGCAATTGCAAGCAGGCGCTCCTGCCGATGGGTGCTGCGGTTCTCAGCAATCCACTGGGCACTGCACCGGGGATGATCTGGTCGCCGCTGCCCAATTTTTCATTGCTGACCTTTCCGGGGGTGCCAGCTGAAATGCAGGCGATGTGGGAGCAAACGGCGGTGCCCTGGCTGCAACAGCAAGGGCTCACAAGCGGCATCTTTCGCAGCCGCCTGTTGCGTTTCTGGGGTGTTGCTGAATCCAGCCTGGCGGAACAGGTGGCGCCATTTTTAGAACAACAAAACCCAACTGTTGCCCCCTATGCCGGCCGTGGTGAGGTGAAATTACGAATCACGGCCTGGGCCGATAACGCGGAGAACGCCGATGGCTTGATTGCACCGGTAGAAAAAGAATTGCGGGCAATCGGCGGTAGTAATTGTTTTGGCGCCGATAGCGACAGCCTTGCTTCTGTGGTGCTTGCTGCTTTAAGGCAAAGGGGAGAAACCCTGGCAGTGGCTGAAAGTTGCACCGCTGGTGGAGTTGGGGCTGCACTTGGGGCGGTGCCTGGAGCCTCTGATGTATTTATCGGTGGGGTAATCGCCTATGCCAATCAGATCAAACAGGCTTTGCTTGGGGTGCCGGCTGACACCTTGGCAAGCCATGGCGCCGTAAGCGAAGCGGTG
>NZ_JAGQEK010000075.1 GCF_024346075.1 Synechococcus sp. Cruz CV12-2-Slac-r
AGCGCCATCGATGGCAAAAGACGGAATTGTCACCAATGAAGCCTAGCTAATTTAATGAGTAAATATCAAGCTTTTTGGCGCTTTTGTTCAATCATGCGATGAATGATGGGGGTGAGAATAAGCTCCATCGCAAATCCCATCTTGCCTCCGTTCACAACAATTGAAGTTGGGCTAGACATGAAGGAGTCGTGGATCATGTCTAGTAAGTAGGTGAAATCAACATCAAACTTATCGCGAGCTCCTTTGCGGAAATGAATGATTACGAAGCTTTCATCAGGGGCGGGGATACTGCGGCAGATAAAGGGGTTTGAGGTATCGATCGTGGGCACTCTTTGAAAGTTGATGTCTGTGAGGCTGAATTGGGGGCAGATGTGATTGATGTAATCCGGCATACGGCGCAGGATTGTGTCAACGATTGCTTCGGCTGAATAACCGCGTTCAGCATTATCGCGGTGAATTTTTTGAATCCATTCCAAGTTGGTGATTGGCACTACACCAACAAGTAAATCGGCAAGGCTTGCCACGTCGTAGCCATCTCCCACCACTCCACCGTGCAGCCCTTCGTAGAACAGCAAATCGGTAGACCCTGGAATTGGCTCCCAAGGGGTGAATTGGCCTGGGTTCAAATCAGTGCCAAGGCGAGCATTATGTTCAGCTGCTTCCTCGGGGCTGTGTAAGTAGTAGCGCTTTTCACCGCCGCCGCTTTTAGCGTAATTACGAAATAGCTCTTCTAATTTGTCGAAAAGGTTTGCTTCCGGTCCGAAATGGGAGAAGTTTTCACCTGCTTTTAAGGCGCTGGCCATTGCTTCTTTCATGGGAGCGCGTTCGTAGCGGTGATAGCTATCACCCTCCACCACTGCTGGTGTGATCCCTTCGCGGGTGAAAATATGCTCAAAAGCGCGTTTAACAGTGCTGGTGCCAGCTCCTGAGGATCCGGTAACGGCAACGATTGGGTGAAGCTTGGACATCAGCAGCACTACTAACTAAGCAAATTTTGTCAGAGCATCGGCCAAATTCGGCTAGTTGACTAAGCAAGAGCCTTGAGCAGTTCTTCCCCCATCGCTGCACAACCAATCTTTTTGCAACCGTCAGCCATCAGATCACCGGTGCGAAAACCTTTTTCCAGCACAGATTCAACAGCGGTTTCAAGGGCCTTGGCTGCCCCCTCTTGTTTAAGGCCAATCCGCAAAAGCATTGCCGCAGATAGCACCATCGCTAGGGGGTTGGCCACATCTGCTCCAGCAATATCTGGGGCTGAACCATGCACGGGTTCGAATAAACCGGGGCCTGAACTTCCTAAAGAAGCAGAGGGGAGCATGCCTATCGAACCGGTGAGCATTGCTGCCTCATCGCTCAAAATATCGCCAAATAAATTGCTGGTGAGCAGCACATCAAATTGACGCGGTTCCCGTACTAATTGCATTGCAGCGTTATCTACGTACATATGCGATAACTTCACGTCTGGATAAGAACCGGCCATGGCAGTTACCCGGTCACGCCAGAGCTGGCTTACATCCAAAACATTTGCTTTATCTACAGAACAAAGCTCTCCACGTCTTTGTTGAGCCAGCTCAAAGGCAACCTTGGCGATTCGATCTACTTCCGAACTGCAATAGGTCATGGTGTTGAAGCCCCTCTCCTCTCCGTTCTCTAGCTGCACCCGGCCTTTTGGCTGGCCGAAATAGATCCCTCCCGTAAGTTCACGCACCACCAATAAATCCACGCCACTAATCACTTCAGGCCGCAAACTGCTTGCTCCTAATAAAGCCGGCACAATCGCAACAGGCCTGAGGTTGGCAAATAACTGAAGGCCAGCCCTTAAGGCAAGCAAGCCGGATTCCGGCCTTAGCTCCCGAGCTAAAGCGTCGTATTTAGGGGCGCCAATGGCGGCTAAAAGCACAGCATCACTGTTTTTGCAAGCCTCCAAAGTGCTGGGGGGCAAAGGTTGCCCAAATTCCTCTATCGCCGCACCACCCACCGGTTGATGATTGAAATTCAATTGAAAGCCAAATTGGTGGCCCACTTTTTCCAGTAATTTCACCGCAACAGCAGTGATCTCGGGGCCGATCCCATCTCCGGCCAGAAGGGTGATTTGGTAATTGCCCATTGCCGCTTAAGTGTTGATAGCTAGTCGCAACCTATCGCGTCAGTTCGATTGATTCAGCTGCCTCAGATTGCGAGCCATATCGGGTAATTTGCTAAAAACCGCAGAACAGCGCAGCCAAAGTCTGTTTGGTATTGCTGGATAACCACTAACAACTTCTCCAGCTGCTACTTCGCCGTGGATTCCTGATTTTGAAGAAGCAATGGCGCCATCACCAATAACAGCGCGATTTGCCACCCCCACCTGGCCAGCAAGAATTACGCCATTGCCCAGCTTTGCTCCGCCGGCAATACCTACTTGAGCGGCAATTGCGCAATTTTTGCCAATTACTACGCCGTGGCCAACCTGTACCAAATTATCGATTTTGCTTCCAGCACCAATGCGGGTTTCTCCCACTGCTGGGCGATCGATGGTGGAGCCGCAGCCCACCTCCACCCCTTCTTCCAGCAGCACTAAACCGGTTTGAGGCATTTTGCGCCAGCCGCTGGCGGTGGGTACGAAGCCGAACCCCTCACTGCCGATAACTGCATGGGAATGCACAACGCATGCTTCTGCAAGCCGGCTGCCTGGATGCAACACCGCATGAGAATGCAGTTCACAGCCCGGGCCGATTTCTACATCTGGATAGATCACAACGGCTGGATGCAAGATGCAGCCGGCCCCTATGCGGCTGTTTGCACCAATCACCACAAGCGCTCCCACATGCACTCCTTCAGCGAGCACCGCAGTTGCATCCACCACAGCAGTGGGATGAATCCCGCAGGGCAGTGGGCTTTTGGGATAGAGCTGCTCTAAGGCCTCTGCAAAACCAAGCCTTGGATTTTTTAGTGAAATCCAGGCAATTCCCCTTTCAGTTGCTTTTGCATGGAGCTCGGGATCTGGGGGTAGCAGCAGGGCGGAGGCGCTTGTTTCAGCCAATGCAGCCAACAGGGCATTGCCGGGTTCAAGAAAACTCAAGTCCCCTTGGCTTGCTTGATCAAGGGCTGCTGCGGCCTTTAATTCGGGATCATCGCCTAGAAAGAGCGGCTGATTTTCTCCCCCAGAAAGATGCGTTAGCAATGTGCTGAATTGCATGGCAGGCCTCATAACTCAGAGCTTGGCCGGGATCGTAGTGCTAACGCTTGAAATGGCAGTTATTACCAGTTGGTCGCGATGAATCACCACCTCCGGCAACTGAGGCTCAAACTGCTGCACTAAATGAGAGCTCAAACCAAGACAGCGCTGTAGTTCTTTGCTGGCGTAAGCACAAAGACCGCGCCCTAATTCAAGGCCATCACTAGTAAGGATGCGTACCGGCGCTTGACGTTCAAATTCCCCATTAACTTTGATAATTCCGATAGCCAACAGGGAAGCACCCTTATCGAGCAAGGCTCTTGCTGCCCCCTCATCCACCAGTAGATCGCCCTGGGGCACTGGGGCGTGGGCCAACCAGCGTTTGCGATCAGGTATGGGTGAGAGGCTTGCTAAAAAACGGGTGCCATGGCAGCGACCAGCCAATAATTCGGATAAAACAAGCGGATCACGTCCATCAGCCAACCTCACTTGGATGCCACTAGCGGTGGCAATGCGGGCTGCCGCCAATTTTGTTGTAATCCCGCCAGTGCCCCATACATTTCCAGTGCCGGCATCGGTTTGAAGGGCATCTAGTTGAGCAAGGTTTTGCACTTCATCGATTGGTGTTGCCCCATTGTTTTGACGGGGATCGCTGGAATAAAGACGATCCACATCCGTCAATAAAATTAATTCGTCAGCTTGTAGAGCTACGGCCACTAGGGCTGAAAGGGTGTCGTTATCTCCAAAACGCAGTTCTTCAGTGGCCAGGGTGTCATTTTCATTAATAATCGGCACCACATTCCAACTAAGAAGTTGTTGAAGGGTGCGGCTAGCACTTAGAAAACGACGCCTTGAAGCCAGATCGCCGCGGGTTATTAACACCTGGGCCACGGTTTGAGCATGGCTTTTGAAAGCATGGGCATAAAGCCCCATCAGTTGACCTTGACCGATGGCTGCCGCTGCTTGTAATTCCTCAACGAGTTTGGGCCTTGTTTCGAGCCCCAGCTCTTGGCAGCCGAGCCCTACAGCACCACTGGTTACAAGGGCAACACCATGGCCTTTTGCCCGTTCAGCACTCAGGCTTGCGGCTAGTCCTGCGATGAACTGAGCTGTGCTGAGCCCTTTATTGCCCCGCAACAAACTGGTGCCCACTTTCACCACCAAAGTGCGACTCATCAGTGAGGCAATCCCTGATCCATCCGGGCCCCCAGCCAGCGCGCCAATCTGCGTTCGCTGCGCTGCAAAGTGTTTTTATTGCTCGGTTTGCCATCACTGCCAACGGCATGTACCAGAACTGTGAATAGCCCAAGACGGTTTCCTGCAAGCACGTCTGTGAAAACTCGATCGCCAATAAGGGCAACTTGAGCAGCAGGCAATTTCAATTGATTAAGCACAAGCCTTAAAGGGCCGCGTCTTGGTTTGCCTGCTCCTGCCGTAAAAGGCAGATCAAAGGCATTAGCAATTGCTTCAATTCTGCGGCGGTTCGGATTGTTACTGAATAGGTGCAAACGCCATTGATGGCGCGCTTTATTGAGCCATACCAATACATCTGCCGGGATTTCTTGGCTGTGTTGAGGCAGCAAGGTGCAATCCACATCGAGCACTAAGGCCTTGATGTTTAGATCGGCGAATACCTCCAAGGGCAAATCACAAACACTGCCCTTGGCCACCCAATTGGGTTCTAGCAACTCACGCAGGTTCAATCCTGAGACTCCCGCTCCTCCAATTCAGCTTCGATGCGTGGCTGCACCCGCTCGAACTCTTCACCTTCCACCAGCAGGGCATGGTCGTTTTGCATGCGGGCCACCACAAAGAAAGGATCAAGGGGAATGTATAAACCGTATTCCTCTTCTGCCACCATGAAACTAACTAATAATTCGTAGGTTTCTGCATCATCGTCATCATCTCCATCGGCATCTTCATCTTCGTCGAAGTCGTCTGGATCTGGTTCTTCAAGCTCTCCAACAACGGTGAGGGTTACGGCAGAACGCACCAAAGAAAGTTCATGTTCCTGGAGCACCACTTCGGCGGTTGAAAGTATTGGCTCACTGGCATCTAAACCTTCCAGCAGTTCTGGCTCTTCATCGTCGCTAAGGCGAAATAAGCAAACGGGGGTGTCCACTGGTGTGAGCAAGGCGTAGTCGTGGCCATCAAGGGGGATCAGTTGTTCTAAGAAACACAGCAGTTCCTTACCTTGGCCATCGCGCACCACAATTGTGGGCACATCATTTGATCCCGAAAGAGAGGAGGTTTCGCCCATCGTTTCTGTTGCAACTACATCAGGATCCCTCAAGGCTCGCTGCTGTGCTGTCACTAATGGCCGCCGCATAGACCGGTTCAGGTCCTTCCTGCAGCCATTGCTCGAGCAACAAGGCAGCAGCAGCACTATCTAAAGCTCCGCTGCGATCGCCATGGAGCTGCAAACTTTCAGCTGCACACCAGCTGCTGCAATGTTCATTAACCCAAGCGAGGGGCATTGCTAACGCCTGTGCCAGCTGGTTGCCGTAACGCCTGCAATATTCAGCTTGGGGGGTTGGTTGTTGGGCTTGATCTAGGGGAATTCCAACGATTAATGCTTCGCAGCGGCGTTGCTGCACCAGGGATTTAAAAATAAGCAGATCTCGAGAGAAAATTCCCCGGGCAATTGCAGGTAATGGCGAAATCGTTAGCCCAAGAGGATCGCATCCAGCTAAACCGATGCGTTTTTTTCCCACATCGATTGCCAGAACTGAACGGGGCTGGGGTGGCTGCTTCAACGCCAACGCATTGCTTCTGGAACTGGCCGTTGCCTTGGTTGCCATTGGCCAACCAAGCGTTCGATGGTGCGGCTGGCAAGTCCGGGGGGGGGTACCAATTCATTGCGGCGCCAAAGGCTACGGGCGAGCACAAGCTCCTCTTGGATTTGCAGTGCTCCTTGTTGAGCAAGCCATTCATTACCTTCAGAATTACTAATGTCGCAGCGAATTAAGGCGGGCAGGTGTTTATCGGCAGCGTTAGTGAGTAACAAGCCAAGGATGTCTCCCAGCAGGTGTTTCCAGCCGGGATGAAGGCTTAATTCAATTTCAGTGGGGCCCCTATGACGCCGCCTAAGCAGCCTTGCTCCAGCCACCGCTTGGTGGCGTTGAAGATCTACCAACAAAAGGGAATCCACTTGGGAATCAGCCAAAAGATCTTCGCTGCGCAGATCTTGCATTTGGCGCAAGTGGCTTGGTGTTGCTGCAAGTTCAAGCTGCAACAGCAACACTGCGCTGGCCCGGCTTAGGGGCTGAAACTGGAAGGGCTCTGGCAATACCGCAACAGCTTTTAGTTTCCTTAGCGAATTAAGCAGCCATGCCTGTTGATGTTGGAGGATTTGAAAACCCTGTTCCCTTAGAGCCGCCAAGGTTTGTTCAGCGTTGCTGGCAGCCCTTGCAACCCAGGCCATGGCACCGGGAGCCTGCTCTAAAGCCGCTTTTAAAAGACAGCTCTCTACATCTAACGGAGATACTGCATCCCCCCAACTTTCCAAAACCTCAAGGCGCCAGCAACTTCCTCTGCGATTGCAGGGTTCAGCAAGCAACAATCCCACACATGCTCCGTCATCGCTAACAGCAACAAGGGCCAAGGGTGCAGGTGAACTTGATGGGGCAAGCCACGGTTTAAGGGCGGAAATGGGTCTTAAAAAAACTAATTTCTGCAGTTGAGTTGCTAGATATTGCAGTTCTGGTCTTTGCAGCTCAGCAAGGTGGCTCAGCTGCAAGAGCTCAACCTGCAGGTTTTGGTGCTGCAGTTGAGACTCCATGGCGTAGCCCATATTGCGAAACTTTATCTAGGTGTGTTCAGGATCGGGGCCTAACAACCACTAATGGCGTGCGTTCATTGGCATTGCCAGCTGGATTTGGCTTCAGGGCTCGCTCAAGCAACTTGAGATCGCACCCCCTGCTGGCGGCCAATATTTTTACTCGGCCCAGATCATTCACATCCACTACAGCCACCCCATGGCCCAAGGCTGCTGCCATTAGCTGCACCACTTTTTCAGGATCTTCAGGACCCATCACAATTGTTTGGTCGTATGGAGGGGTAGATCCAGTTACGTCGTCGATTAATCGCGCCTGGGGGCCTGCTAATCGATAAAACCCACCTTTAATAGCTGCAAGTTTTAAAAGAGCGCCAAGCAACCATGCCATCAATACCCTTGCAGGGCCAACTGAATTGATCAGGCTTTGCAGTCCGCAAGCGGTGGCAAGACTGCTGGTGGGATGAAATACGCGACAAAGTGTCCTGGCTAATGCCGAGGGAACTATTTCGGATGGATGCTGATATCTGCCTTGCATTACTGCTAAGGGGCTTTCGGCAATGGTGAGAATGTCGCCCGGTTGTAAAACCGCTCCGGCGTAGTGGCGAAGGATTGTTTCAACGTTGTCGAGTACCCCAAGCAGATGGGTGGGTACTGCCAACACATAACAGTGATCGCCCTCTCTCCATTTGGCGTCTTGCGGTTGAACTGGGGCAGGGTGCTTGAGGGGCACAAGTAAACCCTCACGTTTCTTTAGGCGTCCAAAGGGGCCGTAATTCACCCAGTGGATATCTACCCAAAGCGAATCAAGCCGTTGCTCTAGCTGCTCACCTTCAATCCATATGGAAATTTTTGCCTGGGTGCTCTTGTGCCCTTTAACGATGTAAGCAAACCAATAATCATCAGCGCGGCTTTCCTCATCGGGATGACGAGGCTCCACCCTTGTGGTGAGTGTGATGTTTTTAAGGCTTTCACTGGCGAGTAAACGCGGTTTTGCCCTGAGTTCCGGTACAAACACTTCCATCTGGCCATGGGGGTTGTTGATGGTTACAAAACCTTCAACGCAGTAACGCCCAGGCGATATCGACACGCTCCAAGCTTCAAATTTCAGTTTTAGTGGTGAACTCGGCTCTAGGCGATGTCTTGCTTCAAGCCAAAGCAATAGAAGCCCAAGGCCAGCAAGGCTTAGGGCGAAAAAAGTGAATGTCAGTTGCAGTAGCTCCATGGCGGAGAGAGTAAGCCCCCATCTGCTAAGTTTCTGGAGTGGTTGTGTTCAGCACGATTTCGTTAAGAACCGGTGATTTATCGGTTCGGACGTTGATCTTGCTGTGATACGGTTCACAAGTCGTCGAAAGGCGACGCACCTGGACAACCGAAAAGCTTAAGGAACCGACTCTTCTGTCGCGTTTTCGATATTGCGAAAGCGGTATTGAGAACAGATATGCGATAGAGGTGTGAGG
>NZ_JAGQEK010000076.1 GCF_024346075.1 Synechococcus sp. Cruz CV12-2-Slac-r
TAATTATAACTCAAACTGAACCATTATCTAGGGCTGCATCAATTTTTCGAGGTGCCCTTGAATCAATTTCGGAAAGTTTGCGTTTTAGCTGCAAAGCCAAAACCTCACGTCCAACCATTAAAATAATGAATTGAACTTGAGCAAACCTAAGTTAACTTTCAGCATTTTGTAGGAGCTCAGAACAACCTGCCATTCTACTCCTAGAGGGTTTTTAGTGTAAGTTCAATGGGTGAACTCTGCAAACAAAGCTTTAAATTATTGGCCTGAGCCAAACCTCAGTGCTGCTGCTTGGGTATCACCCGATGCAGTGCTGATCGGCGATGTGCGGCTAGCGGAAGGGGTAAGCATTTGGCCCATGGCCGTTTTACGGGCTGATCTCTGCTCGATTGAGGTGGGCAGCAACAGCAATATCCAAGATGGGGCAGTGGTGCATGGTGATCCAGATGCACCGGTGCGCATCGGTAGGGAAGTAACCATTGGCCATCGCGCTGTTGTGCATGGCGCCACCTTGGAAGACGGCTGCTTGATCGGTATCGGTGCAATTGTGCTGAATGGCGTAACGGTTGGCGCAGATGCCCTTGTGGCAGCTGGGGCAGTGGTAACGAAAGATGTACCTGCTGCTGCGGTGGTGATGGGCACCCCAGCCCAGGTGAAAAGGCAACAAAGCCCCAGTGAAATCAGCGCCCAGCGCGCCCATGCCCTCAATTACCGCCAATTAGCAGAAAAACACGCCGCGAACAATTAAGATCAGTAGCTGTAAGTACCCGCCTGCACCATGGATCTTCGGCTTGTTTTAGTTGCCTCACCGATCCTTTTGGCAGTGGGCTGGGCTGGCTTCAATATCGGCCGTGCTGCCGTTGGTCAGCTGCAACTACTGCTAAGGCGATCCCGCGGTTGATCAATTGAACGTGCTTGTGATCGGTGCCGGCCTCGCTGGCACCGAGGCTGCTTGGCAGGTGGCCCGAGCTGGTGTGCCAGTTACTTTGATAGAAATGCGTCCGCTGCGGCGCTCCCCGGCTCACCACAGCAGCGAATTCGCCGAGCTTGTTTGTAGCAATAGCTTTGGCGCCCTCAGCGGTGATCGGGCTGCAGGATTGTTGCAACACGAACTAAGGCAGCTGGGGTCTTTAGTTATTAACACCGCAGATCAGCATGCGGTGCCAGCTGGCGGTGCTTTAGCCGTGGATCGCGGCCGCTATAGCGCCGCCCTCACCAGCGCCCTAGAGCAACATCCACTGGTAACAATTGAACGCCGTGAGCAAACCAGCCTGCCGGGCCCTGAACAAATCACCGTGCTCGCAACCGGGCCGCTCACGAGTGAGCACTTAGCTGAATCGCTGCGCAGCTTCACAGGAAGGGATGAGTGCCATTTCTTTGATGCCGCTAGCCCGATTGTGGAAGGGGAAAGCATTGATTTAAACAAGGCATTTCGCGCCTCCCGCTACGACAAAGGCGATGCTGATTACATCAATTGCCCCATGGATAAAGAGCAATTCCTGCATTTCCGCCAGGCGTTACTTGATGCAGAACAGGCGGAACTTAAGGATTTTGAGAAAGAAAGTGCCAACTTCTTTGAGGGCTGCCTACCGATCGAGGAGTTAGCGCGCCGCGGGGAAGACACCATGCGCTATGGCCCCCTAAAACCAATCGGCCTTTGGGATCCCCGTTGGGGCGACCTAAACGATAAAGATGTGCGCCGGGCAAAACGGGCCTATGCGGTGGTGCAGCTGCGTCAGGAAGATAAAGACGGCCGCCTCTGGAATTTGGTGGGTTTTCAAACCAACCTCAAATGGGCAGAACAAAAAAGAGTGTTGCGCTTAATTCCAGGCCTAGAAAATGCCGAATTTGTGCGATTTGGCGTGATGCATCGCAACACCTTCCTTGAATCACCCCAATTACTAGAAACCAGCCTGCAATTTCGCCAACGGCCAAATCTATTGGCGGCAGGCCAAATCACTGGCACTGAAGGTTATGCAGCAGCAGTGGCAGGCGGCTGGCTAGCAGGCACAAATGCAGCACGCCTAGCCCTTGGAATGGAAACTATTTCACTGCCAGCCACCACCATGATCGGTGCATTAACCCATTTCATCGCAGAAGCACCCACAGCTAAATTTCAACCAATGCCCCCTAATTTCGGCCTCTTGCCTGAATTAAATACTCGCATTCGCGATAAACGCGAACGCTATGGCGCCTACCGAGATCGGGCTCTTGCTGATCTAACAAGCGCTACCAACCCCCTAGGGTCGCATTCACTAGCTCCGCAGCCAAGGTGAACAGCAGCCAAATACCAGCCTGGGATGTAATCGTGATTGGCGCTGGCATCGGCGGCCTCGTAACCGCTAGCCAACTTGCCGTTAAGGGGGCAAAAGTGCTGGTGCTGGAGCGCTACCTGATCCCAGGTGGATCTGGTGGCAGCTTTAAGCGAAACGGCTACACCTTTGATGTGGGTGCCTCAATGATTTTTGGGTTTGGTGAAAAAGGGCACACCAACCTGCTCACCCGCGCCCTTGCTGATGTGGGTGAACATTGCGAAACCATCGCCGATCCAGCCCAGCTTGAATATCACTTACCCGATGATTTAACAGTTGCCGTTAATCGCAACTACGAAAGTTTTATATCAATTTTAGTGGCAAAATTTCCAGAGGAAGAAAAAGGGATCCGCACTTTTTATAATACTTGCTGGCAGGTATTTAATTGCCTTGATGCAATGCCACTGTTATCACTAGAAGATCCCGCCTATCTAGCAAAAGTATTCTTTCGTGCACCTCTAGCCTGCCTTGGTTTAGCTCGTTGGTTACCGATCAATGTAGGAGATGTGGCACGTAAATTCATCAAAGATCCCGCCTTGCTTAAATTTATTGATATGGAATGTTTTTGCTGGAGTGTGATGCCAGCAGATCTCACGCCAATGATTAATGCAGGCATGGTTTTTTCTGATCGCCATGCCGGTGGCATTAATTATCCAAAAGGTGGCGTTGGTGTAATTGCAGAAAAATTAGTTAGCGGTCTAGAACGCCATGGCGGCCAAATTCGCTACAAAACAAGGGTAACCAAGGTGTTGCTAGAAGATGGCAAAGCAGTGGGGGTGCAACTAGCAAATGGGGAGCAAATCCGCAGCCGCAAAGTGGTAAGTAATGCCACCCGCTGGGACACCTTTGGCAATTTGATTGATACCGTTCACATCCCAAAAGCAGAAAATACTTGGCGAAAACGCTATAAACCGTCCCCATCCTTCCTTTCGCTTCATTTGGGGATTGATGCTGCCCTAGTGCCCAAAGATTTCCATTGCCACCACCTATTGCTTGAAGATTGGCAGCAGATGGAAGCCGAACAGGGTGTGGTGTTTGTTTCGATGCCAACCCTGCTGGATTCGGCTTTAGCTCCAACCGGGAAACACATCCTGCATTGCTTTACCCCGAGTTCAATGGAGCATTGGCAAGGGCTAACAACAACGCAATATCAAGCCAAAAAAGAAGCCGATGCCCAACGCCTGATCGCCCGGCTTGAAGCTTTGCTGCCAGGTGTGGAAGCTGCCATTGACCACCTTGAAGTGGGCACTCCCCGCAGCCATCGCCGCTTCCTTGGCCGCCATCAAGGCAGCTACGGGCCAATTCCAGCAATGCGTTTACCAGGGTTGCTAACGATGCCCTTCAACCGCACCGCAATTAAAGGGCTCTACTGCGTTGGCGATTCCTGTTTTCCAGGCCAAGGCTTAAATGCTGTGGCCTTTAGTGGTTTTGCCTGCGCCCATCGCATTGGCGCCGATCTAGGCCTCAACCCATGGGCACTACCTAGTTAAATCAATGACCTCATACCCAATGGCACCATTAATAAAAACAACTTTGTTGTTTTTATATTTAGCCCTGGTTTTACCGCTGCCGGTGCTTGCACCAAGCGAATTGAAATTGTGGTTACTTTTAGCAACAATTTTGGGTTTTTTATTGGTATTAGCGCTTGTTAGTGAAGAGGTGCAACTCAGCTCCAGCAGCTTGAAAGTGGGATACCCAATCTGGTGCCGTTGGTTATTACGTCGCGGTTGGCAGGTATCACTTAATGAAATCAAAGCACTAGTGCCTGTTTCAACGAGCCAAGCCGGTTATGTTTATTATTTACGTACAAAATCAGGATCTTTTTTATTACCCCAACGGGTGGCAAATTTCACTGAATTGCTAGCCAAATTGCAGCAAGCAACCGGTATTAACACCAGCTCAGTGCAACGGCTTACCCCCCCCTGGACCTACCAATTGCTTGCAGCTTTAAGCGGTTTGATGCTTATCGCTGAGTTGTTCACCGCTTGGTTCCAAGGCTTGGGCTGGAACCTCATTCTGGGGGGAGCCCTCAACGGCTGATGGTTTATCTGGAAGATTATCTAAGCTAAAGCGGTAGCCCTGCTGACGCACGGTTTCAATACCACCGCCTTCCCCTAAACCAGCCTGCTCCAGCTTGCGCCGCAGTGTGAGCACCTGGGTATCAACAGAACGCGGACCACCACTAAATGGTGGCCAGGCCATTGTTAATAGCTCTTGGCGGCTGCGCACATGGCCGGGTGGCATCATCAATGCACAGAGCAAGGCAAATTCCCGAGGGCTCAGCTCTACCGGTTGATCCCTAAGGGTTACTTGACGCAGCAATAAATGCACAGCCAAAGGCCCCACACTCACCTTTTCTTGCAAACCACTACTGCGCCCCAGCAACTTGCGGCAGCGGGCCGCAAGTTCCTCAAGGCCAAACGGCTTACGCAATACATCTTCTGCGCCACCATCAAGCAACGAAACCACCGCTTCTGCGCCGGTGCGGGCTGTGAGCACCATCACGGGGCAGCGCAGCTGCGCAGCTAATTTCAAGGCAGTTGTTTCTTCTAGCAGTTCTGCACTCACAAGCAGTTCGGGCTGCTCTTCTAAACAAACCTGCAGGGCTTCTGTTGCTGTTCCCACCGCTGCTGCCATGTGGCCGTCTTGACGCAACCGTTGGGCTAACACCATGCGCAGCGTTGGGTGTGGATCCACCACAAGGATGCGGTACTGGCCGGGGGGTTCCACCAATTAATTAGCTCGGCCCCCTACCGTAACTTGTAAGTAATATTTGGCTGGTGAAGGGCGAAGCCTTGCCAGCTGTCCCAACCCATGACTGCGCTTCAAGATCCCACTGCCATTCGCCATTTCCAGAGCCTCTGTGATGCGCTGCAAGAAATGGCGCTCCGCTATAGCGGCCCATCAGAAATGAGGCTTTATGCAGATGGCTATAACCATGCCTTAAGGCGCAGCAAACTGCTAGATCCCCTGAGTCAACAGAGATTTGAGGAACTAATTGATCGTTGGATTCGTGATCCATCTAGCTTTCTGGGCCCCGATGGAGACCCCCGAACTTTATTTGAAAGTGAAAGGCGTTAGGAAGCCAGAGCGATTGCAAGCTTTTCCTTAAGCTCTCCGGAGTTATAAAGCTCTATCAGAATGTCTGAACCGCCCAAGAATTCGCCCTTCACATAAATTTGGGGAATTGTTGGCCATTCTGAATATTCCTTAATTCCTTGGCGGATTTCTTGATCACTTAATACATCAAAAGTGTCGAATGGCACGCCAAGGGCATTAAATATCTGCACTGCATTGTTAGAAAAACCGCATTGCGGCATCAACTTATTGCCCTTCATAAAAAGCAGCACAGGGCTGGCATTTACCAGAGTTTCAATACGGCTTTTGAGTGTTGCGTCCATGGTTACAAATTAATTGAAAGGGATTTCAGAAAACTTTAGGTGGGGCAAGCAGTGGTTAGGGCAAGGGCGTGGATCGCTTCAGTGGCTAATTCGGTGCGCAAGGCGCCGTAAACCAATTGATGTTGCTTCACGCGAGATAAAGCTCTGAAGCCCTCCCACAACACCTTTACCTGCAAATGATCACCGCCGCCGGTGAGATCCTCCACTTCCACCAAAGCTTCGGGAAGAGCCAGGCGAATCGCCTCGGCTACTGCAGTTATTTGCACCATTGGGTTTAATTCGTAGCTGTTCCAGCTGGTGCAGCGTAGGGGGTGAAAGCAAAACCCACTTCCACCAATTGTTGATAGGCCTTACGGCCATCGGCGGTGCTTGGGGTCATTATTTTCACCACTTCAACCAAAAGTGGCACAGCTACCTCCGATTGGTTTTGACGCCGATAAACAGCTGCTAAACGAAGATTTGCTTGCGCCAATTTTTCAATTGCCTCGCGACCTTTTTGATCCATATCGCGGGGGATGCGGGCATCCAAGCCGCGGAAAGCTCCTCCAAGATCACGGTAAAAAGACAACAACGAACGGGATGCGTTGCGGGCTTTGTCGTAAGACTTCACCGCGTCTGTGAGATTGCCACTAGCAGCTTCCCGATCACCTTTTGCGAGCAAGGCATCCACAGATCCAAGGTTAAAAGCGTCGCTCGATTGGGCTGCAGCCGTAGTGCCTGCCCCTTGAGCAAGGCTGCTGCCTGGAGTAAGGGGCAACGCAAACCCAACCACCAAACCTGAAAGCAGCAATAAACGACGCATAAAAACCAACAGAAATCTTCAATACACAAACTTTATTTGGTTATTGAAGAATTACCCACCCAAGTGCGGGCCGCTTCCTCAGCTGAACGCATTTCTCTCGCTAACCGTATTGAAAGTTCAGCGGCAGCTTTTTTACCTGTACCCGCAATTAATAAAGGTGCTCCAAAACAAAGAGCCGCCCGGTCGCGAAAGCGTGGGATTTGATGGCTATAAGCCAAACCCACTGGCACCACAGGCACCTCCAGGCCTTTTACCTGCGCCAAACTGGCAAGGCGGGGTAAGCCAGGTTCCAGCTCCAGCTTCTCTTGATCGCGGCTGATTTTGCCTTCCGGGAACACCACTACCTGTTCGCCATGGGCCAATAAATCCAAGGCGTAGCGCAAGCTGCCCGTGCCTGGATGGCCTTGATCAATCCCAAAACAACCCAAACGCTGCAAAAACCAACCCTGCAGCCCTTGCATTTCAGTGGTGGTAACCATGAATCGACAATCACGGCCATGAATGCGCCGCCCTGCTGCCAGCGGCAACATCAAGGCATCCCACCGAGCCCGATGGGTGGGGGCAAGCAATACCGGCCCACCCCTTGGTAAATGTTCAGCGCCAAGCACTTTTGTTGCCTTGAAATAGCAACGCAAGGCAAGATCTTGAGTGGCCCACATCGCAGCTGGCGCAAGCCAGGGGGCCACAACACTACGAATTGGATTGGCCATTGGAGAACCATATCCAGCGGTTGGGTTCCTAGGATCAATAGCTGGACAGCAATTGCGATGGCCAGCCTCGGCGTCAATATCGATCACATCGCCACCGTGCGCCAAGCTCGCCGCACGGTGGAACCAAATCCAGCAAGTTTTGCTCTGTTAGCTGAACTGGGTGGTGCCGATGGCATCACCGTGCATCTAAGGGAAGATCGCAGACACATCCAAGACCGTGATGTGGAATTGCTAAAAGCCACCGTGCGCAGCCGCTTAAATCTGGAAATGGCGGCCACCACTGAGATGATCGGGATCGCGCAAATGCTTAAACCAGCGATGGTTACGCTCGTGCCAGAACGGCGCGAAGAGGTAACAACTGAAGGGGGTTTGGATGTGGTTTCTATGGGCACCTTGCTAAAGCAACAGGTGCAAAGCCTTCAAGGCGCAGGAATTCCTGTGAGTTTGTTTGTGGATGCCAATTCAGAACAACTACGGGCCTGCCGCGACAGCGGGGCCCTCTGGGTGGAACTTCACACCGGCTCTTACGCCGATGCCCCATGGGGAGCAAAGCAAGCCCAAGAACTAGCCAAGTTGATTGAGGCCACCCAGCACTGCCGTGAAATGGGGTTAAGGGTTAATGCCGGCCATGGCCTCACATATCAAAACGTGGAGGCAATTGCTGCTATTCCTGGAATTGAGGAACTAAACATCGGCCACACAATTATCGCGAGGGCATTAGCAGTGGGCCTTGAACAGGCAGTGCGCGATATGAAAGCTTTAGTGGTGAATCCACGCCCGCTAGAGCAGAATCCAGGCATCGGCAAAGAATTTATCTAATGAGCACCTATTACTTCGTTGCGGCAAGCGAAGCCTTTTTAACTAAAGAAGAGCCGCTTGCAGAAGTTCTTTCAGAACGGCGCCGCAATTATGCTGAAAATAATAAAGAAATCGATTTCTGGTTAATTTTAAATCCAACATTCTTGGATTCTTCTCAATTTGCAAATCAAGCTGCTTCTGTGCCGAGGCCAGCTGCAGCAGTAATTTCAACCGATCGTAGTTTTATTGATTTTATGAAGTTGCGCTTGGAATTCGTTTTTAAGGGCGAGTTTGAAG
>NZ_JAGQEK010000077.1 GCF_024346075.1 Synechococcus sp. Cruz CV12-2-Slac-r
ACCTCTAGGTAGGGCAGGGTTATATCGCGAACTCGCTGAATTAGAAGGCTTAGTTGATGAATACTGGGAAGCATCCACCATGGCAAGCAATAGAGTTGAAGTATTAAGAGAAAAACTTAACGAGAAAATGCAAGCCCTAGATCTAGATAAATTAAATACCACAATTGGCATTCAAAATAGTAATATTGATTCATTTTTTAGCGACAATTTCAATGAGAAAATAAGCAGGGTTGACGGCTATTTATGTGAATTAAAAGAGGCACAAATACGAACTGGTTTGCACATTTATGGTTGTGCACCCACAACTGCTGCTGAAACTGAATTGCTTTTGGCAATTGCCCGCTCCCCCGGCTCCAGCCGCATTGGCCTTAGCCGCGCTCTTGCAAAAGATCTTTGCCTCTGCCTCGATCCATTAACTGCAGCTGAGGCTGACCTACTCACATCAGCAGATCAACAACGGCTGCAAGGGATTGCTCCAGAAATGGTTCTGCGCACCCAGGGGGATGGCATCACCGCACTTGAAAATCTTGGAGCTAGTTGCCTCGCTGGATTAGTTGCAGCTCCTGGCAGCACCACTGCAGCAGAGCTGATTCGGATCAATCAGGATCTACTGCCAAGGTTGAAAGGTTGCGCCCCCTTAGAGCGCCACAATCTGCTGGCTGCTCTGCGGGGGGAACGCATTGAGGCTGGTCCTTCTGGCGCTCCAACCCGTGGCAGGCCTGAAGTTCTTCCAACGGGAAGAAATTTTTATTCAGTAGATCTGCGAGCAGTGCCAACGGAAGCGGCATGGGATATCGGCAGAAAAGCTGCAGACTCCCTTCTCGAGCAACATCTTCAGGCCGAAGGTGATCACTTAACCCATTTGGCCATTTCAATTTGGGGCACCAGCACGATGCGCAGTGGTGGAGATGATGTAGCTCAGGTGCTGGCCTTTATGGGGGTTCGGCCTTTATGGGATGGCCCCAATCGGCGCATGGTGGGGCTCGAATTGATTCCTATTAATTTCCTTGGCCGGCCAAGAGTTGATGTAACGGTACGAATCTCGGGCTTTTTTAGAGATGCTTTTCCACAACTACTGCATTGGCTCAAGGAAGCGAATCACATCGTTAAACAGCAGGCTGATGGTTGCGGCGGTTGCCAGGTTTACGGTTCAGCCCCTGGAGCCTATGGAGCTGGTTTGCAGGGATTGATCGAAAGTGGAAATTGGGAAAGCAAAGATGATTTAGCTGAAGCGTTTCTAAACTGGAGCAAATGGCGTTACCAGGCCAGTGAAGAGCCAGTGGCAGACCGCAGCGGCTTAGAAAAACGCCTTAACGAAGTGCAAGTGGTTTTGCACAACCAAGACAATCGCGAACACGATCTACTTGATTCAGATGATTACTACCAATTCCATGGCGGTATGGCGGCTGCAGTGCGGCGTATTCGGGGCAGTGATCCCCAACTCTGGTTTGGCGACCACTCTCAACCTGAACGGCCAAGGCCAAAACCTTTAGCTCTAGAATTAGACAAAGTTATACGCAGCCGGCTTTTAAATCCTCGTTGGATAGAAGGAATGCAAAAACATGGCTATAAGGGAGCTTTTGAATTTGCTGCTAGCCTTGATTATCTCTTTGCCTATGATGCCTGCACTGATTTAGTGCCAGATTGGGCCTATGGAGCAATCTGTAAACGATGGCTAGAGGATCTTGATGTTCAGAAAACAATAAAACAGAGCAATCCGTGGGCATTGCGCGATATGGCAGAGCGATTACTTGAAGCAAGTAATCGCGGTTTATGGGAAAATCCAGAACAAAAACAGTTGCAGTTTTTGAAAGAACTGGTGCTAACAACAGATAAAAATATTGAAACTGCCAAAAATAGCGAAATTAGCCCAGGTCTTTAAGCATGTTCTTGAAGGGATCTATTGATCCAGGCTTGGCAGAACGGGCCACTGGCGGAGCAATCTTTTCAAGTTCAACGGGCTTCTTTGATGCGCTACCAGGCACATTTGTGCCTGAAACAGCAGAACCCCTCATGCGATTTTCAAGCTCCTCCTGACTAATTTGTTGAGCGAAGGTTTTTTTAACGGGCTTTGGCACCAGATCATTGTTATAAATGCTTGGCTCGCTCACTGCCGCTTCTGGAAGTCCGTCAGAAACCTTCTCGAGCCGTGATGCCATCGAATCCACCTCTTCAATGCGTTCCTTGAGGCCTGGGTTTGCTGCGGTGCCAGGAAAGGTGCGCCGAATGCTGTAAGGGCGACGCATGAAATTAACGTCGCCGAGGCTGCCAGCACTATCTGGTTCTAGGAAAAAGCTTTTGTCTGGCTCCGTTTCATTGGGCTTGCGGCGGAAGCGATCGAAGAATCCCATAACACCCATATTTACTAAAAGTAAATTTAGCGGCCCAACAGGCTTAATCCGTGGCTATCGGTGCCACAACTATGCAAAAGGTTGAGTTCACTAGCTAAGGCAGCCACACGATCACACACATGGGCACTTGGGCGCCAACGAGGTTGCATTTCGTAGTCGTACCAGGCTTCGGCCCCATCAAAGCCAAGTGCCGCCGCCGCTTTCACCAACAGCTTGAAATTGAGCCGATAGCGGGCGGGATGGGCAAGCAAAGCCAAGCCATCAGCTGCCTGGATAGCTTTTACTACAGAAGTGGCGTTCAATTTCTCCCCCACCACTGCATCCCCCTTTAGGTATGGAGCCATGGCGGGGTGATCTGGTTTGTAGCCAAGGGCTAAAACATGCACCAAGCAATTTTCAAGAACACAACTCACTTCGGTGCCAGTCCAAAGAGTAGGAACCGCTTTACCAGCAGCTTGAAATTTCGCTAATTCATTTTTAATAATTGGATAGGCTTCAAGGCTGTGGTGATCAGTAACAGCAAAGTGTTCAAGCCCAATTTGCACAGCCTGCTCAGCTAGAGCTTTTGGCGTGAGGCTTCCATCACTACAAAGGGTGTGGCAGTGAAAATTAAGTTTCTTGGGGCAACTTTCCTTCGTTACTGAAGCGAGCACTAAGCGCAAGGGATGATCAAGAGGCATGGCTCGCCTCCCGTTCTGCCCGCAGGCGCCGCCAGCGGGCATAGAACTGAATAGTGCCAGCCATAAAAACCACCAGCCCCACTATCAACCAGCTTGCAGCACTGGTGGGAAATTGATTCTTGAATACCACCAGCATCACAACAATTACTAACAGCAAGGTGGGCAATTCATTAAAAGCGCGTAACTGTTTTGCGCTCCATTCACATTTGCCCTGGGCAAGTAAACCCATCAGGCGATAACAGAACCAGTGATATCCTAAAAGAATTACTACAAAAGCAAGTTTGGCATGCAACCAACTTTGAGATAACCAGCCTGGGTTGCCAATTAGTAAACCTGCTGCGCCAACAATTGTTACAACCAAACCCGGGGTAGTAATTATATTTGCAAGACGCTTTTCCATCAAACCAAACTGTTGCTCAAAAGCTTGGCGGAGAGGCTCTGCCTGCTCTGCCGCTTCTACATGATAAATAAAAAGTCTTACTAGGTAAAAAAGACCAGCAAACCATACAACAACCCCGATAATATGAAGTGTTTTAAACCAAAGGTAAGCTTCAGCTGAAAGATGTAGGCTCATTTGCTAGTACCGCTTTGAGCCCATTCATAACCTGCCGCGGTTGCAGCAATGGCAAATCTTTCTTCGCTACTGAATTTATCTAGTTGTTTAATCATTAATGCCATCCGCGGATGGCTGCGAAAACGCTCTGAGTGGCGATCTAAGAAATTCCAATAAAGGGCTGTAAAAGGACAAGCATCCGGTCCGCTGCGTTTAGCGGGATCAAAACGGCAGTTTTGGCAATAGGTTCCCATACGTTGCAAGTATTTGCCGCTAGCGGCGTAGGGCTTGCTAGCGAGTTTTCCAGCATCAGCCCAAAGCCCCATACCAAGCACATTTGTTTGCATTACCCAATCGTGGGCATCAACAAATTGACTTGTAAACCAAGCAACGTATGCCTGGGGATCCCAGCCTGCCAAAAGACCTAAGTTGCCAAGCACCATTAAACGCTGGATGTGATGGAGATAGCCGCTGCTAGCCAGTTCTGCCAAAACGCTGTCTAGGCATTGCATACCGCTTCCGCCAAGATTAGTGATGAAAGCTGGTATTGGAGCTGTTGCCTCAAGAGCATTTGAAAATTGGTAGTTGGCATCGAAATGCTGGTAAAGGCCGTGGGTAAATTCTCGCCAACCAAGTATTTGACGTATCACCCCTTCCAAACTGGCCAGCGGCACCTGTTGCTCAAGGCCCGCCTGCTCAAGGCGTTTCAACACTTCAAGGGGCTGCAACAGGCCAAGGTTTAAGTAAGGGCTTATTAGTGCGTGCCAGAGGGTTGCTTCACCCTGCACCATTGCATCTTGATATGGGCCGAAATCTGCAAGCCGTGTAGCTATGAAATGCTCGAGCACATCCAGGCCTTGCTGCCTGTTAACACCCCAACGAAAAGGCCGCGCCGCGCCTGTGAGTTGATATTTAACCTGCAACTCCAATAGTTTTTCGATCACTGCTTCAGTGCAGCTATCGGGCTCAAACCACAGGGCGGGCGGGCCAATCAACCCACCTCGCGGTGGTTTGCGATTTTCCTTATCGAAGTTCCATTCGCCCCCTAAAGGTTGATCAGCTGCCATCAGCAGATCAAAACGCTTACGGCCCTCGCGATAGAAAAATTCCATCCGCAATTGCTTTTTAGTGCCCACCCATTCAGCGAATTCAGCCTTACTCCAGAGGAATTGATTATTGCGATACCAACGCAGCTGCCAATCAGGCTGAGTTTCCAGCTGGGCGGCAATACGTTCGATCGCCTTATGGATAGGGCGATCACTTGGTTCCATCACCCGAAGTTCGCTGATGCCGTGGCTTGTGAGCCAGCCCGTCAAAGCTTCTGCGTAGCTGGGGGCCTCCACAAGATCAACCTTCCAACCCGCACAACGCAATTCATCCGCAAAATGCCGTTGAGCAGACCAAAAAAAGATCTGCTTCTGCAAATGGGGCCCGGCATTTAAAACAGATAGGGATTCCACCAATAAAACCCTCGCATCGCTGGGTTTGCAGGATGCCAAAGCCGCTTGCAACAGATGTAGCTGATCATTCAGCACCCAAATGCCAACTGCCACTGCGAGGAACCAAGATGAATGGGTTACTTGATTAGCTTATGGATTTTGATCTTCTGGTGATTGGCGCCGGCTCAGGGGGACTTGCAGCTGCCAAACGAGCCGCACGCCATGGAGCAAAAGTGGCAATCATTGAAGGCAATCGAGTTGGGGGCACCTGCGTGATTCGAGGTTGTGTGCCCAAAAAACTTTTAGTGTATGGATCTGAATACAAAGAAACCTTACAAAACGCAGAAAGTTATGGGTGGGATATAAAAAATAATGGCTGCAATAGCCAAGTATTGTTAGCAAATGTACGCAAGGAAGTAGATAGGCTTAATCAAATATATATTAAATCCCTTGAGAGTGCAGGAATCGAATTAATAACAGGTTGGGCTTCATTTGTAGATGCGCATACTATTAAAATTGGGGAACGATGCGTAAGTGCCAGCAATATATTAATTGCAGTGGGAGGAGCTCCAACACGATTAAATATTCCAGGGGGAGAGTTGGGCTGGGTAAGTGATGATCTTTTTGAGGCAGAGCAATTACCAGAATCGATCTTAATTATTGGAGCAGGCTACATAGCTTGCGAGTTTGCTTGTATTTTAGCTGGCCTTGGCGTTAAAGTAACTCAAATCGTGAGAAAACATAGGCTTCTGAAGGAATTTGACACAGAATTGGTAAAATCTGTAGAAACTGAAATGCAAGAATTAGGTATTAAATTAGAATTTGGTTGCTCACCTAATAGCATCCAAAAGCAGGAAAATAATTACTATGTTAATTGCACTCGCAATAACTCCGATTCCACTGCTAGCGAGCAACTGAGTTTCAATGCCATGGCGGTATTGCAGGCTGCGGGGAGGGGTGCATTTTTAAAAAATTTACAATTGGAAGCGGCAGCTATCACCCATGAAAAGGATCGGATAATTGTTAATGAATACCAACAAACAAATATTGCGCATATCTATGCAGTGGGAGATGTTACAAATAGGGTCAATTTAACCCCGGTAGCGATTGATGAAGGTAGGGCAGTTGCCGATAATGTATTTGCAGGAATTAAAAGGGTTGTAAACCACGAGATTATTGCTACTGCAGTTTTCACGCAACCTGAATTTGCCTGTGTAGGCCTGAGTGAAGATGAGGCCAATAACAGGTTTGGAATTGAAAATATAGTTATATATAAAGCAAAATTTCGTAGTTTGCAGCAAGCTTTACCTGCCGCTGGGCCTCGGTGCATATTAAAACTTGTAGTAGCTAAAACCTCTAATCAAATATTAGGGTGCCACATGGTTGGCAACCATGCAGCTGAAATTATTCAAATGGCTGCAATTGCAGTGGGTATGGGAGCAACCAAAGCAGATTTTGATAGAACGATGGCATTACATCCAAGTATTTCTGAGGAATTTGTAACGATGGTCTAAGTGGTTTCCTCATCATTTGTTGGATGAAAAAAATCGTAAATTTGTTTAGCTAATGCTGAGCCCATGCCAGGGCATCCCCCTAATTGTTCAGCTGTAGCCAATTGAATTGCATCAATTGAACGAAAATGAGCTAGGAGATCTTTTACACGTTTAGGGCCAAGGCCTGGAATGTCGCTAAGACGGGATCGCTTCATGCGCTCTCCGCGCTGTTGCCTGTGAAATCCAACTGCAAATCTATGGGCTTCATCCCGCAGTCGCCTTAAGAGAACTACCCCTAATTGATCAGGTTCTGTGTTTAAAGGATCAGAAGCACCTGGGGTAAATATTTCCTCTTTTTGTTTAGCAAGTGAACAAACCACTAACTCATCAGCCAAATCCAATTCTCTAAGTGCTTCCATCACTGCAGATAACTGCCCCTTACCGCCATCGATCATCACAACATCAGGCCAATCGATTAAACCATCGCTTTGCAATGTTGTTTTGGTACGACGCCGCAATTCATTTAAATCGGCGCCCCCTTGCTTTGCTTGGCTCCAGCGTCTAAACCTGCGGCGCATAATTTCCGCCATCGCCATAAAATCATCACTATGCCCCGATTGAATACTGCTACTTTGAATTTTATATTTCCGATAATGCTGTTTTGCGGGAAGTCCGTCGATAAATACCACCTGGGATGCCACTGCATCGCTGCCTTGAATATGGCTGATATCAAAACCTTCAATACGTCTGGGAGGATGCTCCAGTTCTAGAAGTTGAGCTAGATCCTCAAGGGCTAAATGCTGCTGTTCAGCATTGCGCTGCGCCCTTACCAATTCATAACTGGCATTGCGCACAACCATCTCGATTAGTTCCGCTTTCTGTTGCCGTTGCGGATTTAGCAGGGTTACCTTGCGCCCCCGTCTCTGCCGCAGCCAGGCCTCAAGTAATTCCTGCTCTGGCAGGGGATGTTGCAGTAAAACCTCGGGGGGAATTTCCACCGGATCCACCTGGCTGTAGTGCTCCTCCAGCACCCTTTGCAGAATCGCGCCGGGGGATGCCGCTTCGGCATCAGCTGTATAGCCAAGGCGCCCAACTAATTTACCTGCTCTAACTTGAAATAATTGAACTGCAGCTACACGATCATCACTTGCTAATGCAATCACATCCCTACTGATATCAGAATCTGGTAAGGCAACTTTCTGTTCTGATGTAAGTAACTCTAATCCTTTTAATTGATCGCGAGCCAGTGCAGCAGCTTCAAAATCAAGACGTTCGGCATAGCGAATCATTTGCTGTTGCAATAAATCAAGCAGCTCATCATTTCGGCCTTGAAATACCATTGCAACTTTTTGGATTATTATTTTATAATTTTCTGCAGAAATCTTTTCCTGGCAAACTCCAGGGCATCTGCCGATGTCATAGTTGAGGCAGGTTCTATCTCGATGCAAGGGTTGAGGCCGCTGGCGGAGTGGAAATACTCGCTTAACGATTGCTAGGGTGCGCCGCAACAAACCAACATCAACATATGGCCCATAAAAACGATCACTCGCGCGGCGAAATCTTCGTTGCCTTGTAATAAATATACGCGGATAATCTTCGCTCCACGTGATGCACAAATATGGGTATTTTTTATCGTCCTTTAAAAGAACATTAAAATGAGGCTGATGGTTTTTTATTAGATTTGATTCAAGAACTAA
>NZ_JAGQEK010000078.1 GCF_024346075.1 Synechococcus sp. Cruz CV12-2-Slac-r
CTCAGCCCCCGCCATCAAATCGAGGAACCTTTTAACGCGTTAGTTAGTGAAGCTCTAAGCAGCAATGCCGTAGCCAATTCCGTAGCAAGTGATTCATTGCCAAGGGTGGATGTATTGGTGGCAGCTAGGGATGAAGAAGCTGTTATTTCTCGATTAGTGCAGGCTGTGGCAGATCTTGATTACCCCAAAGAATTACTAAGCCTTTGGGTAATGGATGATGGCAGCCTGGATCGTACGCCTCAAATTCTTGAAAAACTTGCGGAACAATTTCCATTTTTAGAGGTAAGGCGTAGGCCCCGTGATGCTGGTGGCGGTAAAAGTGCGGCCTTAAATGCTCTGTTACCCCAGCTGCAAGGGGAGTGGCTGATGGTGTTAGACGCTGACGCCAGTTTTGATCCCAACCTGCTCTTACGGCTAGCGCCGCATTTGAAGCTGCGCCAATGGGGAGCCTTGCAGCTGCGCAAAGCGGTGGAGCAAGTTGAGTCCAGTTGGCTTACCCGTTCTCAAGCATTAGAAATGGCCTTTGATGCGGTGATCCAGGAAGGGCGGATTGCATCTGGTGGTATTGGTGAACTTCGCGGCAATGGTGAGTTGTTGCGCCGTGAAGTGCTGCTGGCTTGTGGTGGATTTAATGAAGACACTGTTACCGACGATCTTGATTTGAGTTTTCGTTTGCTCCTTGCAGGCGAAGCGATCGGTGTGGTTTGGAATCCACCCGTGCAAGAAGAGCCTGTTACCCGTTGGGGCGCATTGTTGCGTCAACGGCAGCGCTGGGCAGAGGGGGGGCTGCAGCGTTATCTCGATTACTGGCCCGCTTTGATATCGGCCAAGTTGAGCATTGGCCAAAAAATCGACTTGTTTGTATTTTTTGTTCTGCAATATATGTTGCCAGTTGCAATTTATGGCGATTTATTTGCAGCAGTAGTTTGGCGGCAATTGCCTTTGCTCTGGCCTCTATCAATCTCAACTTTAAGCCTCAGCGCTTTTGCTTTACGGCAAGCTGGTAAGCGCTCTAGTGATGGGCCGGCATTGCCGAATAGCACAGGTTTAACTTTGTTAATGGCAAATACATATTTAATGCACTGGTTTTTGGTAATACCTTGGGTTAGTTTAAAAATGGCCTTAAAACCAAAACGTTTGATATGGTCAAAAACTACACATGTGGGTTTAGCGGTTCCCGGATTGCCGTAAGATCTTTATTCTAAATCATCTGAATCTAATACAACTTCCCCATTAAAGAATTCAGCTAAACGTTTTGCTTCTACTTCAATGCCATTGCTTTGAATAGTTTGGCTAATTGCTTCAGTTTTCTGAATTGAAACTGGAGCTGCAGGAGTACTTATCGGTTTGGGAGTTGGTATTGAGATAGCAGGTTTAGTTATTTCTTTACTAATGTGTGCATCTAAAACTTGAGCGCTGCCGGTTTCAATAATAACTTGCCTTGTTTCCCCTAATGCTTTTGTGGTTGCTTGTTCCAATAGAGGTAAACGGCTTTGCACCATTGCTACCCAGTTGGGCGCCACCCGCACAATCGCTTTGGAGCGATCTAGCCGCACTAATTCCCCTTGTTGAGATAACAACATGCGAGTAGAGGGTAATTCAAGGCTGGCTAATATCTGTTGCCATATCACAGCTAAATCCTGTGATTTGTTATTAGTTATCTCATTATTAACTATCTCATTATTAATTATTTCATTGTTAACAACAGGTGCTTTTTGGGGAGCTTCACTCTTTGCAATAGTTTTTACACCAGTTTCTACCTGGGTATGTATTGCTTTAGTAACAACTGGCGCTGATGCATTTGCTGGTTCCGATAGCAGGCCCAGCAGCAATACCTCCAGCCATAAGCGTGGCTGGGCGCTCTGGCGTAGTTGGGTTTCGCTGCCCCTTAAGCCTTGCTGCCAGCTCAGTAATTTTTGGCGTCCGAGCCGGTTTGCAAGCGCGGGCAATTCGGCTCGATTTGCTGGGGAGAAGCCACTCAATTCAGGCTGATCCGGCGCTGCAATCGCCAGCACTAAATCCCGCAGCAACCCTGCAATTCCTTGCAGCACTGCGGTGGCTTCTCGGCCCCTATCTAATAATCCCCGTATGTTTTTTAATAGTGCTACCGGATCTGCAGCAGCTAATGCAGCCGCAAGCCCTAGTAATTCCTGTTCTGGCACTGCTCCCAGTAGTTCCCATACAGCATCTGGCTCCACCGGTGGTGGCAGCAGGCTCAGCTGATCTAGCAAGCTTTCAGCATCCCTCAGCCCCCCTTGGGCCATCTGAGCTACCAAATGAATAGCGGCTGGATTGATTGCAATCGCTTCTTGCTTTGCGATCCAGCTGAGGTGCTGTTCCATCGCTTCAAGCGGAATACGGCGAAAATCAAACCGTTGGCAACGGCTCAAAATTGTTGGCAGCACCCTTTGTGGATCTGTGGTTGCCAGCACAAAAACCACCCGCGGTGGTGGTTCTTCTAATGTTTTTAAAAGTGCGTTAAATGCAGCGGTGGAAAGCATGTGGCATTCATCCACCACATAAACCTTCCAACGCGCCTGCACCGGCGCAAATCGTGAACGTTCAATCAAGTCGCGAATGTTGTCTACGCCGGTATTAGATGCAGCATCTATTTCAATAACATCCAAAGCGCTACCAGATGCGATCGAGCGGCATAATTCGCAGCTGCCGCAGGGTTCTGGGGTGGGTTCTGAGCTGGCAACGCAATTCAGCGATCGCGCCAAAATCCTGGCGCTGGAGGTTTTACCTGTGCCTCTTGGCCCTGTGAAAAGGTATGCCGGTGCAATGCGTCCGGTTCTTAGGGCGTTGCTAAGGGTGGTGGCAATAGCTTCTTGGCCCACGAGCTGGCTAAACCGCTGGGGCCTGTACTTATGGTGCAGCGGTTCATAGGCCATAGCTAAAGGCTACTCAGGCTTGGGTTTTCCCTTCAGCAATTCCTGGAGGTGGCTTCTAAGTTTTTCAACCGCTTCTAATTGCGTTGCAAATGTTTGCTCGCTTAATTCTTGTTTAATATTTAATCCTTGCTCTAATAACATCTGGCCAAACCCTAGGGCCCGATCTACTTGGCTGCTACGGTGCTGCCCAGTTTTACACCACACGGCAAAATGTTCGCAGTTATTTAGCATTAGGTTGTAGCGTTCTTCCCCGAGCCGTCGCATTGCTCGACGCAGGGTTACACCAACGGGGTTTGCATCACTATGAGCCACAACTTTTACGGGTTCGCCAAGGCTGAATTCTGCCAATGGGCTGCGCAATATTTGTTTTCCTTCTAGATAATGCACCACAGTGCCGTCGCCAAGATCAATGCCGTGGTGCATAAATAAACCATGGCGCCGCGGAACTTCTAGATGATCGGCCGCGGCCATAGCTTTAGGCGCGTTCCTGTTGATCAATGCTGCTGGGATGGGCGATCACTTTGGCACTATGACGTTCTTCTACTAAGGCTTGAGTAATTACAAATTTAGGTACATCGGTGCGGCCAGGAAGGTCGTACATCAAATCAAGCATTAATTCTTCTACGATCCCCCGCAAGGCGCGGGCTCCTGTTTTACGGCGATTCGCTTCGATCGCGATTGCCCTAATCGCTCCGGGTTCAAATTCCAAACGCACACTATCCATCGAAAGCAGGGTTTGAAATTGCTTCACTAGGGCATCGCGGGGTTCGGTGAGGATCGCTTCTAGGGCATCTTCATCTAGGGGTTCAAGAACAGCGCTCACAGGCATACGGCCGATAAATTCAGGAATAAGGCCGTATTTCACCAAATCATTAGGTTCTAGATGACGCAATACCTTGGCGGCATCTAATTCCTTATTGCGATTGCGGCCGCGGTTGTCTGTTTGTACAAAGCCGATTGCATTACGGCCTAGCCTCCTTTGGATTACGTCTTCAAGGCCAACAAAAGCGCCACCACAGATAAACAGAATCTGGCTGGTGTCTATTTGAATGCAATCTTGATATGGATGTTTACGCCCGCCTTGGGGTGGCACATTTGCCACAGTGCCCTCAAGCATTTTCAACAGCGCCTGCTGCACCCCTTCCCCAGATACATCTCTTGTGATCGATGGGTTTTCACTTTTACGGGCGATTTTATCGATCTCATCAATGTAAATAATCCCTCTCTGGGCCTGTTCCACATCTAAATCTGCTTTTTGCAGTAAACGCAGCAAGATGTTTTCCACATCTTCACCCACATAGCCTGCTTCTGTGAGCGTGGTGGCATCTGCTACAGCAAATGGCACCTCTAGTAATTCAGCTAGGGTTTGCGCCAATAATGTTTTGCCGCAGCCTGTAGGGCCGATCAACAAAATATTTGATTTATGCAAACGGGTGGCGCTTGCTTCGCTTTCCCCTTTGCCATCCCCCTGCCAAGCCAGGCGTTTGTAGTGGTTATAAACAGCAACAGACAATACTTTTTTTGCTTCCTCTTGTCCCACCACCTGGCGATCTAGAAAATTTTTGATCTCTCGCGGTTTTGGAATGCTTGCGAGGGTGGGAATTGGCTTTGAAACCTTTTTGGTTGGGGCAGTTTTGCGGCTGCTCTCTTGCACTCCATGGCGACTGCCGCCCCCTTGCACGTCTACAAGTTCTTCATCAAGGATCTCGTTGCAAAGATCGATGCATTCATCACAGATATAAACGCCGGGGCCCGCGATCAACTTGCGTACCTGCTCTTGCGACTTTCCGCAAAACGAGCACTTCAGGTGAGCATCAAACTTTGCCATCGCCCCTTACTGGTTAGCTGCTGAAAACACAGGATCAACCCCAAAGGGGGTCGCGTCAACGCGTTAGTCGATTACAACTTTGTCGATTAGCCCATATTCCACTGCTTCGTGGGGGGAAAGAAAGAAGTCTCTGTCTGTATCTTCGGCAACTTTTTCGATCGGTTGGCCCGTATGGGCTGCCATCAAACCATTAAGTGTGTCTTTAAGGAACAGGATTTCTTTAGCTTGAATTTCAATATCAACCGCTTGGCCTTGGGCGCCGCCAAGGGGTTGGTGGATCATGATTCGGGCATTAGGCAAAGCCAAACGCTTACCTTTACGGCCTCCGCAAAGCAAGAAGGCACCCATGCTGGCGGCCAGGCCATAGCAAATCGTTACCACATCCGGGCTCACCTGTTGCATCGTGTCGTAGATCGCTAAGCCAGCCGTTACCGAGCCTCCAGGCGAATTTACGTAGATTTGAATATCTTTTTCTGGATCTTCTGCTTCTAAGAAAAGCAGTTGCGCCACGATTGCATCGGCCACCGCATCGTTAATGGGAGTGCCAAGGAAAATAATTCTGTCTCGCAGCAGGCGCGAGTAGATATCAAATGCCCGTTCACCACGCCCCGATTGCTCCACCACGGTGGGCACCATGGTGTTTTGCCAGTGGCTATGAACTGGATGAAAATGTAGGGCGTTGAGCACGGGCTGCCGCTGTATTTAGCTCAATCTATTGGTTTGGCTTTGCCCTTTGCCTTAGCAGCGGGCTTTTTGCTGGATTCATCAGCGCTAGAAACCTTTTCGGGGATGTTTTTGGAAATTTTGATGGTGGCATTTTCTTCAAGCCAGCTAAAAACCGCCTCCTTAAGCAGATCTTCCGCAACAGCAGCCCGCAGCCGTGCGTGATCAATCCGATTGGTATCGCTTAAACCGCGGATCACCTCTTTTAATTTCGCCTCCAAAACCAAATCTTCCACAGCGATAGCTTCCGCTTTGGCAAGGGCTTGCAAGGCAAGGCTGCCCCGCAGCCGTTCAGTGGCCTCCTCCCGTGATTTGCTGGCCAGATTGCGCACCAGCTCAGGGGTGAACAGTTTGTTGATATCCATCCCCTGGCGAGACATCTCAGCAGCGGTTTCCTGCAACATCGTGTTCACTTCTTCTTTAATCAAACTTTCAGGGATTTCCACCTCTAATTCCGCCACCAAAGCTTTCAGCAAAGCTTGTTCGCGGTTGATTTTTTGGCGTTTTTCGGCGTCAACTTTTAGGCGTGTTTCCAGCTCTGTGCGCAGTTCCGCCAGGGTTTCTTTATCGCTTGCTTGTTGAGCAAAGGCATCATCAAGGCTGGGTAGTTCTTTGGCTTTGAGATCGTTGAGGCTGATTTTGAAGCTAGCGCCACGGCCGCGGCATGTTTCATCTGGATAATCGCTAGGGAATTGGCAATTCACCTCGGTTTCAGCGCCAAGGGTTAATCCCACGATCCCTTCAACAAAGCCGGGGATCATTCGCCCCACCTCCAGCTCCACCTCAAGGCTTTCAGCGCTGCCACCGCTTATTGCTTCATCGGTATCGCTAAAAACACCGCTGAAGCTCACTACAGCCACATCACCGATGGCGGCAGCTCTATCGCTGATCGGCACCAGGGTGGCCAGTTGCTTGCGGGATTGCTCGAGCAGCTCATCTACCCGAGCTGGATCGAATTGCACTTCTTCTGCTTCTGCTTTTAATCCTTTGGTGGTTTTTAGTGTTGGCGTTGGCGGTATATCCATTTCCAGTTTCAACAGCAACTCCTTACCGGGTTCAAATTGCGCCAGCAGGCTGTCGAAACCACCGCTCAATTCCGGTTGCCCGAGGGCTTTTAACTGCTCTTGGGCGAGGGCATCTTTCAACACGCTTTCCACTAGTTCTTCAAGGGCTGTGGCCTTCACCCGCATAGCCCCCAGTTGTTGCAACAAAACTGGCCGCGGCACCTTCCCTTGACGGAACCCAGCCAGCTTCACAGTGAGGCCCAATTTCTTAATTGCCGCTTCGTAGGAGGCTTGGCAGCGGCCGCCGGGCACCCCAACTTCGATGGCTAATCGACTGCCAGGCAAAGGGGAAGTGGAAACCGTAAGGGTGCTGCTCATGGGTAGGCCGATTCAATCCAAGCTCGTGATCCTAGAAACAAACCGGCACGGGGATCCTTAGTGCGTATTATTGGAATAACAAACGAGAAGGCGATGCCCTTCCGTGGTTGTTCAGCTTTGCTTGATCTCACTTACCACCGTTGACCCCCGCAAACGCGGCAAAGCCGCAAACCGTTGCCATTCTTGGGGCCACAGGCGCAGTGGGCCAAGAACTGCTTGCTCTTTTGGCTGAACGCGCCTTTCCGATCAAGGAATTACGGCTTTTGGCCTCCCCCCGCTCGGCTGGTGTTGCGGTGCCCTGGCAAGGGGAAAAACTTCAGGTGCAAGCTGTTGATGAAGCAGCGCTGCAGGGGGTAGATCTTGTTTTGGCATCAGCTGGTGGTTCGGTGTCGCGCCAGTGGGCACCCATAGCGGTGCAGCAAGGGGCAATTGTTATTGATAATTCCAGCGCTTTTCGTCTTGATCCTGAAGTGCCACTGGTGGTTCCAGAGGTGAATCCAGCGGCTGCCCTGCAGCACAAAGGCATAATTGCCAACCCGAATTGCACCACAATTTTGTTGAGTTTGGCGTTAGCTCCGCTTGCGGCGCAGCGCCCCTTGAAGCGAGTGGTGGTAAGCACTTATCAATCTGCCAGTGGCGCTGGCGCTAGGGCGATGGAGGAGTTGCAGCAGTTGAGCCGCACTGTTCTCGATGGTGGTGAACCGCAAAGTGAAGTGTTGCCCTATTCCTTGGCATTTAATTTGTTTTTGCACAATTCACCGCTGCAAGCAAATGGGTACTGCGAAGAAGAATTGAAGATGCTCTATGAAACTCGCAAGATCATGGGGCTCGATCAACTTCGTTTAACTGCCACTTGCGTGCGTGTTCCGGTGCTAAGAGCCCATTCGGAAGCGGTGAATCTTGAATTCGAAGAACCATTCCCGGTAGAGGAGGCCAGGGCCTTGCTATCGGCAGCACCTGGCTTGGAATTAATTGAAGATTTCGCCACTAATCGCTTCCCGATGCCCAGCGATGTAACCGGCCGTGATGCGGTGGCGGTGGGCCGAATTCGCCAAGATTTAAGTAATCCAAATGCGCTTGAGTTATGGCTTTGCGGTGATCAAATTCGTAAAGGGGCCGCATTGAATGCAATTCAAATTGCTGAACTTTTGCAGCAGCAGGTGGCGCCATGAGTAGTGCAGTTTTTGGGCATTTAGTTACAGCGATGGTTACACCATTTGACAGTGATGGTGCAGTGGATCTTGGCCTTGCTGGTCGTTTGGCTCGCCACCTTGTAGATCACGGCTCTGATGCCTTAGTTGTATGCGGCACTACTGGTGAATCACCAACGCTTTGTTGGGA
>NZ_JAGQEK010000079.1 GCF_024346075.1 Synechococcus sp. Cruz CV12-2-Slac-r
CCAGCAGCTTTTTCCACATCAGCTGCCACCAAGCGGCCATGGGGACCACTACCCATTAATCCTTCAAGTTTCACCCCAAGCTGTTGGGCAAGCTTGCGGGCCCTGGGGCTAGCCACAACGCGATTGCTGCTAACAGGCGCTGGTGTTGCAACGGGTGCTGGAGTTGGAGTTGCTATGGGCGCAGGGGTTGCAGGTGGTGCAGAAGTTGGTCCTTTGGCTTGCAATTCCAAAACTTCGGCTTGGGTTTGCACCACCAAACCGATGGTTTCTCCCACCGGAGCAGTGCCGCCCGCTGGCAACAAAACCGCTCCAAGGAAACCAGCCTCAAAAGATTCCACATCCATGTCGGCCTTATCCGATTCCACCACCAACACCGATTCCCCTCTTTCCACCCGATCGCCCGGCTGCTTGAGCCATTCCACGATCTTCCCCTCAGTCATCGTGGAACTGAGGGCCGGCATGAAGATCTCGAAGGTTGCCATCCGCTGCTTCAGCACTGGGTTTAAGGGATCCTATCGCCGCAGCTCAAGCACCCTCGCTTAAGGCCTCAACAATGCCATCGCGCACCACAATTGAGGCTTGCAGTTTTTCAACCAAATTGTCGCCCACTTCAACGGTGCAGCTGCTTTCCAGCTGACCTTGATCAACAATTTGCTCCATTTCAAGCCCTTGCACATTCACCTGTTGATCCAGCAGGTTGCGTTTTTGCTCCTCCAGCTCAGCCCGCTTAGAGGCCACCTGTTGCTGCACCCCAGCAACTTGTTCTTGGATGCGGGGATCAAGGGGATTAGCGCTTTGGCGGCGAATTTCACTCACCACCTCTTGCCCCTCCTGCTCCAACTGGGCCAGCTGCTGATCCGTTGTAGATATCGCCTGGCTGATTTCCCGTTCGGCTTCCTCCTTCCAGCGAGGGGTAACTACAGCCCGAATGGTGATGTTGCGTTTGATCGAAAGCTGATTTGCCATTGATATGCAGTTTCAGACGCTCAAGCTTCTCAGCCTGCGTAGATCTGGTCAATCGCCGACGCATCACGATCAGCGATGCGATCGCGTTTTTGCTTAAGGGTTTGGGTAAGTAAACCGTTTTCAATGCTGAACGGTTGCACCAACGCCACCCCAGCCAAACGCTCCTCGGGCCTGGCACCCCGGCGGGCCGCGAGCTTTTTATTGAAACTACGGGTTAAGGCTTTCGTGAGAGCCAGTTCAAAATTCGGCTGATCAACCAGCACCCCGGCTTCGCTTGCAAACAGCTTTAGCGCCTCCTCCCGTGGCACGATCAACGCCCCCAATTGGCGTCGATCTTGTCCCACAAGCATCACCTGTTCCACAAAGCCAAATGAAGCAAGTTCAGCTTCCAAAGGGGCCGGCTCAATGTTTTCGCCTGAACTAAGCACAATCGTGTCTTTTGCTCTACCTGTAAGAAATAAAGAAGCGTCTGATAGCAAAAACCCCAAATCACCTGTATCAAACCAACCTTCTTGATCCAACACCGCCGCAGTGGCATCTGGGCGCCTCAAATAGCCAGCCATCACTTGGGGGCCACGGGCCAACACCAAACCTCTCTCACCCCAATTCAAAATTGGCCTTTCCCCCAATATTTCCTTGCTATCGGCATTAACAATGCGCAACTCGGTGCCAAGTAGCGGCCTACCGGCGCTACCACTGCGATTAGCCCATGGCCTACGGCAGGTGAGCACTGGGCTGGTTTCTGTGAGGCCATAACCCACTAAGAGCTGAATGCCGATAGCGGAAAAAAAACTATCTAAATGTTTTGCTAAGGCGCCACCGCCGCTATTTGCAATTATCAAACTGCCGCCTACAAGCCCACGGCGCACAGCAGGCCACAACAGCCACGCCGCCAAACAAGCCCCAGGCCAGGTGGCAATAGCAATAAGGAAACCCTTGGCGCGAGCCGGCAGCTTTTGGGGTGTATCCGCCAAATTCAAGCAACAACGCCAGCTGCTTACGTTTGCCTCTGAAATTGCAAGCGCACTTACAAGCAACAAACGCTTAATGGGCGCCATGGATTCAAGGGCTGCATAGAAGCCACCGTGAATTGCCTCCCATATGCGCGGCACACTGATCATGAAATGGGGTTTAACCCTTTGCAGATCACTGCGAAATTGCCTCAAATTTGTGTAACTCTGGCTGCAGCCACACGACAACAAGAAATAACCAGCGCTGCGTTCATAGGAATGCCAGATCGGTAAAACACTCAACACTCGATCCCCCGGCTTAGGACTAACCGCCACTCCAAGGCAACAAATTTGATGTAACAAATTGGCTTGGCTCAGAGGAACGCCTTTTGGGCGTCCCGTGGTGCCAGAGGTGTAAAGCACCGTGGCAACACGGTTTAAATCCGCTTCAAAGGGGGAATTGCAACTGGCTCCTGCAGCTAGGCCAATGAAATCAAGCCAGCTGTAAATATTTGGTAGTTGCAATCCAGTGGTGGTTGGAGCATCGCCATAAAGCAAAAGCACAAATGCGATCTTGCTTAGAGCGCCAGCTTCAAGCAAGGGCATTAGCAAGGCTGAATCCTCCAGCACTAAGGCGGTGGCTTGGCAGTCAGCCAGGATGAATTCCAGCTCAGCTACAGGTGCCTGGCTGCCCCGTACAGCTGCTATTGCACCGAGGCGCATTAGCCCCTGATCCACCCCGAGCCAGCGGGTGCCGTTTTCTGCAAATAAGGCCACTACATCAGCCGCCTTAACACCTAGATGCTGAAAACTTGCAGCCACCGTTGAGATGCGTTGATGCAGCTGCTCAAAACTCAAGCTTTCCGGCGCCGGACCATGGGCCTGATCAAGGGCCAACAAATCACCATGGCGCTGGGCCAACCTGGGCCAAAGACCGTCAACTCCCTGCAGATCTGAATAGTTAGGTTGAGCCGCTAAAGCCCGCCCATCGTTGCGATCACCGCTCCAGCGCACCCAGGCCTGGCTCATCTTGCTCACTCAAGTTGTTCAGATTCTGCTCGTTAATTGCATCGAGCCGATCCCAGCCCAAGCGCCGCGCCAGGGCCCTAGCTAGCGGTTGCTGCAACTGGGCAACAGTGCAGCCCGGCAACCATTGCTGCAGCCCAGCCACCGGCAGATCAAGGCCACAGGGTTTGATGGCAGCAAAACCGGCCAAATCACAATTCACATTCAAGGCAAGCCCGTGCTGAGTAACCCAGCGACGGGCAGAAACGCCAATAGCAGCAACTTTTTTACCCTCAAGCCAAACCCCCGTAAGCCCCGAGCGCCGTTCACCCTCAAGGCCCAATTCATCGAGAAGATCCAGCACCGCCCCCTCTAATAAACGCAGATACCAATGCAGATCACAGCGATGTCGATTTAGATCAAGCACCGGATATGCCACCAATTGACCAGGCAGGTGATGGGTTACTTCCCCACCGCGATCAAGGCGCCATAGGGGCTCTGGCGGCTTCGCGGGATCAAAACCAAGAAACTCTGCTGAGGCGCCGCGGCCGAGGGTGTAACAGGGGGGGTGCTCAAGCAGGAGTAACAGCTCCGGCCAGGGGCTCTGGTTGGGCTGGCGGCTTGAATTTTGATTGCGAATTAATAAGTGCTGCCACCGTTGCTGCCAGCTCCAAGCCTGTTCTAGGGGCACAAATCTTGAGAGAGCACAAAGGAATGCATCCGGCGATACCTGATTAGGTGCTCCTTCCATACATTGATCACATCCCTCAGCCCCACCAGGAGATCTATCCATGAAGCTTCTGATCCACGGCCGCAATCTCGAGCTCACCCCTGCCTTGAGGGACTACACAGAAAACAAACTCTCCCGAGCCGTGGGCCATTTCGATGGTTTGGTGCAGGAGGCCGATGTGCACCTTTCGGTGGCCCGCAATCCAAGGGTGCCACAACAAACCGCTGAGGTAACACTGTTTGCTTCCGGCACCGTAATCAGGGCCCAAGAACGCAGCGAAAACCTATACGCCAGCATTGATCTAGTGGCAAATAAGCTGGCCCGCCAACTTCAACGCCACAAAGATCGCCGCAATAACCATCACCAAAAAAACACTGCCCAAACGGCAGATGTTGAGCTCAATCTGAACAGTGATCTGCAAGGTGATCTCCAGGGAGATCTAACCGCCGGTCGCAGCGCCCAGCTGCCTGCCCCTGTTGTGCGTAATAAGTACTACGCCATGCCTGCGATGAGCCTTGATGACGCAATTCATCAACTGGAAGTGATCGACCACGACTTTTATGTATTTCGTGAAAAGCAGTCGGGGGAGCTGCAAGTGGTGTATCAACGCAACCACGGCGGATACGGTGTAATCCAGGCCCGCAGCTAATCGATTGTCCAGCAGATTTCCCCCCTCAGCACCAGCGGATATTGCCCAATTAATAGACCACGCTCTGCTGGATCCCCGTGCGGGCCAGCAGGCGGTGGAACTCTGCTGCCAAGAGGCCCTGCACTACGGCTTCGCTGGGGTGTGTCTTGCTTCCCGTTGGATGCCCTTGGCCCGTCGTTTGCTAGGCGATCGCGGCGTAAATAAAACCAAGCTGGTAAGTGTGGTGGGATTTCCATTTGGAGCTGTAGCAGCTTCGATCAAACGAGCAGAGGCAGAACTTGCCACCGAAAATGGAGCTGATGAACTTGATTTAGTGCCGGATTTTGCCTTGTTAATGGATGGCGAACTCACCGCCCTCCACGACGAAATCGCTGCAATTGTGGAATTGGGGCCAGAGGTGAAACTTATTCTTGAAGCAAATCAATTAAGCCAGCCGCAGCTGGAGGCCTTAGTAGAAGTTGCCTTGGATGCTGGGGTTAGTTATCTCAAATCCAGCAGTGGTTACGGACCCGCAGTGGAACCAGCCTTGATTGAACAGCTTCATTTGCTGGCGAGGGGTCAGGCCAAGCTGAAGGCCTCCGGTGGCATTCGCAGTCTTGAGCAAGCCATAGCCCTTGTGCAGGCTGGCGCTGATCGGCTTGGCACCAGCCGCGGAGTGGCCCTTGCAAAAGAACAACGGGCATAACACGGGAGCAACAATGATGGCCGCCGCCAGGGAGCGTGAAGTAACCGGTCTTTGCCTGCGAGCCATGGCACTGGGGGAACAAGACCGGCTGCTCACCTTGCTCTCCGCAGAGGAGGGCCTGGTGCGGCTAGCCGCTAGTGGTGCACGCAAACCCAGCAGCAGCCTTGCTGCTGCTTCTCCCCTCACCCATTTGCGGGGCCAGGTGAAACGGGGCCGCAGCCTCGATCGCCTTGGCCAGATCAGCATTTTTCATAGTTATGGCCGCCTTGGTCAACAACTCGACACCCTGGCCGCAGCGCAGTGGCTTTTAGAGCTGTGCCTATTGCTTGTGCCCTTGGGGCAACCGGTGGAGGGGCTTCTCAACTTGATATTGCTTCGCCTGGATCAATTGGAGGCACTGCTTATTGCAGCCCCTGAACAACGGCGCAGTGAAGCCCTTGCCCTAGCGGTGCAAAGCGGGGTGCAAATAATGCAAATGGGCGGTTATGGCTTACCGCTTCAAAGTGATTGCCGCAGTGGCGAGCAATTGCTGCCCCCTGTGGGCAATTGGAGCTGGCGTTGCAGCGTTATTCCCGCTGAAGGTTTTTGCATTGGCCCCCAACCAGGGGCAGTGCTGCTGCTGAATGCATCTGAGCTGGCGCTGCTGCAAAGGTTGCTCCGGCCCCAGTTGCCGCGTCGCGCCGATGGCAATTTGATGGGGCCCGATCCTGTGTGGGAAAGACTTTTAACTTTGCTTGGTTTTTGGTGTGGTGAGCATTTGGGGCGTACCCCCCGTTCTCTTGCCCTGCTGAGGCAGGATTAGCCGCAAGGTGCAGGGCGTATTAACCGGTGAGCGAGCAGGCAAACAAACCAAATGGACTGGAAGCTGTATTACTTCTGCGGGATTTTCGGCTGCTTTGGCTTGGCCAAATTTTTTCGCAGTTAGCAGATAAATTTTGGATCATCTTGATGGTGTTTCTGATTGCCCAAACCTGGGCCCAGAGCACTGGTGTTGAAACTGGCCCCTTAGCTGGTGCAGCGGAATTAATCCGAGAGCGGGGGATGAGTAGCGGATCGAATCTCGCCGCTGGCCAAGGCGCAAATGAAGCGCAATTAATAACGCTTTTAGCTACCGGTATCTACGCAGCAAATACGCTTCCGGCGATTTTGCTTGGCAGTGTTGCTGGGGTATGGGCAGATCGCTGGCCCAAGCGAGCTGTAATGGTGGCCTCTAACGGGCTACGGGCTCTGCTGGCCCTTGCTGTTCCCTTAATGCTGCTGCCCGGCCCGAGCTGGTTGGGCTTGAGCTGGGGCTATTGGGGGTTGCTGGCACTCACTTTTTTGGAATCTTGCTTCACTCAATTCTTTGCTCCGGCTGAACAAGCAGCCATCCCTTTATTGGTGGATCGATCCTTACTGCTACCGGCTAATTCCTTGTGCACAGCTACCACGATGGTGGCCACAATTGTTGGTTTTGCCATTGGAGAACCTGTGTTGCAACTGCTGCATCAGTTTTTCGAACAATTTGGCGTGCAGGGGGGGGAATTTCTGCTGGTGCCGATTGCCTACGGCGCAGCCGCTTTGATTTTGCTTTTTGTAAAACCCGATGAACAACTGCGCGAGAGCACCGGCAACAGCATCTGGGGCGACATCAAAGAAGGGCTTAACTTTTTGGCGGAACGCAGCAACGTTCGCGGCGCAGTTTTGCACCTGGTAGTGCTTTACAGCCTTTTAGCTGCTCTTTATGTGCTTTCGATCAGCTTGGCATCAAGGGTGCTGCAACTCGGACCCACCAAGTTCGGAGTGTTGCTCGCCATGAGTGGCCTCGGGCTTGCCTTAGGTGCCCTGCTCGTTGCCCAATTGGGATATCGATTTCACCGGCGCCTACTGGCAAGTGTGGGCCTTGGCACGATGGGCTTTTCCTTGGTGCTGCTCGCCCAGATACAGCCGCAACTGTGGCCCACCTTGCTGCTCTGCTCAGTGCTTGGCCTAGGAGCTGCCCTGCTGGGAATTCCAGCCCAAACAACCATCCAGGAAGACACACCAGAGCACCTGCGAGGCAAAGTTTTTGGCTTACAAAATAATCTCGTAAATATTGCGCTCAGCCTGCCCATGGTGCTCGCGGGGGCTTTAGTGAGCAGTGTGGGGCTAAGGCCAGTGCTTTTGTTGTTAGCTCTGATCTTGTTTGCCGGGGTACTGCTGGAGCGCCCCTGGAACATCAAAACCAACAGCCGCTGCTAATTTTCAAGCTTGCATCCAAATTGCCGCTGAATGCGTATTGCCTGGCTTGGCAAAAAATCCCCCTTCTGCGGGAATGTTTCCTATGGCCTGGCCGTTACCGAGGCACTTAAGGAACGGGGCCATGGCATCAGCTTTATCCATTTCGATACCCCCGAACGATTTGATCGAGCAGAACCCGATCAAGAAAGCAGCGGCAACCTTGAACCGGAGGTGGCCCTGCCTTATTTGATGAAATCTCAGATGTATACGATTCCATCGCCGCGAGCGAGTCGAGAATTAAGGGAATCCCTAGAAAGATTTCAACCGGATCTAGTGCACGCCAGCCTAACTCTCTCGCCACTTGATTTTCGTTTACCTGAACTTTGCCAACAATTAGGGGTTCCCTTAGTTGCAACTTTCCATCCTCCATTTGATGCAGGGCTACGCAATATCACTGCCGGCGGCCAGCAACTTACTTATCAGCTTTATGCCTCTTCCCTGGCAAAATTTGATCGGGTGGTGGTTTTTTCAGAGCTGCAGGCAGAACTATTAATTCGGCTAGGAGTTGCAAAAAATACTTTGGCTGTAATCCCAAATGGTGTGGATCCAAATATTTGGCGTCCTGGTGCTTCCCAATTGAGCGAACGCTTTAGCGGAAAACGTGTATTTCTATACATGGGCAGATTGGCAACAGAAAAAAATGTAGAGGCTTTGCTACGCGCCTGGAAATTAGTGCAACTGCCCGGCTGCGTTCTTGTGGTGGTTGGTGATGGACCATTGCGCCAAGCGCTGCAAGCCAACTACAGCAACGATGATGTGATCTGGTGGGGTTATGAAGCAGATCAAGCGATCAGGC
>NZ_JAGQEK010000008.1 GCF_024346075.1 Synechococcus sp. Cruz CV12-2-Slac-r
CATCCACCCTTGGCAATGGATCACTTGCTACGGAATTGGCTACGGCATTGCTGCTTAGAGCTTCACTAACTAACGCGTTAAAAGGTTCCTCGATTTGATGGCGGGGGCTGAGGATGCTGCGCAGGCTGTAGCCACCAAATAGCAGTGCTGCCCCCAATGCAGGAAACAAACCCCTGATGGGCCCCAGCAAATGGGGCATGGCACCCGCCCCTAAACAGGCAACTAAAAAAATAAATGCTTTACGCCTGCGCCCCTCTGGCCAATAGGGATAAGCGGAATCGCCTTCAACCATGGCGTCCCCCAAGTGCTCAAACTTTAAGGGAATACCTACTTCGAGAGGGTTTTTAATTTTTCCAGTTTTGTTCCAGGGAAGTAATACCTCAAGATTTGGCTGCTGCTCCAGCCCTGCTGAGCTAATTCAATGGCACCGGCTTGGGAAAGCCCCACACCATGGCCAAATCCAGCGCCATCAAATCGCCAAACCCCAGGCTGCTCTTTCACCACTACAAACAAGGTGCTTGGCAATTGGCGCAAACGCCTGCGGATTTGATCCCTGCGCAAATTCAAGGAAGCCGCACTGCCTTGCAGCTGCAAGTTCAACACCCTTCCACTGGGGCCCCGCTGTTCAACTACAAAATTTTGGACGCTGCCCAAGCCTTCTGCCGCAGCTATCGCAGCCAAATCCTGGCTGGTGATCCGCCGCTGCCAGCGGTGGCGAGGATGGGCTTGGCCATAGAGATTGCCGCCATCTTCCAGCAATTTATTGAGCCCAACCCCTTCCACAATTGGCAAGGGGAAACGTTTTTTCTCGGTAGCTGGGCCATCTAACTGTGGGCGCAGATAAGGCAAGGGGCCCCCGCCCCAACCCTCATCAAAACCAGCGGAAACACCACCATTGGAGGCGCTATAAACGCCGTGAACCGGCTTGCCTTGCCAGGTGAGCAGTAAACCCTTGCTCGCTGCTAAGGCGGCCCGCAAGGAACCACCGGTTTGGCTGGGATCGCCATAAACCTGGCACTGGCTATCGGCGCAGAGGTGATAACCATCCACTTGAAAGCGTTGTTGATTAGCAAGGGCCCAGGTGCGAGCAAGCACTGCTTGCGCTGCTTGCGCTGCAGCGGGAGCCGAAGCGCCAATTTCATGGGGCACCACCCCCAGTAAATAAATTTCTAAAGGCACCTGCTCCACCAAAGTCCAGGTGCCATAAGCATCTGCCTGCAAACGAAACGGACCGCCATAAGTTCCCCCTTTCCAAGACAAGCCATTGCTTGCTTTGATTGCTATTGGCCCATCAAGATTTATTACCTTGCCGGCTTGCTTTAGCTGAGCTCGCCAGCGCTGCTGATGGTTAAAACGCTCCAACCGTGCCGCCCCCTCCGGCAAAGGGTTTCCCAGTGGCGCCCACACCTCCCAATCCAGGGGTCTAGCTAGCACTGGGTTGGCCCCTCTTAGTCGCCAAAGGCGGGCCTGCTCGGCCGCTGATTCGTAGCTGGGGAAGGGCCCCAACACGCGGCGCTCCAGCAGCAAAGGTTGGGGCAAAGGCTCGCGGCGCCACTGGATTTCAAAGCTCTGGCCCCTGCGCTCCAGCCCGCGGCCATCCCTCAACGTGAGCAATCCAGCTGTTGCCTTCAGCTCTAGGGAATTAGGGGCTGCTGCTGGTAAACGATCCGCAAGGGCCACCCACACCAACGGATTGTTGCCCGCAATCGCTGGGGGCCCCTTAGTGGGCCAATGCATTGGCAGATCCGCCGCCTGTAGGCCTGTGCGACAGCCAGCCATCAAAGCAAAGGGAATCAACAATCCGATCGAAAGTTGGCGCACGCAGCTTGGCTAAAAGGAGGTTGAGAGGTTAGCTTGGTTGTTTGCGCGCCATACATTAGAAATGCCGAAGCTAAAAACCCGCCGGGCCGCCGCCAAGCGTTTCCGTAAAACGGGCAGCGGCAAATTCATGCGTCGTCATGCCTTTCACAACCACCTGTTAGACCATAAAAGCCCTAAACGCAAACGCTTTTTGGGCACCATGGCAGTGGTGGATGAAACCGATCACGATCGTGTATGCCGCATGCTTCCTTACGCCAGCTAATTGCCGGCTGCTTCAGTTTTCTACTCATTTGCACTAATTTTTGAACCATGGCCCGCGTTAAGAGGGGCAACGTTGCCCGTAAACGTCGTAACAAGATCCTTCGCCTAGCTCGCGGTTTCCGCGGCGGTAATGGCAAGTTGTTCCGCACCGCTAACCAGCGGGTGATGAAGGCACTTTGCAATGCATATCGCGACCGTCGCCGCCGTAAGCGCGATTTCCGTCGTCTTTGGATTGCTCGCATCAATGCTGCTGCCCGGATTAATGGCCTGAGCTACAGCCGCTTGATGGGTGGCCTTAAAAAGGCGGATGTGCGCATCAACCGCAAGATGCTTTCCCAAATTGCAATCCTCGATCCATCCAGTTTTGAATCGGTGGTGGGTGCCGTTAAGGCCTGAACTTTTTAAGCCCCAATCGCTGGTAGCCGCATGGAAATAACCCTGCCCCAGGCATATCTGCTGGGGCTGATAGCACTGCTTGGCGTTGTTGCAGTTGTAGTAGGTAGGCAAGTATTTAGAGTGCGGCGCGATGAAGCAAGGCTGGCAAAGCTCGAACTTCAATGCAATGGCACGAAAGTAGAAGCGGCAAGCCTTTACGAATTGGGTTCCGTACAGCTAGATAAACGTTTATTCGCTCAAGCTGTTACTACTTTAAAAAAAGCTGTTAAACAACTTGATAACGAACCAGCCGAAGCACAAGCATTAGTGCAAAACGCGCTTGGTTTTTCTTTAGCTGCACAACAAAATCATAATGATGCTATTAGGCATTATCGGCTTGCCTTAAGAGCGAAAGCTGATTATCCCGTAGCTCTTAATAACATGGCCTTTTCGCTTGAAAAATTGCAAAAAACTGAAGATGCTATTAATGCATATGTACAAGTATTAAATTTAGAGTCCACTAATAATACTGCGCTTAAACGTTTAAAGTTATTAAAACCAGAAGCTATCCCAAGTAATTCTTAAATTACTACCAAAGGCCTCGCACTGCGGGAGCTGAGGTACTAGTTAAAACTGGTAGCAATTCAAGAATCGCTCCAGCACTTGTTAATCTAGATCCTTCCCAGCTGCTTAATTTCAACATTTCTAAACCTTGAAATTCTCCACCGGCTTCGAGGCCCACCGGAAGCTTATCCCCAAGGAGCAACATTGCCATTTGATCGCTTTTTGTATTGATATTCGCCTGAATCGGTACTGCTTGCCCAGCCAATGTAAGCATTCCAAATATATCTAAATTCTGGCCAATAGCCACCATGCGATTGATATTTAGCTCAGCAGAAACTGAACGTGGAGCATTTTTTGTGCTCAGCGCACCGCGCCATAACCTCGGCATCGTGCCCGCTAAATATTGGGCGCGCGCTTCTGGATCAAAACTTTCCACTTGAATGCGCTCTGCATTAAGTGGATCCAGCGGCTCAACCATTAAGGGGCCAAGTGCGCCCTGGGATGGGGGGGTGAAGGGTACAAAAGCCGGCGGTGTTACCGCCACAAGAGGCAAGCTAAGTAATAAAGAAATCACAGGGCAGCTCTGCAAATGGTGCTCTCCAGTAACCGTAGGAGTTTGGCAACTCAAAATGGGCCCTGGCACGCCAGCTCTTGATCCGTTCTGCCCGCAGCCCATGATTAAGCCATGAACAACTCAATAAACCAAGCCGATCCCAAACCCCTAGTGATTGCTGGCCGCCATTTCAAGAGTCGCTTAATCACTGGCACTGGCAAATACCCAAACATCGAAGCCTTGCAACAAAGCATCGCGATGAGTGGTTGCGAAATCGTTACTGTTGCCGTGAGGCGGGTACAAAGCAATGCCCAAGGCCATGGCGGCCTGATGGAAGCCATCGATTGGTCGAAAATTTGGATGTTGCCTAACACCGCTGGTTGTGCCACCGCCGCAGAAGCAATCCGGGTTGCTCATCTAGGCCGTGAACTAGCCGCACTAGCAGGCCAAACAGATAACAATTTTGTGAAACTTGAAGTGATTCCCCCCGGCCCCCACCTACTGCCGGATCCAATCGGCACTTTGGAAGCGGCTGAAACCCTTGTAAATGAGGGTTTTGCGGTTTTGCCTTATATCCACGCTGATCCTGTGCTGGCGCAACGGCTTGAGCAGGTGGGTTGCGTAACAGTGATGCCCCTTGCCTCCCCGATCGGCAGCGGCCAAGGCCTCACAAACCTTGAAAACATCCGTTTAATCATCGAAGCAGCCCAGGTGCCGGTGGTGGTAGATGCCGGCATCCGCATGCCCAGCGAGGCCGCCCAGGCGATGGAGCTTGGGGCTGATGCCCTTTTGATCAATAGCGCCATTGCCCTCAGCGTTAACCCCGCTCGCATGGCTCAAGCCATGGCTTTAGCCACCAAAGCAGGCCGAGATGCATTGCTAGCTGGTGCGATGCCAAGGCGCAGCCAAGCCAGCGCCAGCTCCCCGAAAACAGGCTTGGTGGGCAGTTGATCAGCCTAAATATTGCGGTGTTGCAGATCCCCCCCGGATCCCTGTAGTAGCTTGCGTTGATGGAGCCGGGCTCCAATCGACAGGAGACATTCGTGAAGGTCTTGGTGCTCGGTGGTGACGGCTTCTGCGGCTGGCCCTGTGCTGTGAACCTTGCAGATGGTGGCCACGATGTGGTGGTGGTTGATAATCTCAGCCGCCGCAAGATCGACATCGACTTGGAGGTGGAATCTCTCACCCCCATCACCACCATCGGCGAAAGGTTACGGGTATGGGAGGAAGTGGGCGGTAAGCCGATGCGGTTTATCAACCTTGATATCGCCCAGGATTACGACCGCTTGGTGGAATTACTGCGGCAGGAACAGCCAGAAGCAGTGGTGCATTTCGCAGAACAAAGGGCTGCTCCCTATTCGATGAAAAGCAGTGCCACCAAGCGTTACACAGTTGATAACAACGTAAACGGCACCCACAATCTGCTCTGCGCCATTGTTGAAAGTGGCCTTGATGTTCACATCGTGCACCTGGGCACCATGGGGGTATATGGCTATGGCTCCCACCGTGGTGCCACCATCCCGGAGGGTTATCTCACCGTTGAGGTGCCCCAGCCCGATGGCAGCCGTTTTGTAGAAAAAATCCTGCATCCCTCGGATCCAGGCAGCGTGTATCACATGACCAAAACATTGGATCAGCTGCTTTTTCATTACTACAACAAAAACGACGGCATTCGGATCACAGACCTGCATCAAGGCATCGTGTGGGGCACAAATACTGAGCAAACCAGCCGCGACCCAAGGCTCACCAATCGCTTTGATTACGACGGCGACTACGGCACCGTGCTGAATCGCTTCTTAATGCAAGCCGCCATTGGATACCCCCTCACCGTGCATGGCACCGGCGGTCAAACCCGTGCCTTTATTCACATCCGTGATTCAGTGCGCTGCGTGCAACTAGCCCTAGAGCATCCCCCCAGCGCTGCAGAAAAGGTAAAAATCTTCAATCAAATGACCGAAAGCCATCAAGTGGGTGCCCTTGCTGAAAAGGTGGCTGCCCTCACAGGAGCCAGCATCAACTATCTGCCCAATCCCCGCAAAGAAGCAATTGAGAACGATTTGATCGTTGATAACCGCTGTTTTATTGAACTTGGCCTTGAACCCACCACTCTCGATAACGGTTTAATGAATGAAGTGGTGGATGTGGCAAAGCGCTTTGCGCAACGTTGTGATCGCAGCCGAATTCCTTGTGTTTCCGCCTGGACCCAAACCCAGGCCAAGGCCCTAACGCAGGGCTAAGGCTTTGAAAATTGCCTTTTTTACAGAAACCTTTCTACCAAAAGTGGATGGGATTGTTACCCGCCTCTCCCGCACGGTGGAACAACTGGTAATTGCCGGCGATGAAGTGCTGGTTTTTTGCCCTGAAGGAGCCCCCAGCAGTTTTGCTGGTGCCCGCATCGTGGGGGTGCCCGCAATGCCGCTGCCGTTATACCCAGAACTAAAACTTGCCCTGCCGCGTCCAGCGGTATCCGATGCGCTGGATCAATTCCAACCCGATTTGGTGCACGTAGTAAACCCAGCCGTATTGGGATTAGGGGGCATCTGGCTCGCAAAAACCAGAGAACTACCACTGGTGGCTAGTTACCACACCCATCTACCCAAATATCTTGAGCACTACGGCATGGGCATGCTGGAGCCTCTGCTTTGGGAATTACTAAAAGCTGCCCATAACCAAGCTCAACTCAATCTCTGCACCTCCACTGCAATGGTGGAAGAGCTGCGCAGCCACGGCATCCAACACACTGCTCTCTGGCAAAGGGGCGTGGATACAAACTTGTTCTGCCCTGAACGGGCCCGGCCTGAAATTCGCAAGCGCTTATTGGGCCCCCACAGCGATAGTGATGCTTTGTTGCTCTATGTGGGCCGCTTATCAGCAGAAAAACAAATCGAACGGATTCGGCCTGTGCTCGATGCTGTGCCCAATGCAAGGTTGGCGTTAGTGGGTGATGGCCCCCACCGGCAACAATTAGAGAAGGTATTTGCTGGCACCGCCACCACTTTTGTTGGTTATTTAGGCGGTGAAGAACTAGCAGGGGCCTATGCCAGCGCAGATGCCTTCTTATTTCCCTCCAGCACAGAAACCCTAGGCCTGGTGTTACTAGAAGCAATGGCCGCCGGTAGCCCAGTGGTGGCAGCACGCCGGGGTGGGATTCCCGACATCGTTACCGACGGCGTAAATGGTTGCCTCTATGAACCAGATGGCGCAGATGATGGTGCTGCGAGTTTGATCGCTGCCGCTAAGCGTGTGTTGGGTAATAACGCGGAACGTCAGTTGCTACGGCAAAAGGCCAGGGCGGAAGCTGAACGTTGGGACTGGGCTGGGGCCACTAAGCAATTACGCAATTACTACTGCCGCGTAGTGGGCCTACCGGCGGAATTAGTGAAAGCCGCTTGAGGCATTTTTTTAAAAAATACCTCCATTAGTTTTTTTACCATCGGCGCCGAAACCGTACCGCCGTAGCCACCACTATTTTCCGCAAATGCAACGATCACAAGTTGCGGTTTTTCAGCTGGCGCATAACCGCCAAACCAGGCATGGTCTGGCCGGGGTGGATCTTCACCAGTGCCGGTTTTACCTGCAACTGCAGGCAGATTTGGATCATTGAGCACCTTTGCAGTGCCCTCTGTTACAGCCCTGCGCAAACCCTGCCGCAACATCTTGAGGGTGTCTGCTTTGAGACCCATCGGCTTTGGTTTTGGCACATGCTTGCCCTCTACCAAATGGGGAGTTACCAAATTGCCGTCATTTGCTACCGCTGCATATAAACGCGCCATTTGCAGTGGCGTTACCTGCAAGGCGCCCTGGCCGATAGCTGAGGTGATTGTGTCGACAGCGGTCCAGGGTTCATTCAATACCTGCCGCTTCCAAGCCGCATCCCCCAACAGCCCAGGAGACTCTTCCGTTTTCAATTCAATGCCACTAAAACTACCGTAACCAAAACGTCTTGCCGCTTTAAATAACTCAGCCTCCCCAACTTTTAAACCCACTTGATAATAAAAACTATTACTACTTACCGCCAAGGCGAGAGGAAAGCCAATCGCGCCGAAGCTGCCATGGTCTCCGTAACACATACCGGCATAACAAAATGAATTAAAGGTTGGCAATGTTGATTTTGCATTCATTAGGCCGGATTCAATGCCAGCAGCAGTGGTAACAATTTTAAAAGTGCTGGCAGGCGGAAAACCCTGCAGGGCACGATTTAAAAGTGGCGCCTCCGGACGATTTAGCGCTTTCCATTCCGCAGTATTTATATTTCTTGAAAATATATTCGGATCATAATTCGGGCGGCTAGCCATCGCCCGCACCGCACCAGTGCGAGGATCCAAGGCAACAATTGCACCCTTAGCAACGGTTCCTAAGGCTTCATCTGCAGCCCGTTGTAAATCCAAATCCAGGGTAAGAATTAGATCTTTTCCTGCTTTTGCCTTTTTATCACCCAATACTCGTTGCACCTCACCTGTTGCATTTACCTCCAATTGTTGGCCGCCCCATTCACCGCGTAGCTGAGATTCATATACCGCTTCAATACCGATACGACCGATGCGATCTTGAATTCGATAACCCTTATCTTTTAAATATTTATATTCAGTATCGGTGATTGGGCTGGTGTAGCCCAAAACATGGGCGCCAAGAACACCATTTAGATAGGAGCGGCGATAATCCTGATCTACCTGTAATCCCTGTAAGTTAACTTCTTGTTCTTTTAATCGCAATACCTGTTCAGGTTTTAAATCAGCCACCAATTCGATGCGATAGCCATCAGGATTAATACCATTTAAACGCTGTTGGTTTAAGTGATTTAACGGTAAGCGTAATAAGCCAGATAACCGCTGTTGCAATTGCTGCCAGCGGCTGTCATCCACCTGCTTTGGAAGTAAATAAAGGTTATAGGTAAGGCGATTACCTGCCATCAACCTGCCGCGGCGATCAAGCAAACGCCCACGCATTGGTGAACGAGGCACAAGCCGCACCCGATTCTCATCCGCCAAGATTCGATTTTCTGTGCCATGGGCCAGCTGCAGCCAAGCCAACCGTGCCCCCATTGCAGCGAGAAATCCTGCTATTAACAGCAGCAGCAGCACCGGCTGCTGCCCCATGCCGGTGGCCCGCGCCGTGCGGCGAGCGCTGGCAAAGGTCATCGCGCCAATAGTTTTTGCAATTGAGCCAATCGCGTTGAAATTGCAACCAACCGTGCAGCTAAATCATCCGCATCCGTAGAGGGTTGTTCAACGGTTACTTGAACCGCTACAAGATCATCTGCATCTACTGAAGAGTTTTGAAATTTCCCTAATGCTTCCTGCGCTAAGCGTTGAGCTGCTTGCATCCCCAAATTGAAAAGCGGATTAGAGAACGGGGATTGAGACATAGGTGAACTATCTAAGTTGTTGCACTCCTGGTTGCAAGATTAACGGACGGCAAAACTGTTGGGTGCCCATAAACCATCCGGTTAGGCCGCCAAGAAGTAGCAAACCACTGATAGGCAGTAGGGCCTTGCGGGTAACTGGATCCAAACTCCACTCCTGCCATTCCCGCAGCCAGCGATCACGGCTAAAACGACGCTTTTCGGCAAGTTGCGCCTGGCTGCGTCGCTTAAGCGATTTCGCCACCCAACGTTCAAAAGCTCTTTTTTTAGTTACCGCCATTTTGCGTTCCAGTTCCAGCAACTGGCCCGCAGTGAGCTCTGGGTTAAAGGTGCTGATCAATTCCAAACTTTTAAGGAACATTTCCACCGCAGCCGCTTTAACTGCCCTGTCTTCCTCACCAAGCCCTTCCCAAACCACTTCTGGGTAGAAACGCAGTCTATTTTTTTCAATCTGCTCCTCATCCATCTGGCCCGGTTCCCTTAGCCAGCGATCTGTATTGGCATCAAAACGACGCCAATACAAAAAGGGATTTAGGTAAACGGTTTTACCTGCAAGCTCGATGCTGTCTTGCTGCAAACGGCGCTGCAACTGGGAATCCTGCTGCAGCGAAACGGTGGCGCCCACAGGTTTAGGTAAGGAACCCAATTTTATCGGCATTGGCAAGGGCGCACCAGCCCCTATTCCCATTCGATAGTGCCGGGGGGCTTACTGGTGATGTCATAAACAACCCGATTAACACCCACCACTTCATTAACAATGCGATTTGAGATGCGTTCCATCACCTCGTAAGGCAAACGCGACCAATCAGCTGTCATGCCGTCTTCGCTACCAACGCAACGCAACACGATTGGGTATGCATAGGTGCGCTTATCGCCCATTACTCCAACGCTGCGCACAGGTAATAAAACAGCGAATGCCTGCCAGATATCGTGATACAAACCGGCATCGCGTATCTCCTCCCGCACAATCAAATCGGCATCTCTAAGTATTTGTAATTTCTCCTCACTCACCTCGCCAAGAATTCGTATTGCTAAACCGGGGCCCGGGAAGGGATGACGCCGCACAATCTCCTCTGGCAAGCCCAAATTACGGCCAACTTTGCGCACTTCATCTTTAAAAAGACGCCGCAAAGGTTCCACAAGTTTGAATTGTAAATCCTTTGGCAATCCACCAACATTATGGTGACTTTTAATTTTAACAGCTACTCTTTCGCCAGTTTTTGGATCAACATCAGTGCCAGCACTTTCGATCACATCAGGATAAAGAGTGCCCTGGGCCAAGTAATCAAAAGGCCCTAATTTCTTGCTTTCCTCTTCAAAAACACGAATAAATTCAGCGCCAATTATCTTACGTTTTTCCTCTGGATCTGTGATGTGAGCAAGTTTCGAAATAAATCTTTCTCGGGCATTTATATATTCAACATTTATATGAAACCGTTTATCAAAAAATTCCACCAAGAATTCCGGCTCCCCCTTGCGCATGAAGCCTTGATCTATAAACATGCATGTGAGCTTATCGCCGATAGCACGATGCAAAAGAAAGGCTAATGTTGATGAATCAACACCGCCTGAAAGTGCAAGCAATACGCGCTTATCTCCCACTTGAGCCCGCACTGAAGCGATTGCCTCATCTATAAAAACATCGGTTGTCCAATCGGGTGAACAACCACAAATGTGATAAACAAAATTCCTTAATAATGCCATTCCACCGTTGGAATGCACCACTTCAGGATGGAATTGAACACCATATAACCTACGCTGATGATTAGCGATAACAGCTTCTGAAGTGTTATCGGTGTGAGCCAAACGGTTAAAGCCTGGTGGCAGTGCCGTTACAGAATCACCATGGCTCATCCACATCGTGGAGCCATCTTCCACATTGGTAAGCAGATCGGTGGGGTCGTCTACCCACAAAGGGGCTTTGCCGTATTCACCACGATCTGAGGCTTCAACCCGGCCCCCTAATTGCTGCACCATCAGTTGCATGCCGTAGCAAACCCCAAGCACCGGGATACCTAATTCCCAAAGGCCTGGATCACATACAGGAGCAGCTGGGTCATAAACAGAATTTGGTCCGCCGCTAAGGATGATTCCCTTTGGGGAAAGCTCCCGCAGCTGAGCCAAGGTGATGGTGTGACTCATCACAAACGAATAAACCTCGGTTTCCCGCACCCGACGGGCGATCAGTTCCGAATATTGGGAACCGAAATCAAGGATCACGATGGCTGGGCGGCGCCCCTCCGCCCACTCCGCCGCAGACATCAGCAAAAAAGCATTCGCACCACCCTAGGAGCTGAAGTGCGGGAACCATGTTTCAGCTTGGGGCCCTACGGCCCAGAGCTGCCTTGATCGGTTGAACAGGGCTGCACCAGGTTTCAGGTTGCAGCCCACGGTTTCTTTTAGATAAGCAGCGCAGCGGGATTCAATGCGATTAACGATGCTTTGCCGCAAGCGCTGGGCGATTTCAGGATCCCGTAATTCCAATTGCGCCATACCTTGTTCCACCGTTGGGGCTTGCCAAAGTTGGTTTAGTGCCTCCCCTGCCAAACCTTCAATGGCCGCAAGGGCAGTGAGTACTTCAGCGCGACCATCAGCCAGATGATGATGGGTATGAAAAATTCCCCCCGCCAATTTCAATAATTTGCCGTGGTAACCAAACAACAACAACCGCTGCACTCCCGCCTCTGCCGCTGCAGCTAGTAGTGGGCCAATCCAGTTGCCCACTTTAAGTAATTTTTCTGCAGGTATTCCCAACTGCTGAGCCAGATCTAAACCGTTTTCCCCCAGCACCAGCACCAATTCAGAGCAGCCGCCATCCAGGGCCCCGCGGCGGCGCAATTCAGCTAACGCCGATTGCAAGGCGTCGGGTCCGGCACTTTGTTGCACCTCCGCCTGACTACCAATCAAGGCCAAACCTTGCACCACCCCAAAAGCGGCATTGCTGGTGCGTTCCGCCAGGGCGCGACCACGGGGAATAGTGAGCCGTAACACCAAGCTGCAGCCCGATGGCATCAGCGGTTGCAGGTTGGTTTCAAGTAATTGGCGCGCATAACTAGATAGGCATAAATCACCAGATTCCGCATGCACCCCAAGGCCCTCCCCCGGCTCCAGCTGCAACCAATTGCCCGCTGCTTGCGGCAACCCCCAACTGGCTTCCACCCAGATCATCAAACCTCTGGTGAGATCAAGGGCCGCACCCCCTTCGCAGCAAACCATCGCCAAACAACGGCCCTGCCCTAGCGGGGCCACCGCCTGCACAGGCACCATTTCAAGCTGAGGCTGATCTAGCTGCAGGGGCTGTTCACTACAAAATTCTTCTCCCTGCAGTTGCAGCAGAGCAGCCCTAGCTGCCGCCGCCACCCACACCGGCAGGGTGTAACCAGAGAGAGCAGTTTCAGGCATGCAGAAACGAAAAGTTCAGGGGGGTAAATCAATTAATGGAAGATCATTTTTTATCCTGATTGATTAACTTCACCTCCGCGGCCATGCAAGACAAGCTCAGCCTGATGATCCCTGGCCCAACTCCAGTGCCTGAGCGGGTATTACTAGCCATGGCTCGCCACCCTATCGGCCACCGCAGCGCTGAATTTCAGGCGATTGTGGCCCGCACCACCGAACAATTGCAGTGGTTGCATCAAACCAGCAACAACGTATTGGTGCTGGCTGGCAGTGGCACCGCAGCTATGGAAGCAGGAATCATCAATGTGTTGAGCAAAGGCGATCGGGTGCTTTGCGGCGACAACGGCAAATTTGGTGAGCGCTGGGTGAAGGTGGCCCAGGCCTACGGCCTTGATGTGCAGGTAATTAAGGCGGAATGGGGTTCACCTTTAAATCCAGAAGATTTCCGCATCGCCTTAGAAGCAGACAGCAACAAGAAGATCAAGGCGGTGATCATCACCCATTCAGAAACCTCCACTGGGGTGTTGAACGATCTGGAGAGCATCAATAAACATGTGAAAGCCCACGGAGAAGCTTTGATCGTGGTGGATGCCGTTACAAGCCTTGGTGCTTGCAATGTGCCGATTGATCAATGGGCTCTGGATGTGGTGTGTTCAGGTTCGCAAAAGGGTTACATGATCCCTCCGGGCCTCAGTTTTGTGGCTATGGGAGAGCGGGCTTGGAACGCCTATAAGCGTTCTGATCTGCCGAAGTTTTATCTAGATCTAGGCAAATATCGCAAATCAGCAGCTGAAAACAGCAACCCCTTCACGCCAGCGATCAATCTTTATTTCGCCCTTGAAGCATCTTTAGAAATGATGCAAAAAGAAGGTCTTGAAGCGATCTTTGCTCGCCATGAACGGCACCGGCTTGCCACCTGCGCTGCAATGGAAGCAATTGGCTTATCACTTTATGCTGCTTCTGGTAGCGGCAGCCCTGCAATTACCGCAGTAGCACCAAAAGGAATTGATGCTGAATTAATCCGCAAGGTGGTGAAGAATCGCTTCCAAATCCTCTTAGCAGGCGGCCAAGATCACCTCAAAGGCGAGGTGTTTCGCATCGGCCATCTCGGTTTTGTTTGCGATCGCGACATCCTTTGCGCCGTTGCTGCAATAGAAGCAGCCTTAATGGAACTCGGTGCCGCCCCCAATCAAATGGGCGCTGGTGTTGCTGCAGCTGCAGCTGCGCTGCGCTCTGTCTAATCTGCAACCGCCAGACCTTTTCCCGATGCGTTTTGCACTGATTTTTGGCAGCAGCCTCCTGGCTTTCAGCCTGGTGGCCTGCCAACAAAACCCTGAAAAAGCAGAAAAAAAGGCGGAGGTTGCCATTTGCGAAAACCTTGCCGCTGTGGGCGATGCCATCGAAAATGTACAAGCCCTAACCCCCACCTCCACGGTGGGAGATGCGCTGAAGGCTCAGAAAACCCTCACAACTGCCATTACAAATTTAGAAAAGTCGGAAGCAAATCTCGAAAAAATTCGAGTTCGTGATCTCCGTGATCAATTGAAAGCTTTCAACAAAGATCTGGAAAAGGTTTCTTCCCAGAAGACACTCACCATCGAGCAAGCCGCCCAAGAGCTGCGCGTGAAAGCCCAACCGGTGATTGCCGCACGTCAACGGGCACTCGCTGAGGTTGATTGCATCGAGAAGCCAGCTTCCAAGCCGTAGGTTTGCTAACTTTGAGCAATGCGGGTGTAATTCAGTGGTAGAATGTCAGCTTCCCAAGCTGAACGTCGCCGGTTCGAATCCGGTCACCCGCTTGCTCTCTAAGTTTTTTTAATTTTTATTCTCGCTTTTTGATTAGGCCCAAAACTTGTGGGCCTTTTGCTTTGGCTCTCCTTTCGCAACCAAGCCCTTTTAATATCAACAAGCCCGCTTCTTGCAGTTCGCCTTTTGCTGCCAAAAGTTTTGCTTGCGCAAACAGATTTTCGGCTTCTTTCAAGAGATTTTGACGTTCTAAACCTCCATTTGCTGCGGTTGTAGAAACTAAAATTGGTTTTATTTTTGTTGCCACAAGTGTGTTTGTTGCCGTGAGCATGGCAGAGATTCGGCCTTTTTTAATTTAACCTACATTGACAAACTTCTGCCAAAAAAGCAAATTAAATATTTAAGTGCCAGGCTCTTCTCGGTTATCACCTAAAGCTTTGATTTTTATTCTTAACTCTTCAATTCGCTTTTGATCACCACTTCCCACTGCCACAGCTAATGCAAATTCAAGTTTTTCAAGCTGGTGGTCGCATTCCACATAACCCCGTTGCTGAGATTGAGCCTTTGTATAGGTGCCCATGGTTTACTTTCTTTTTATTTTGACATGTTGCGCAAGGCTTGTGTGGCTTAACAGGCCTGTACAAGAGGTAATTCCTTAATCCTGGTGGTGTAGCCCGGCGATAGATGCCCGCGGCGCATCAACCAAGGGGGCTGCAGCCCCGTTGCAGCCCACTGCAACGTACCCGCGCCAAAACGCGCATTTAGCTGATCCACCAGTTGCATCAAGCATTCCCGCCTCTGCTGTTGCTGCGGGGATAAAGACACAAATAAATGCTGCTGCAACTGCTCTAAAGGCTGCAGTTCTTGCAACAACACCCCCGCTTTATGGAAGCGATACCCATTGCGAAATAACTGGGCCACCAAAGGCAATGCCGCCTGCAGTAACACGGCGGTGTCGTTGCTGGCTAGAGCCAATTTAATGGTGGCACTATTGCTGTAGAAACCTGATTGGAAGGGGCTGGTGCGTATAAATACCGTAAGGCAGGCGGTGCGTTGCTGCTGCTGCCGCAGCTTCTCCGCTGCCCGCACCACATAGCTGGCTACCGCTTGGCGCAACAGTTGTAGATCCTGAATTGGCTGGCTGAAACTACGACTCACGCAGGTTTCCCGTTTAGGGGAAGGCCCCTGCACTAGAGGCAAACAACTAATACCCCGCAGCTCCTGCTGCAACCGCAAACCCACCACCCCCCACTGACGCCGCACCAGCGCAGGGTCTGCTTGGCTCAAAGCCCAGGCGGTGCTTAATCCCCGCAACCGACACCAACGGGCCAAACGCTGCCCCACCCCCCAAATATCTTCTACCGGCACCACCTCAAGCCAGGGTTGCAGCGCCGCAGCCGCAGGGAAACGAAATACCCCTGCCCGAGCTGGATCCACCTTGGCCAAACGATTAGCCAACTTGGCAAGCACCTTTGATGAAGCCATGCCAACTGCAATGGATAAACCCAACTGCTGCCTCACCACCACCCGCAGTTCTGCTCCCCAAGCCAGCAAAGCCCCCGGCTCTAAAGCTGGTGTGCGGGCAAACGCTTCATCAACGGAATACACCTCCAACTCCGGCACTCGCGCCTCGATACAAGCCATCACCCGCGAGCTCATATCGCCATAAAGGGCATAGTTAGAACTACGCACCGCTACACCAAGGCTCTGCAATTGATTTGCCACCTTGAAATAGGGAGTGCCCATAGCAATCCCCAACTGACGGGCCTCACGGCTACGGGCCACGATGCAGCCATCATTGTTAGACAACACCACCACAGGTCGCCCCTGCAATAACGGGTCAAACGCCTGTTCACAGGAGGCATAAAAGTTGTTGCAATCAATCAAGGCAAGGGCGCTAACCACAGGCTCAAAGGGGGTGGATCACATGGGTTGCAACCCCCCAGATCTGCAATTCCGCGGCATCACCTAGATCGATGGGGGGATAAGCGGGATGGGCCGCTTGTAAACGCAGTCCACCACGAAAACGCTCTAAGCGTTTCAAGGTGAAAGCCCCTTCCCATATAGCCACCACCACTTTTCCGGGCCGAGGCTGCAAGCTGCGATCCACCAGCAGCAGGTCGCCATCGTGAATGCCAGCTCCTTGCATCGCTTCACCACTTACCCGCCACAGGAAGGTGCTGATCGGATGGGGGATCAACAGCAGATTGAGATCCACCCCCGCTTCGATGTAGTCGTCGGCAGGGCTGGGGAAGCCGGCAACCACCATAAAATCAATACACTTGTACTGATCTTAGCTGGGTTCTGGCGCTGCAGCCTGAGCCCAGTCCTCCCAAACCACATCTTCGGCCGGTAGTGCAGCTGGTTGAGCTAACAGGGAGCGGCAATCCTCTATTAGTGATTCCACCGTTTGCAAAGAGGCCAATTCCTGCGGATGGGGTGAAATCTGGTGCTGCAACTGCAACTCCATAGCCGCCAGCCGTTGCTCCAACTTCACGAGCCGGTGGGAGAGGGTGGCAAGGGTTTCCGCCAATCCTTCGGTGCTGCGGCTAATGCGAAACGAAATGGGTTCCGACACAGAATCGGGAACAATTACTGAAATCACAACACAAAGCAGGGCTCAACTCAAGGGAGCTGGCAAGATCACGGCGATGTAACGGTATAAAAAACAACAAAAAACCCTAGACAGACGCTCTGCAATAGATAACTTGGGCCGAGTTGATGAAGGAAACAATGGCGCATTCTCGCGTTTCATTTCAGGTTGCAACAGCAAAATGGGCGGCAGCCTTTTTGCTTGCTGTGGCAGGTTTTGGTGGCATCCAACCCGTGGCAGCAGAGGAAGCGGGCAATAAGGGAGCAGAAATTTATTGCTTTATGCGTCAGGCGGGAAATCCCCACGGGGTGAGCTGGGATGCGGCCTATGCCCGAATTAAACGCCAAAGCAGCGGTTTATTTAAAACATCCCCAGAACATGCAGCTGTGCTGATCACCGAAACGGTGGTTACAAATAAAGATAAATACAGCAGCTGTGCCAAGTTCCTTGGAGCTTTGTATTCAGGCCGAGAGGAAGTTGGTGTTGATAGCATCCCAAGCTCAAATCCAAATACCAGCAAAACATCAGATACCAGCCGTTACAACTACTGAGCTAATGATGGGAAGGGGTGATTGGGGGAAGGCGGCGGCTGTTGGCCTAGGGCTCCTGTTGCTAATGAGTTGCAGCCAAGAAAAACCAAAGGCTGATAGCTGTTTAAGCAACGTAGATTCAAATGCCCTGCCCCAAGCCCTCGAACGTTGCAATCGAGTAGTAGCAGCTCACCCAAAAGATGCAAAGCCTCTAAATGATCGTTTTATTTTATATACATTACTGCAAAATAAAACAGCCGCCTGCAAAGATATTCGCAAAGCAGCAACATTAATAAGCCAAAAAGGTGAACTCTACGATGATATTGAGGTGCGCCTTGATAGCTGCGGCACGCCCTAAAAAGCTTGCATCTTAATTACTCCTGTAGCAATTCATTCAGCATCCGCGCCAGGGGTTGACGTTGCAATTGCCGCCGTTTGCCAGCTAACACCAATTCAATGCGATCTGCCTTACTAAGAATTAAGCCATCGATCAAGGCATCGGCGCTGCCAAGCTGCAACCAGTGGCTGGTAACAGTGCCTTTGCTGCCAAGCCGATGGCAGCGATCTTCCGCCTGTTCCGCGTCACCAGGGGTCCATGGCCGCTCCAATAAAACCACCTGAGAAGCCCGTTGCAAACCAAGCCCAATTCCCCCCACTCCGTAGGTGGCAAGCAATAAATCACTGGTTCCAGCCTGAAAACGCAATAAGCGCTGCTGCCGTTGCGGCAAAGGCACCTGGCCTGTAAGTAGTTCACCCCCTAATAAGCGCTCCAATTGAACAAGCGGCGCAACGAAACTGCTGAATAAAACCACTGCTTCACCACTGGCTCGTAATTGCTGCACGAGGCTGAGGGCAGCTGGCAATTTCTGCAAAGCGGTTAAACGTCGCATCGCAGTGAGCAACGCCAGGGATTCAGCATCGGAACGCACCAAACCCGCAGCAACCCTCTGCCGGTAATTTTCCACCCGTTGCTGCAACATTTGATCAAGGCGTTTCTGTTGGGAAACAGCAAGAACGACAGGACGAAAACAACGCAATTTGGGCGGTAGATCAAGGCAATGGGCCTTACGACGAAATAAAAGTTGCGGCCTCAATAGGCGTTGTAATTCCTCTAGCCGGCTTGCCCCCTGGCAATCCCACACCATGCGCGAACCCGCCTCACGCCAATGGCCGTTGCAAAACAACTCTTCGTAAGCGCGGCGATCCCGGGCCAAGGGATGACCGATTGCCATTAAAAGTGGAAGTAATTGAATCGGCCTTCCGTTTTTAATTGGGGTGCCACTCAATAACCACACAGCTCGAATGCGCGGATGACGTGCCAGGCGTAGAAGAGCCTGGCTGCGTTTGGAATCAAGATTTTGAGCGAAATGGGCCTCATCCACCACCAGCACCACCCCCGCCGGAGGTGGCTCCTTGGGCAAACGGGCCCAACTGATCAATTGAGGGGCAAGTTCAAGGCTGAGGGCTTCCCGTCGCCAGTGGTCGTGCAGGGCTACTGGTGCAACCACCAATAAGCGCGAATCACTGCAGCGCAGCAACGAACGGGCAGCAGCAAGGGCGGTGAGGGTTTTTCCTAAGCCCATCTCATCGGCGAGCACAGCCCCCCGCCGCGCCAACAACCAACGCACTCCAGCCCTTTGATGGCGCAGTAAAACCCGCCCATCGCTTAACGGCGCATTTAGATCAGCAGCTGCAACCAAATCAGGGTGTGTTGGCAGAGGCGGCAAGGGATGATCAACTGCCTCCAACCAAGCCTGCAGATCTCCATCTATAGGGAAATAATCACCGAATTGATTCTTGAGAAGCTGTACAGCTTCAAAGGGAAATAGCCAACCGTTAAGGCGAGCTTGCCAACTGCCGCGAGGACGAATCAAACGCAGCTGCGCAAGCGTAACTGGATCAAAAGGGCAACGAAATAAAACGTCGCCAGCGGCGGTAAGTGAAAAACCGTTAGCCACTACGTCTTTTTAAGCAGCGCACAAGGCCAACCTATAAAACTCAGAAAAAGCTGCAAACTGCTGCCTACAACACATTGACACTAGGCTGATAGCCCGCACAATTAGGGCAAATCCGGGGATTTCGGATGCATGAGAGCGATGCTGTGTTCCTTGAGGAACTGTGTCCAAAGCTCCGAGTGCGCCACTGGCGCCAATCGCTCCATGAACACACCGAAAGGTGTTGCATCTACTGCGGTAGGCCCTCTGAATCCATAGATCATGTGCTACCTCGCAGCCGCGGGGGCTTAAGTGTTACCGAAAATTGCGTTCCTTCCTGCCTTTCCTGTAACGGACACAAAAGCGATTCCGATGCTTTTCAGTGGTATCGCCGCCAACGTTTTTACGATCCACGCCGGGCGATGGCGATACGAGCTTGGTTAGACGGTGATATCAGATTGGCTGTTCGCTTATTGCAATGGGCTAACCCTAATCAAAACAGCCCTGCTGCGAATTTAGATCTGCAAGCTGCTTAGAACAGCAGCCCGTGAAATTCACCACACCCGACAAGCGGTGGCACTGCTGTATTGCAAGCAGATTTGCTCTTGCAATTGTGGTTGTTCCGGCAGGATCAAGCCCGCCATTGCTAATAAAGCAGTAAGGATGGAAGGGGCAATGCAATGCTTTGCCCGCTGAGCGCAAGAGCGAACCCGCAACGAAGATTGAATCCGCAACGAAGATTGAACCATGGAACGCACGTACCAGTGAATACAAGTACAGATGTATTCGCGAAACGCGATTTTGTCAACCCCCAAGGCCAGCAGCAGTTGCCAGCTGATTTCCAGCTGCTGCTGATCGGTGGCGGCTTCAGCGGTAAAAGACTGGCCGCTGAGGTGAAGCGCCGCGGCGGCAAGGTTTTGGTAACCCACCGGCAACAGCAAGCGGATGGGCCTCACCTGCTGTTCAACAGTGAAACGGGCGAACAACCCCCCTTAAGTGCTCTTATGGGCACCACCCATCTACTCAGCACTGCAGCGCCGGAAGCCAGTGGCAGCGATCCCTGCCTGCGCTGTTTAGGGCCTGTATTGCAGCAGTTGCCCCTGCGCTGGGCGGGCTATCTATCCAGCACTGGGGTTTATGGCGATGCCAAGGGGGGCTGGGTGGATGAACAAAGCGATCCCTTTGAGCCGCTGCAAACCCGCAGCGCCGCCAGGCTGGCCTGCGAACAGGCCTGGCAAGTACAAAGCTGGCCCACTCAAATATTTCGGCTCCCGGGAATTTATGGCCCAGGCCGTAATCCGATCGCACTTCTAAACCGCGGCCTTGGCAAAATGGTGCACAAACCGGGCCAAGTATTTGGCCGCATTCATGTAGACGACATTGTTGGTGCTGTGCTGCATTGCCTTTTGATGGGAGAGCAAAACCAAGTGACGCAAAAGCTGCCTGGGATTGTGAACGTGGTTGATGATTTGCCCGCCCCCAGCAGCAACACCTGGAGTTATGCAGCCCATCTCCTGGGCTGTTGCTTACCTGATTATTTGAGTTATGCCGATATCGAAGCTGAACTAAGCCCAATGGCAAAAAGCTTTTGGCAAGAAAACCGCCGAGTAAGCAACAAACTTCTCAAGCTTGAACTGGGATACCAGCTGAAATATCCCACCTATCGAGAGGGCTTGATGGCTTGTTTTAAAGAGGAGGGTTTTTCGTTCCAGGGCTAACCGGATTGATTTGTTGCTGCAAATCTTGCCCAACGCGATCCCAGCGGATCACCAGCCAGCCCCGCTGCAAACCGATGCCAAAACCCAGTAGAAACCCAATTAGAAGCAGCAAACGAAGCATGACGGGCAGACCGGTAAATGTGCTGAAAACAACAGCAAAAGAGGGTTGCTTATGGTGTTCTTAATGGGTAAGTCAGAAGATTGCCAAACGGCGGTTGAGCAATTTATGGCTAGATACGAATGCTTCAGCAGAGCAACCCAGCCAGAAATCTCTTTACTAGTTTGCGCCACCGAAGCTCTTGAACTCAGTGGTTTCAAGGTGAGGAGTGCCAAGGGTGCCTCCACTAGTTTGATTGATGCTGCCCCTGTGCAGCGGATTCGGGATCGAGTGGTGGTGCAACTGGATCAATCTAAAAATGAGGCTGGTTTGGCTGAATTGCAATGTGTTGTGTGCAACGAAGCCATAGCAACCAGCAAACAAAATCCCTGCCGCGATGCCTTCGACATTTTGATTCAGTTGTTTAAAAATCATCCTGGAGTGGAGCTGGATTGCCTCGCCTAGCCATAGCCCTTGGTGATCCCGCTGGAATCGGCGCTGAGGTGGTGCTCAAAGCCATCCAGCGGATCCGCCTAGTTCAACCAAGCTTTAATCCTCTTTTAGTGGGCTGCCGGCATTGGCTTGAGAGCAGTTATCAACAACAAATAAGTGCAGGAATTAAAGGCCTTTGCAATCCATCAGAACTGGAGTTGCTGCACATCCCCCTGAGCCATTCTATAGAGGCAGGACAAGCCTCAGCCTCCAGTGGAGCAGCCAGCTTTGCCTGGTTAACTGCAGCCACTAATGCTGTGCTTGCGGGAAATTGCACAGCCCTCTGCACAGCCCCGATTGCAAAACACACCTGGCATGCAGCTGGGTACCACTACCCAGGCCAAACAGAACGCTTAGCCGAACTTTGCGGGGTAGCTGATGCGGCAATGTTATTTACAGCCCGTTCACCCCATAACGGCTGGCGGTTTAATACTTTGCTTGCCACAACTCACATACCCCTAAGCAGCGTTTGCGAAGCGCTCAATGCCTCACTTCTACGCAGGCGCATTTCACAACTAAACAGTTTTTGCCAGCGCTTTAATGCTGCACCAAAGTTAGCGGTGGCAGGTCTTAATCCCCATGCTGGCGAAGAGGGCCAATTGGGCTCTGAAGAGCGGGATTGGATTAAACCACTGTTGAATGAATTGTGCTGCAACAGCGCAGATAACAAAGGCTTAAATCTGGAGGGTCCGTTAGCGCCAGATAGCTGCTGGATCGGGGCCAGCAAGGCCTGGCATAACAAAAACAAAAGTGATTTAAATATTGATGCTTTTGATGGCTATTTAGCTCTTTATCACGATCAAGGCCTGATACCAACGAAGTTATTAGCTTTTGATCAAGCGGTGAATACCACACTTGGATTACCATTTTTACGCACTTCTCCAGACCACGGCACCGCCTTTAATATTGCTGGGAAAGGTATCGCGCGAGCTGAAAGTATGGAGGCCGCCATTAATACTGCCCTAGAGCTGGGCTAAACAAACAAAATCTTCAACCAGGCCGTAAAAGCATCAGCACTTGATTGTATTCAACCGGCATACCATTTGCAACCAGTATCTCTACTACTTCTCCGGATTGTTCGGCTTCAAGTTCGTTCATTAATTTCATAGCTTCGAGAATACATATTGTTTGGCCCACATTTACTCTGCTGCCAATTTGCACAAAAGTGGCTTCCCCTGGCGCCGGAGAGCTGTAGTAGGTGCCCACCATTGGTGCTTTAACTTCCACCAGATCGTTTCGGCTGGCGGCCGCGGCTGGTGGGGGTATTGCGGGGGCAGAAGCTGGGGCTGCACTGCTGGTGGTAGCAGGGGTGGCAACCGCAGCCATTGCAAGCTGCGCAGCTGCTGCTGGAGCAGCTAATGAGGGCAGGTTGCGCCGCACCTCAAGCCGAAAATCATCTCCCTCGAGCTTGAACTCTTGGATGTCGCTGGTGGAAAGGAAATCCAGCAGAGAACGCAATTCCTTTTGGTCCATTTCCATCTCCCTCAGGACTCCCTACCCAGATAAGTATCGGAGCGAGTGTCAATTTTGATTTTTTCACCAATAGTGATGAATAGGGGCACCATCACTTGGGCGCCGGTTTCCACAATTGCCGGTTTTGTGCCGCCAGTTGCCGTGTCGCCCTTCACGCCAGGGTCTGTTTGGGTAACTTCCAAAACCACTGAATTTGGCAGCTCCACTTCGATTGGCTTGCCATTCCAAGCCACCACACTCACCTCCATACCCTCCTTCAGGTATTTCTTGCCATCACCTATTTGCTTAGCGGTTAGACGAGTTTCTTCAAAACTAGCCATATCCATAAACACAAATTCTTCAGCCTCCATGTAGGTGTGCTGCAGGGTGGATTTCTCAAGCAAAGCGGATGCCACCATTTCGCCTGCCCTGAAGGTTTTATCCACCACACTGCCGCTTTGGGCTGATTTCAGTTTGGTGCGCACAAAGGCAGAACCCTTGCCCGGTTTGACGTGGAGAAACTCCACCACACGCCATACCTGCCCATCCAGTTCGATTGTTGTGCCGGTGCGGAAGTCGTTGCTAGAGATCATTCCGGCAGAAAGGATTAAGGCGGATTGTACGGTGGTCTGCGCTACTGAAGCAGCGGCCATGCCCAGCACCCTTATCTCGATGCTGTTGGCCTTGCTAATGGCCTGCACATTGAACTTTTTAATTCCAACAGCAGCCTTCGCCGCCCTGCCCCCGGGTAATGCAATCACAGATCCTGCAGCGATTCTTAGGGATTCACTGCCGGTGCAACAGGCGGATCTTCAGGAATTACAACATCGCCTTGAAGGCACTAGCAACGATATAAGGGCCCGCCGCTGGAGCAGCATTCAACAGGCCTGCAAACGCTCCATAAAGCTGCTGGATCAAAAACAAGAACGAATTATTAACGACCTTCCTAGCGAACAACAAGCCACGGCAAAACAACAAGTAGCTGTTTTGCAAGAGGAACTGATCAAACTCGGCAGCATCGGCGAGAGCCAGGATCGCGATGCATTCCTTGATCAAAGGCGGCAGGTGCTCAACAGCATTGGCCAGTTGGAAGCCCTCGCTATTACGAGCTTCCCCTACGCCATCCCAGAAGAGTTCAACGAGCTGCCACGGCTCCTAGGGCGTGCCAGCGTTGAAATTCGCACCAATAAGGGCAACCTCACCGCAGTGGTGGATGGCTACAACGCGCCGGTAACCGCAGGCGCTTTTATTGATTTAGTGCAACGCGGTTTCTATAACGGCTTGCCCTTCAATCGGGCTGAAGATTTTTATGTTTTGCAAACCGGTGATCCTGTGGGGCCCGCCAGCGGTTATGTAGCCCCCAACAGCAAAACCGAACGGCAGGTGCCGCTAGAAATCATGGTGCCAGGCGAGAAAATACCTCAATACAACAAAACTTTTGAAGATCTTGGCCTGTTTAAAACCACTCCCGTATTACCTTTTGCCACCCTCGGTACCCTTGGCTGGGCCCATTCAGATGAAGCCCTCGGTGATGGTTCTTCACAATTTTTCTTCTTTCTTTACGAAGCAGAACTCACCCCTGCTGGCTTGAATTTGGTAGATGGCCGCTACTCGGTGTTTGGTTATGTGGTGGATGGTTTTGATGTACTTGAAGAGCTAGGTGTAGACGACAAAATTGAAACAATTACCCTGTTAAGTGGAGCCGAAAATCTGCAAGCCCATGGCTGATCTAGCAGATTTAGGAGAATCGGAATTAATAAATAGGCTAAGGCGTTTCGCTAAGCGGGGTCAATTTAACGACGACGCCGCTCTTCTCAGCCCAGATCAGCATTTATTGCGGGTTGTTAGCACCGATGCTCTTGTGGAAGGTGTGCATTTTTCGAGCAGCACCACCCCTGGATTTAGTGTGGGTTGGCGATCTGGCAGCGCGAATCTTTCCGATCTCGCCGCTATGGGTTGCCTAGAGGCTGAAGGAGTAACGGTTGCATTAGCTGCTCCAGGACATACATCAATCGATTGGCTGGAGGAGGTTTACGAGGGGCTGGCAGATTTACTACAACGCCACGGCTGTGAATTGCTGGGGGGCGATTGCACCAGGGCGCCAGTGGTGATGCTTGCCATTACTGCCATTGGCAAGGTGGCAGCCGATGCGGTAATCAGGCGTGAATCCGGCCAACCAGGCGATCGTCTCGTGGTTTCAGGTGCCCATGGGCTAAGCAATTTGGGCCTGCGCCTGCTGCAAAACCCAAGCGATATCAGCTTGCAGCAATTAAGTGAGCCCCTGCGAAAAGCGGCGATCAAAGCGCATCAATTTCCAGTGCCTCGTTTTGATGCGGTAGCAGCTCTCCACCGCAGCCGCCCAGAGGCTGCGCCCTGGCGCGTGGCCGGCACCGACAGCAGCGACGGCTTACGCCGCAGCTTGGAGCTCCTTGGCAACGCCTGCGGCCATCAGCCCCTACTTAATGAGCCTTTTGCGCTCACTGAAGGCTGTTGCCTTAATAGCTGCCTTGATGGCGGCGAGGATTTCGAATTGGTTTTAGCCCTTGAGGCAAGTTGGGCTGAAAAATTCGTAGCGCAACTGCCGGGGGCTCAATGCATCGGTTGGTTAGGGGAAAATCCTGGCCCCCCCTGTTGGGCAAATAATAAAAAACCCCTGCCTATCGGCAAGGGTTATGAACATTTTGCAAAGCTCTAAATATTTTTAGAGCTAAACCCAGTTGCGCGCCACTACTTCGGCAAGGTCAACCACGCGCTGGCTGTAGCCCCACTCATTGTCGTACCAGGAAATTACCTTCACCATATTGTCGCCCATCACCAAGGTGAGTTCGGAATCAACAATTGTGGATTCATCCGTGCCGGCATGATCGGAAGAAACAAGAGGTAGATCGGAATATTTAATAATCCCTTTCATGGAACCTTCTGAGGCTGCTTTCAGCGCTGCATTTACTTCGTCTCTACTGGTAGAACGGGCCACTTCAAGCACCATATCCACAACAGACACGTTGGGGGTAGGCACCCGCATCGCAATGCCACTCAGCTTGCCCTTCATGGGTGGATACACCAAAGCAACAGCGCTCGCAGCTCCTGTGGAGGTGGGAACGATGTTGATTGCAGCAGCTCTAGCCCGACGCAGGTCGCGGTGGGAGGCATCGAGAATGCGCTGGTCACCCGTATAGCTGTGGGTGGTGGTCATGGTGCCCTTCACGATGCCGAAGGTTTGATCGAGCACCTTCACAAGGGGTGCCATGCAATTGGTGGTGCAGCTGGCATTGCTGATGATGTCGAATTCGTTGTGGCGATATTGATCGGCATTAACCCCCACAACGAATGTGCCAACCCCTTCTCCTTTACCGGGAGCAGTGATCAATACTTTTCTTGCACCGGCTTGAATGTGCTTACCAGCGCCTGCTTTATCTACAAATACGCCGGTGGCTTCAATAACTAAATCAACGCCCCATTCCTTCCAAGGCAGATTGAGGGGATTGCGATCGGAGAAGCATTTGATCGGCCGACCATTCACCGTGATGGTGTCGTCTGTGTAGCCCACTTCGGTGTCGCGAATCCTGCCCAGCATTGAGTCGTAGGTGAGCAAGTGCGCGTTTGTTCTGGGATCTGAGGTGTCGTTTAGACCCACAATTTCGATACCGGTGTTGGCACCGCGGCTCAGCCAGCAACGCATGAAATTGCGCCCGATACGGCCGAATCCGTTAATGGCAACACGAAGGGTCATAGCAGCTCTGAGGGAATCCCAGTAAAAAAGGGAATTTGGCTGCGAATCATACAGACATCCACGTGGTTTTTGTTCAATTCACAAGACAGCTCTTTCAGAAGGGTTTAAGTTCTGGTGAACTTTTAAGCACTTTTGAACCGCCCCCTTTCCCTGCCCCCTGAACGCCCTGTGCACTTCATTGGTGTGGGTGGCATTGGTATGTCCGCCCTTGCAGGGATCCTGGCGGACCGTGGCTACGCTGTGAGTGGATCAGATCCACGCCAATCAGCCATATCTCAGGGGCTGCGTCAGCGAGGCGCCAGGATTTTTAAAGATCAGAACAAAGCCACGGTGGATGCCATTCGCAGTGGAGTGTCCTCCTCTCCCTTGGTGGTGATCAGCAGCGCGATTCCAAGCAACAACCCCGAGTTGATCGCAGCAAAGTCTGCCGGTTTAGAGATTTGCCACCGAGCCGCTTTATTGAGCTGGATGATCAGCGCTCAACGCAGCATTGCTGTGGCAGGCAGCCATGGCAAAACAACCACCAGCAGCTTGATTGCCAGTTTGCTGGGCGCTGTTGGCATGGATCCCACGGCAATTATCGGTGGAGTGGTGCCAGCTTTTGGCAGCAACGCCCGCACCGGCAGCAGTGATCTGCTAGTGGCAGAGGCCGATGAATCCGATGGTTCATTGGTGCAATTTCGACCCGCATTGGGCTTAATTACCAACTTGGAACTAGATCACACAGATTTTTATCCAAACCTTGAAGCCTTGATAGAAACGATGGGGCGTTTTGCCGGCAATTGCACCGAAGTGCTTGCTAACGCTGATTGCCCAGTGCTTAAAGAACACATCAAGGCTAAACATTGGTGGAGTTTAGAAGAAACTAATAATGCAAACTTTCGTGCCGTTCCAATCAGTATGGAAGGGGATGGCAGCCGAGCTGATTACATCGAAAACGGTGAGTTGATCGGCGAACTTGTTTTGCCTCTAGCCGGCTTACACAACCTCAGTAATGCTCTTGCCGCAATTGCCGCCTGCCGCCTTGTGGGGGCGCCTTTCAGTGAATTACAAAAAGCCCTTGGCAGCTTGGTGCCACCTGGGCGGCGCTTTGATCTGCGGGGTGAATGGCAGGGCCGTTTGGTAGTAGACGACTACGCCCATCACCCCAGCGAAGTATCTGCCACCCTCAGCATGGCCCAACTGATGGTGAATTCAGGCCGCAGCACCCTGCCCTGGGTGCCAAAGCGAGTTGTGGCGGTATTTCAACCTCATCGCTACAGCCGCACAGCGGAATTTTTAGAACGCTTCGCGCAGGCCCTATGCCCGGCCCAAAAGATCTTGCTTGCACCGCTCTATAGCGCTGGTGAATCACCTATTGCCGGCATCAACAGCGAGGCGTTAGCTCAAGCAATACAACATCGAGGCGTAAAAGCAAATGCCTACAGCTGCCTTGATGAACTTGCAAATGCATTACATACCGAAAGCCGGCCCGGCGATTTAGTGCTGGTAATGGGAGCAGGTGATGTTAATAATATCTGGGATCATTTACACAATCAAAGCAATAATCAATCCCTGGCCGCGGCCGCTTAAATCGTGCGGCAGCAAGCAATTTCTTTAGCCGGCTTTACAACTTGGAAAGTTGGTGGTGTTGCAAAAAACCTAGCTGAACCCGATTCATTAGATGCGTTAAGGCAGCTTTTAGAAGAGCATCGCCAGGTTGGCGAGGCCCTACAAATTATTGGGGCGGGCTCTAATTTATTAATTAGCGATGCTGGTTTACCCGGGTTGGTGATCTGCACTCGCCGGCTGCAGGGGGCCCAGCTGGATAGCAATAGCGGGGTAGTAGAGGCCCTCGCCGGTGAGCCCCTGCCCAGCCTGGCCCGCCGCGCCGCCAAGGCTGGCCTCGGGGGGCTGGAGTGGTCTGTTGGGATTCCAGGCACTGTTGGTGGTGCGGTGGTAATGAATGCTGGCGCCCAAGGTGGCTGCATTGCTGAGCGCTTGCTCACAGCCACCGTGATCGATCCAAAAGGGGGTGACGCTTTCGTTATTAATAACAAAGATCTGGCCTACAACTATCGCCACAGTTGCCTACAAGCTGAAAATTGGATTGTACTTTCGGCTCGTTTTCAACTTCAAATTGGTGAAGATCCAAGCCTAATTAGTGCACGTACCAGCGCAAATTTACATAGCCGCACCAGCACGCAACCGTATCACTTACCCAGTTGCGGCAGTGTATTTCGCAACCCTGAACCACAAAAAGCAGGGCGCATAATTGAGGCGCTTGGCCTTAAAGGTTATTGCATCGGCGCAGCGGCAGTATCGGATCTACATGCAAATTTTATTGTTAATAATGGTGGCGCAACAGCAGCTCACATCGACGCTTTAATTAAATATGTACAAATAGAAGTTAACAAAGCCCATGGTATTTGGCTGCATCCTGAGGTGATCCGATTAGGAAGTTTTACAGAGCTAGCAGGTGGCGGATTAAAATAAACAAAACGACGAAAGAACAATGGCTGGATTCGGACTACCCAACTTTGGACAGCTCACAGAAGCTTTCAAAAAGGCACAGCAGATCCAGCAGGACGCGCAAAAGCTGCAGGAAGAGCTGGATGCAATGGAAATTGAAGGCACCAGCGTTAATGGCCTAGCCAGCATTTGGCTAACCGGGAACCAACAGCCCCTACGGGTAGAACTTGCCGCTGAATTATTGAGCCAAGGGAAAGAAGCCACCGAAGCCGCCACCCTGGAAGCTTTACAAAATGCCTATGCCCAATCAAGCGCCACGATGAAAGGAAAAATGGAAGAACTTACCGGTGGATTAAATCTAAATCTGCCAGGATTTAATGGCTAATTAGATCCGCATAAAAGCCATAACGTTCCCAGCTGCGTTCCAATTCGCATCCGGGCTCCTGCAAATGGCGGCAGTCATTAAATTTACAAAGAACTCCAGCCTTTAATTGATTACGAATTTCAGGAAATAAATAAGCTAAATCTTTTGCTTTAGTTGGCAATTCCGGTCTATTAAATCCAGGGGTATCAGCTAACAAAGCGGAATTACCTAACGGAAATAATTCCACGTGGCGCGTGGTGTGGCGTCCCCGTTGCAACTTGCCTGAAACCGCAGCTGTGCGCAGCTGCAACTCAGGCAATAAGGAATTCAATAAACTGCTCTTACCAACACCGCTGGGGCCGCAAAGAACTGATATTCCAACATCTAAACGTTCTCTCAACCGCTCGATAGCTGGAGAATCACTAAGGCTAAAACTAAGCGGTTCATATCCCCAACTTCCTATACGCTCTAGCCATTGGTTTAGATCTTGTTGTGTAACAAGATCCGCCTTACTAAGCAGCGGTAACACCTCAAGACCTGTGGTTTCTGCGCTTAGTAAAAATCTACTGAGGCCATCAAGATCAAGGCTGGGCTGGGCTAACGCCACCACCACCACCACCCGATCAGCATTTGCTAAAGCTGGTCTTTGTAAACAGCTGTGCCGCGGCTCAAGGGCTGCGATTGCAGCGCGGCCATCAAGCCAATCGATCCCCTCAAGGCCTACCCAATCCCCCACC
>NZ_JAGQEK010000080.1 GCF_024346075.1 Synechococcus sp. Cruz CV12-2-Slac-r
ATATTTCCGCTTCTTTTCTATTGGGTTTACTGGTGGGATTAAATCAAACCTGCCCCTCAACCCCGCTTTTGCTGCTGCTGGCCACTGGCTTTTTGGGTAGCTTCAGCACCTTTTCCACCTTCATTGTGGAGTTGCTTGTGCTGCTGCATCGCCAAGCCAAGGCCGCCGCATTAATGCTGGCTATTGCTTCTTTAGTTGGCGGTTTATTTGCAGTGGAATTTGGTTTATTGATTGGTGGATTGGCGTGAATTTAGGCACTGAAATACGTCAACTTTTGTTAGTGGCCCTCGGCGCCATTCCAGGGGCCCTACTGCGCTGGCAAGCAGCTGTGCATCTTGCTCCTGTTTTGCCTTTCGCTACAGCTGGAGCGGATTTGCTGGTGAATGTAATTGGCGCGGCATTGCTTGGCTACCTGGTGGCACCACCCGCAATCGCCTCTGGTTTATTGCTTGCCCTTGGCATCGGTTTTTGCGGTTCCCTTACAACTTTTTCCAGTTGGATGCTCGATATGGCCTTGTTGCAACACCAGGGCCAGCAGTTGCAGGCCCTTTTAGTGTTGCTTTTAAGCCTTTGCCTAGGCCTTATCGCTGCAGCATCTGGCTATAGCCTCAGCGCCCGTGTTAGGCGGCAGCGCTAAGGGCGGTTTCAATGGCGCCGGTGAGTTCTTCCGCCTCTGGGGTAACACCGCTTTTGTAGCGCCCAATCACGGTGCCATCACGGCCCACTAGAAATTTTTCAAAATTCCAAGCGATCGCCCCGGCCGGTTCTGTTTTGGTGAGTGTGTCGAATGGAGCGGCGGTGGCACTTACCTTGGCGAATAGTTCAAAATTCACCCCAAAAGTGGTGCTGCAAAAATCTTGGATTTCGGCGATGGTGCCTGGTTCTTGGGCGCCAAAATCATTGCAAGGAAAGCCGATTACCTTGAAGCCTTGGGGGCCATATTTTTCTTGTAAAGCTTGCAAGCCGGCATATTGCTTAGTGAATCCGCAGCGGCTTGCCACATTCACAAGCAACAGCACCTGGCCGGCCTGATCAGCTAGATCCTGGGGGCTACCAGCGGCGTTAGCAACAACCACACCTTTAATACTTGGGGCCATGGGATTGAATCCAAACCCTCAAACCCTAACCACCCCCATACACTCGGGCGATGGTCGAAAACACAACCGCTATTCCAGAACTCACCCAATACCTTGAGCGTTTGCTTACAGCTGGCAATTACGACGCTGTAAAGCAGCTGCTGGAGCCGGAGCAACCCGCTGATGCGGCAGAAGCAATTGGCAATTTGCCTACCCTGCAGCAAGCGATTGCTTTTCGCTTACTGCCCAAAAATGAGGCGATCGAGGTTTACGAATACCTCGATGCAACGGTGCAACAGTCGTTGCTTGAACGCTTGCGTTCTGGCGAGGTGCTGGAGCTGGTGGAGCAGATGTCACCCGATGATCGGGTGCGTTTATTTGATGAATTGCCCGCCAAGGTGGTGCGCAATCTGCTGCAGCAATTAAGCCCAGAAGAACGCCGCGTAACAGCCCAGTTACTTGGCTACGAAAGTGAAACCGCCGGTCGTTTAATGACGACCGAATTCATTGATCTCAAAGAATTTCATAACGCCGCCCAGGCCCTTGCCATCGTGCGTCGCCGCGCCCTTACAACTGAAACGATCTATAGCCTTTACGTAACCGATGCAGCTCGCCAGCTCACTGGAATTCTTTCTTTAAGGGATTTGGTGGTGGCTGATCCGGAGGATTTGATCGGTGCGGTGATGACCCGTGAAGTGGTGCGCGTTTACACCGATACCAACCAAGAGGAGGTGGCAAGGCTGATCAAGCGTTACGACTTTCTCGCTATTCCAGTGGTGGATCGCGAAGACCGGCTGGTGGGAATCGTGACCGTTGACGACGTGATCGATGTGATCGAACAGGAGGCCACCAGGGATCTTTATGCCGCCGGTGCTGTGCAGGCCGGCGATGAAGACGATTACTTCCAAAGCAATTTGTTTGAGGTGGCAAAAAGGCGGGTGTTGTGGTTGTTGGTGTTGCTCATCACCAATACCGGCACTTCAGCGGTGATCGCCTCCCAGCAGGGGGTGATGGAGCGGGTAGTGCAACTCGCTGCTTTTATTCCTTTATTAATTGGCACTGGCGGAAATGTGGGGGCGCAAAGCTCCACTGTTGTGATCCGCGGCCTTAGCACCAACCGTTTGCAGGCCCTGGGGCCCTGGCGCACGGTGGCGCGGGAGGCCTTAGCTGGCGTTTTGCTCGGTTTATTGCTGGCGGCGGTGGTGGTGCCTTGGTCTTGGCAATTGAGTGGTGAACCCTTGGTGGCTATGGCGGCTGGGGTTTCGATGCTTTGCATCTCAATCCTTGCGGCAACAGCTGGAGCCAGCCTGCCTTTGTTGTTTGATCGGCTTGGTTTAGATCCCGCCTTGATGTCTGCACCATTTATCACCACAGTGGTAGACGTGGCTGGTGTTTTCATATATCTGCAAACTGCGGCTTGGCTGCTGCAGCACCTGGGTTTAAAGGGCTGAGTCTTAAAAGACTCGAGTTTTCTGAGAGAAAACTACCCTTCGTAGGGCTATTGTTTACATAACTTCAAGATTCAACGTAGTGGCCACTCCCACCGCCGAGCTTCGCCCCCCTGTTGATGGAGATCTAGTTCGTTCTTACCTGCGTGATATCGGCCGTGTTCCCTTGCTCAGCCATGAACAGGAGATCACCCTTGGCCGCCAAGTGCAAGAGCTGATGCGCATTGAAGACACAGAAGAAGAGATGCGAATGCGGCAAGGAGAACCGCCAAGCCGGGATGATTTGGCTGTGAGTTTGAACCTTTCACCCGCCGTGCTCAGGCGCCGCCTGATAAATGGCCGCCGCGCCAAAGAGAGAATGGTGGCCGCAAATTTGCGTTTAGTAGTGAGCGTTGCTAAGAAATACACCAAGCGCAATATGGAGCTTCTCGATCTGATCCAGGAGGGCACGATCGGTTTAGTGCGGGGCGTAGAAAAATTTGATCCAACTCGCGGCTATAAGTTTTCCACTTACGCCTATTGGTGGATTCGCCAAGGAATTACAAGGGCAATTGCTGAAAAAAGTCGCACTATCCGGTTACCGATTCACATCACCGAAACCCTTAACAAGCTCAAAAAAGGGCAAAGGGAACTCAGCCAAGATCTCGGCCGCACCCCAACTGTTACCGAATTGGCGCTCTACGTGGAACTACCAGAAGAAGAGGTGAAGGAGTTGTTGTGTAGGGCCCGCCAGCCGGTGAGCCTTGAAATGAAGGTGGGAGACAGCGACGACACCGAGTTGCAAGAACTGCTGCAAAACGAAGCGCCGATGCCTGATGAATTGCTCGACGGCGAATGCCTTCGCGGTGATATGCGTTCCTTGCTTGATCAATTGCCACCACTTCAAGGAAGGGTTTTAAAAATGCGTTATGGCATTGATGTGGAAGAGCCGATGAGTCTTACCGGCATCGGTAGGGAATTAGGAATGAGCCGTGATCGCGTGCGTAATTTGGAACGTGATGGTTTAGCTGGCCTGCGTCGCGTAAGTGAAACAGTTGTTGCTTATGTAGCCGCTTAATACTTATTGTACTAATCCTTATCACATTTTAAGGCTAAGTATTGTTGCGCCAAGCACAAGTGCGGCGCCAATAATAGTGGATATGTTCAATATTTCACCAAAAAATAACACTCCCCATGTGGAGGCAAATACTACTTGTGCATAGCTAATTGCTGTTGCTCTTGCCGCTGGCATCTGGGTTAAACCCTGTGTAAGCCAGATTTGTCCTAGTTGGGTAAAAATTCCCACACCAATCAGCCAAGCCCAATCGCTGCCACTTGGCAGCACCGGATTTAAAACAAGTAAAGGCAGGCTCATAGGCAGCGATACCAAAGGGAAATAGAACACGATCACCATTGGATTTTCGTATTCAGCCAGGCTTCTTACAGTTACGTAAGCGATGGAAGTGAGCAGCGCACCAGTGATTGCAATCGCTGTTGGCAGTGCTGGTAATGGGCTAGCAGCAAACGGTTGGGCCACCATAAATACCCCCAGCCAGCCCAAAGCCATGGCGGCAAAGATGCGTTTGCCAGTTATCTCTCCCAAGATCCCCCAAGCCAGGGCCGTGGTGAAAGTGGGATACAGGTATTGAAAAACCGTAGCGGCTGCAAGCGGTAGCTCCGCTAATGCGGCATAAACGCAGAAAAGTGCCAGGGTGCCCACTATCCCGCGCAACACAAGCATCCGGCGCTTCTTACCCCATGGATTAAGCCCCATCCGCTGGATCAACCACCAGCTGATCCCAAGGCTCACCACCGAACGGGCAAATACCACCTCAGCTACGGGGATTCGCCCTTCCAGCTGTTTTACGCATACGGCCATCACGCTGAAGCTGAAGGCACTCAGCAGCATTAGCCGGGCGCCTGCAGCTGAAAATGGCGACCCTCCCCCTCCAGGCTCAGCTGCAGCAGCCAGGCCCCTGTTGGCAGTGCGCTCAGCCTTTCCGGCCATTCCACTGCCATTAATGAGTTGCAGGCTAGAGCTTCTTCCGCTTCTTGAAAAAACAATTCATCAGCGGCAATCGCCTGCTCGAGCCGATAAAGATCGAGATGAATTAACGCAGGTGCGCTCTCGCCCCTGCAGTAGTAGTGCTGGGCAAGGGCATAGCTGGGGCTGGTAACGGCTTCAGTAATACCAAGGCCGGCTGCGATTCCTTGCACAAGGGCAGTTTTACCTGCACCTAAAGGGCCACTAAGAAGTAGCAATGCCCCAGCTGGTAGGTATTGAGCCAATTGCAGGCCCTGCAGCCTGGTGGCTTCAGCATCAACAAGGAAGCAGTTCATTCTTGTAGATTCTCAACAAGCGAGCCCGAAGCCTCGGCGTCTCCGCAGATATTCCAAATCCAATCGCCACTTCCTCTGGAAGTGTTAATCCCATGGTGGCTACACCCGACATTTTTTCAACGGCTGGCCTGCAGGCCACGAACACCTACGTAATCGCTGATCTTGGTTTAGCTGAATTCGGCCGCAAAGAAATTGCAATCGCTGAAACTGAAATGCCGGGCTTAATGGCCCTACGGCTGAAGTTTGGCGCTGAACAACCCTTAAAAGGGGCCCGCATCTGCGGCAGTTTGCATATGACAATCCAAACTGCAGTGCTGATTGAAACCCTGGTGGCCCTCGGCGCAGAGGTGCGTTGGGCTTCCTGCAACATCTTTTCCACTCAAGATCATGCGGCAGCAGCAATTGCTGCTGCGGGTATTCCGGTATTTGCATATAAAGGTGAAAACCTTGATGAGTATTGGGCCTTCACCCATCGCATCATGGAATGGTCTGATGGCGGCACGCCAAACATGATCCTCGACGACGGTGGCGATGCCACTGGCTTGATCGTGCTTGGCGCAAAAGCAGAAAAAGATCCTTCTGTTTTAAATAACCCCTCCAGCGAAGAAGAGGTGGCTTTATTTAAAAGTATCCGTGCCCGTTTATCCGAACAGCCTGGCTGGTATTCACGCATCTACGCCAATATCCAAGGCGTAACGGAAGAAACCACCACCGGAGTGGCTCGCTTATATCAAATGGAGAAGGAAGGCGGATTGCCATTTCCAGCCATCAATGTGAATGATTCGGTAACCAAAAGTAAGTTCGACAACCTCTATGGCTGCCGCGAATCTTTAGTAGACAGCATCAAACGGGCAACCGATGTGATGGTGGCCGGCAAGGTGTCGCTGGTGCTTGGTTACGGCGATGTGGGCAAAGGTTCAGCTCAGTCTTTAAGGGGTCTTGGCTCCACTGTGATGATTGCTGAAGTTGATCCCATCTGCGCTTTACAAGCCGCTATGGAGGGTTATCGAGTAGTGCGGCTTGAAGATGTGGTGCAAGATGTAGACATTTTTGTTACCGCCACTGGTAATTATCAAGTGATTCGCCATGAACATCTGTTAAAGATGAAGGATCAGGCAATTGTTTGTAATATTGGCCATTTTGATAACGAAATTGATGTTGTTTCCTTGAAGCAATATGAATGGGATAATATCAAGCCCCAGGTGGATCACATCATCCTGCCAAGCGGTAATCGCATCATTCTGTTGGCTGAAGGCCGCTTGGTAAATCTTGGCTGCGCCACTGGCCATCCATCTTTTGTGATGAGTAATTCATTCACTAATCAAACCCTGGCTCAGATTGAATTATTTACAAAGCCTGAGAAGTATGAGAAAAAAGTGTATGTGCTTCCCAAGCATCTTGATGAAATGGTTGCCCGCTTGCACCTAGATAAAATCGGAGCCAAACTTACCAAGCTCAGCCCAGAACAAGCTTCTTATATTAATGTGGCTGTGGAAGGGCCTTACAAGCTCGATCACTATCGTTACTAGATAGTTACTTATTATCCGTAAAAGAGGTGAAATCGGATGGGTTTTAGTGAAATGGTTCAACAGTTGCCCCAATTGATTGGTTCAGCTGTTGAAGCAAACCCTTTCCTTGGCTATGTGGCGATTTTCGCAACGATGTTTTTGGAAAATCTCTTCCCTCCGATTCCTTCTGAAATGATCATGCCCCTTGGGGGCTTTTATGTGCAGCAGGGCAAATTAGCTCTGCTGCCTGTTGTAATAGCTGGCCTTGGCGGCACGGTGCTAGGCGCCTTGCCTTGGTATGGCTTAGGCAGATTAATTAATGAAGAGCGGCTTGAGCAGTGGCTTGAACGTCATGGCCGTTGGATTGGGATTAGCGCTAATGACCTAAAACGCAGCCGGATTTGGTTCAATCGCTACGGCACTGCACTGGTGTTTTGGGGTCGTTTAGTTCCAGGGGTGCGCACTTTGATATCGGTGCCAGCTGGTATGGAATTAATGCCTTTTACCCCATTTTTGTTATGGACTACCGGAGGCAGTTTGATCTGGGTGTTGATACTCACCCTTTCAGGTTTGGCCTTGGGCAGTGGTTACGACAACGTTGAGCTGTGGCTTGAACCTGTAGCTAAAGCTGTGAAAGTAATTTTAGTTATTGCAGCCCTTGCTTTTGGTTCCTGGCTTGGTTTGCGGGCATGGCGGCGGCGTTAAATAACAGCTAAGATAAACAAAAAACTAAGTTCACTAATCAAAACTCAATTAATTAGAGTTTAAAACTTAGTGAACTTACTTAATGAACTTAGGTAGTTAAATCTTGGTGAAATTTAGCTAAAAAGGAACGTCTTCCTCATTGCTTCCACTTTGGAAGCTACCAGTCTGTTCGGTATCGCGCTTAGAGCCGAGTAGTTCGAGTCGATCAACTCGCACCACAGGCTTTGAGCGCTCTTCTCCACTGGCTCGATCGGTCCAGCGATCTAGCTTGAGAGAGCCGATAATCCCTAAAAGGGATCCTTTCTTCACGTAGTCGGCCGCAACCTGGGCTTGCTTACCCCAGATTTCTAGATTGAACCAATCTGGTTCTTCGTCGCGGCTGCGGCGATTTACCGCAATGGTGAGATTGGCAACAACGCTGCCTGATTCGAAGTAACGAACTTCTGGATCACGGCCGGCGCGGCCAACGAGGGTGACGGAATTGACGCCCATGGAACTTTTCCTTTTACTTAGTGGTCATGATGCGCCACCCAAGGGCGGCACACAGCTCCAGTAGTTCCACCGCTCGGGCCGGTTGTATCACCTTTAATTTTTTTTGTTCACCGCCAGGCGCCTCTATGATTCGCCCTCTTAAGCAATTACCCAATGTTCTGGCGTCGTTTTCAGTTCTCCCGTGATATCGGGATAGACCTGGGCACCGCCAACACCCTGATCTACGTATCAGGTCGCGGCATCGTGCTTCAGGAGCCATCAGTGGTGGCAATAGATCTTGATAAGGGCATCCCCTTAGCTGTTGGGGAAGAAGCTAAACAAATGCT
>NZ_JAGQEK010000081.1 GCF_024346075.1 Synechococcus sp. Cruz CV12-2-Slac-r
CCCTATTAATACTCGTTGGAGTTGCGATAGATACGGCAAAGCAAGTGCAAACTTATGTGATTTCTGAGCGCTACGAAGGAATGGTGCGCCAATGACCCACCGCTTACTTTTTCTTGGCCCTCCAGGTGCTGGTAAAGGAACCCAAGCTGAACATCTTGCTTTAAGTCATCAGCTTTTACATTTGTCTACCGGTGATCTACTGCGAGCCGAAGTAAAAGCCGGAAGCCAGTTGGGCCTTGAAGCTGAAGCGGTGATGAATCGCGGTGAACTGGTGAGCGATGCCCTTGTTTTAGCAATTGTGCGTAGCACGCTCAGTAAGCATCAAGGTGGTTGGCTGCTAGACGGATTTCCTAGAAATCTGCCCCAAGCGCAGGCATTAGATAAGTTGCTATTGGAGCTAAATCAACCTTTGCAGAAGGTTCTACTAATGGAATTAGGCGACGATGAACTCGTTCAGCGTCTACTGGCAAGGGGCCGCACAGACGACAACGAGGCAGTGATCCGCCATCGTCTTCAGGTTTACCGCGACCAAACCAAACCCCTAATCGAGTACTACCAAAATCGAGGCCAATTGCAGGCCGTGCCCAGCACTGGAAGCGTTGAATCAGTAGCAAGCGCCATAGCACTAGTGCTTCAATAACACTTGTCGCTAGCGCTCCACATGGTAAAGTCTTTGTTTGTAAAAAGGAGAGCACACCAATGAAGGTGCGCGCCTCAGTGAAGCGCATGTGCGACAAATGCCGGGTGATTCGTCGCCACGGCAGGGTAATGGTGATCTGCACCAACCCAAAGCACAAGCAACGCCAGGGTTAATCCCCTGCCCCTCCCTTAGCTAGCTAAGGGCCAGCATCAAATTCAACAACCCCTGCATCGGCAGTGGTTTCACTCTCTACGAATTTTCTTCAGTGGCTCGGATCATCGGCGTAGATATCCCCCGCGACAAGCGGGTGGAGATCTCCCTCACTTACATCTATGGCGTGGGCCTTACCAGGGCCCAAAAGATCCTCGCCTTAAGTGGCGTTAATCCGGATATCCGGGTTAAGGATTTGAGCGATAGCGATGTCCAGAAACTGCGGGTGGCAGCTGAAACATTCACTCTTGAGGGCGATCTTCGCCGCCAAGAGGGCATGGCCATGAAGCGTTTGCAAGACATTGGTTGCGTGAGGGGCCGTCGTCATCGCATGGGCCTCCCAGTTCGCGGCCAACGCACCCGCACAAATGCGCGCACCCGCCGTGGTGCCCGTAAAACAGTGGCCGGTAAGAAGAAGTAATTCTTTTTGCTTGCGCTGTTTTAAAAAGTTCTGCCGCCTGGGGAAATTCCCTAAAGGCGTCACCAGGGCTTCTCCGTTCTTTGATCACCTTCCTGCCCCTGCAGGCCCTAACCAATGGCAAAACCAGCCAAAAAAACAGGCCCTAAAAAGGCCAAACGCAACGTTCCAAACGGTGTTGCCCACATTCAGAGCACTTTTAACAACACCATTGTGTCTATTACAGATACATCTGGTGAAGTGATCTCCTGGTCTTCCGCTGGAGCCAGTGGATTCAAGGGAGCTCGCAAGGGCACACCATTTGCCGCCCAAACCGCTGCTGAAGCTGCGGGCCGTCGCGCCCTCGAGCAAGGCATGCGTCAGATCGAAGTATTGGTGCGGGGCCCCGGATCAGGCCGTGAAACAGCTATTCGCGCCCTTCAGGTGGCGGGGCTGGAAATCACCCTGATCCGAGATGTAACACCCCTTCCCCACAACGGCTGTCGCCGTGCCAAACGCCGTCGCGTTTGATCGCATCCGCTTTCTTTAACCGCCCTCTGGGCTCCTTCGCTCTTTAGATCTTCCGGCCGTGTTGCAGTTCCAAATTGACCGTGTCGATTACCAGATCGGCGAAGACCGTTCCCAAACTGGTGTATTCGTGATCGGGCCCCTCGATCGCGGCCAGGCCACCACCCTTGGCAATTCCCTGCGCAGGGAATTGATGAGCGGCTTGGAAGGCACTGCCGTCACTGCCGTGCGTATTAGTGGCGTAAACCACGAATACGCCACGGTGCCTGGTGTTCGCGAAGACGTGCTCGACATTCTGTTGAATTGCAAAGAGCTGATCCTCAACAGCCGCAGCCAAGACACAGAAATTGGCCGCTTAGTTATGAATGGCCCAGCCAACGTAACAGCCGCAGATTTGCAATTCTCCTCCCAGGTTTCTGTGGTGGACAACAAAAGACCGATTGCCACCATCGCTGATGGCCATAGTCTTGAACTTGAACTCCATGTGGAACGTGGAGTGGGCTACCGCCCAGTAGAGCGTGGTTGTGAAGACACTGCCTCCATCGATTTGCTCCAGATCGATGCCGTATTTATGCCCGTGCGTCGGGTTAATTACACGGTGGATGAAACCGCTGTGGGGGAAGGGGGCTCTGCCCGGGAGAGGCTGCGCCTTGAAATCCAAACCAATGGTTCGATCACTCCAGACGATGCCATGGCCCAAGCGGCCAATCAGTTAATAACTTTGTTCCAACCTCTAGCTACTCTTTCAATGGTGGAAGAGCCGGGTGTTGAACCTGAACCCACCGCCGAAAGTCAGATTCCATTAGAGGAGTTAAACCTTTCAGTGCGTGCTTACAACTGCCTTAAGCGCGCTCAGGTGAATTCAGTATCTGATTTGATGGGCTTTAGTTATGAAGATCTTTTAGAGATCAAAAACTTTGGCTCAAAATCAGCAGATGAAGTGATTGAAGCCTTGGAGCGCATCGGCATCTCCTTACCCCAAAGCCGCACCCCCGTTTGACGGCTAACCCCCTATAAACCTGTTTCATCATGCGCCACCAATGTCGCGTTCCCATGCTGGGACGCCCCGCCGACCAACGCAAAGCATTACTCCGTGGTCTCACCACCCAACTGATCAGAGAAGGGCGTGTTACTACAACTAAAGCGCGAGCAAAAGCCTTGCGGGATGAAGCTGAGCGCATGATCACCCTGGCAAAAGAGGGCAGCCTTGCTTCCCGCCGCCGCGCGATGGGATACATCTACGACAAACAATTAGTTCATGCTTTATTCGATAAAGCCCCAGATCGCTACGGCGACCGCAAAGGTGGCTACACCCGCATCATCCGTACGGTGCCGCGCCGTGGTGACAACGCAGTAATGGCAATTATCGAATTGGTTTGAGTGAACGGATTGCCCTCTGTCTGCAATATGACGGGGGGCCTTTTTGTGGCTGGCAGCGACAAGAAGGCCATCCAAGCGTGCAAGAAACTCTTGATAAAGCCATTGATGACCTTGATCCACTGCCGAGCAGTATCCAACGTTTAAGCCGTAGTTTTGCTGCTGGTCGCACCGACAGCGGTGTACATGCAGCTGGCCAAGTAGTTCATTTTGATTGTCACGGTTCTATCCCAGCTAGCCGTTGGGCCGCTGCTTTAAACGGACGCTTGCCAGCAACAATTCGCATCAGTGCGGCTGCCGCTGTTGCAAGCAATTGGCATGCCTGTTTTTCCGCCAGCTACCGCCGCTATCGATACACAATCTTCAATAGCCGTCGCCCCAATCTTTTTTTGGCCCCTTTTAGTTGGCACCGCTATCAATGCCAACTGCAAGATGCCGCAATGGCCCGTGCTCTAAGCGAACTGGTGGGCACCCACGACTTTTCGGCATTGCAAAAAGCGGGCAGCAATCGCCGCCATGGTTGCACCACAGTGGAAGAGGTGGAATTAAGCCGGGAGGGTGATTTGTTAACCCTAGAGATTCAGGCCACCGGCTTTCTTTACGGCATGGTGAGATTATTACTCGGACAATTAGTAGCCATTGGTGAAGGTCGTCTTAGCGAGGCAAATTTCCGCAGCAGATGGCAGCGATGTCTGCGGGAAGAAGTGAAAGAAGCTGCTCCCCCGCAAGGGCTTTGCCTGCTGCGGGTGGGCTATCCCCAGCCAGTATTTCCATTAGCTGCGTGGTACGATTGTCTACCGCGGCATCGGTTGGAAGTTTCCGATCCGCCTCCTGCTGTTGCAACATCAGGTTGATTTAAAGCTTCCTATCCTCCAGATCCTGCATTGCAGGGCTAACCCCGTGGTTCCGGCCCGCCGGCGCGATGAACAAAACAGTTGTCCCCTCCATTCAATCCCTCGAACGCCACTGGTATGTGGTGGACGCGGAAAATAAATGTCTTGGCCGCCTCGCAAGCGAGGTAGCCCAGGTATTACGCGGCAAAAACAAGCCCACCTTCACGCCTCATTTGGATGCTGGAGATTTTGTGATTGTGATCAACGCCGAAAAGGTGCGGGTTACAGGAAATAAATCCAGCCAAAAAGTGTATCGCCGCCATTCCGGACGCCCTGGTGGCATGAAGGTGGAAACCTTCTCTGCGCTACAGGGCCGTATTCCCGAAAGGATTGTGGAAACCGCTATCAAAGGGATGTTGCCCCACAACGCTCTTGGCCGTCAGTTATTTCGCAAACTGAAGGTTTACAAGGGCACAGAGCATCCCCATGCTGCTCAGTTACCACAAATCCTTGAGCTTAATCCTGCCGCCACCTTGAAATGAGCATCACTAATAAGCCTGTTGTTTACTGGGGTACCGGTCGTCGGAAAACCGCAGTTGCCCGTGTGCGCGTAGTGCCCGGTAGCGGCGTCATCACCATTAATGGGCGTCCGGGAGATAATTATCTCAACTACAACCCCACATACTTGAGTTCCGTTCGAGCTCCACTCGAAACCTTAGGTCTCGCCAAGGAATACGACATCTTGGTGAATGTGCGTGGTGGTGGTTTAACCGGCCAAGCTGACGCCATTAAGCAGGGTGCAGCTCGCGCCCTCTGCGATCTTTCACCAGACAACCGCAAACCACTTAAAAGCGAAGGTCATCTCAGCCGAGATCCAAGAGCTAAAGAACGTCGTAAATACGGCCTTAAGAAAGCTCGTAAAGCGCCTCAATTCTCCAAACGCTAATTTCAATCATGCCAAAAGCCAATATCCATCCCACTTGGTACCCAGATGCCAAGGTTATATGTAATGGGGAAGTGGTGATGACCATCGGTTCCACATCACCCGAACTGAATGTAGATGTTTGGAGTGGTAATCACCCCTTCTACACTGGCACTCAGAAAATCCTTGATACTGAAGGTCGCGTTGATCGCTTTATGCGGAAATACGGCATGGGTAGCATCGAAGATGCTCAAAAAGATACTTAAACCAATACTGAGCATCACCAATTTTGGACAGTTCCTTCGTGACCGATCGGCTCGAAGCCACCTGTCGCACATTTGAAGCTTTAGAACGTCAACTGGCTGATCCCAGTGTGACGAATAATCCCCAGGAATTGTTAAAGCTGGCGCGGGAACGCTCCAGGCTTGAACCCTTGGTGTTGGATTATCAGGCATTACAGGTAATCACCAAGCAAAACCTGCAAGCAAGAGAAATGCTGCGGGAATCGAGGGGTGATGCAGAGATGGAGCTATTAGCCCAAGAAGAAATTGAATCACTTGATAATGATCGGCAACGATTAGAAGAGAAATTACGTCTTGCTCTTTTACCTAGCGATCCCCGCGATGAACGCAGCGTAATGTTAGAAATTAGAGCTGGCGCTGGCGGAGATGAGGCGGCTATATGGGCTGGTGATTTAGCCCGAATGTATGAACGCTATGCCCAAACTGAAGGCTGGCAGGTGCAGCCTGTAAGCGCTTCAGATGCAGAACTTGGTGGATTCAAAGAACTGATTTTAGCGATTCGTGGTGATGCTGTATTTAGCCAATTGAAATATGAAGCTGGGGTTCATAGAGTGCAACGGGTGCCTGCAACTGAATCCCAAGGCCGGGTACACACATCAACAGCCACTGTTGCCGTAATGCCTGAGGCTGATCCAGTTGATGTGCAACTAGATCCAAAAGATCTTGAGATTAGTAGTGCCCGCTCCGGTGGTGCTGGTGGGCAAAACGTTAACAAAGTAGAAACGGCTATTGATCTTTTTCATAAACCAACAGGAATCAGAGTTTTTTGCACTCAGGAACGTTCGCAAGCGCAAAATCGTGAGCGTGCTTTGGAAATTCTAAGAGCTAAATTGTTAGCCCTGGAATTAGAAGCTGCTGCTAATGCTGAAAGTTCAGCGCGGCGGGCCCAAGTTGGAAGCGGTGATCGCAGTGAAAAAATTCGCACTTACAACTACAAAGACAATCGAATTACCGATCACCGTTTGGGTCGTAACTTTCCATTAGAAACTGTATTGCAAGGGCAATTAGATGAAATTATTGGTGCCTGTATCCATGCCGATCAACAAAAGCAATTAGAAGAGCTGGCCCACAATCAAAATTAATTAAGCACCGATAACATATTTGCGCCATTCTTCTCTGCGGCCATTACGTATCTGGCGTGTTGCTTCAAAATAAAGTGTGCTTACAGGCCGGCGCGGCACCGAACTCATCGGCATATCAGCTTCTTTTGGTGTGCGGCTACCTTTACGCACATTGCAACGGATACAAGCTGTAATTACATTTTCCCAGGTATCTTGGCCGCCGCGACTGCGGGGGATTACATGGTCGATTGATAACTGCTCTCCTTTGTAAGCGCAGTATTGACAGGTGTGATGATCACGCTGAAAAACATTGCGGCGGGTGAGTGGTAATTCTTTAAATGGAATCCTTACAAATTGACGTAACCGGATAACTGTGGGAGCTAATAAATCAGGCCTCAGGGTGCGTTGCTCATGTTCCAAACCTTCTGCCTTACCTTTCAACACCATCACTACCGCACGGCGCCAGCTGGTGATATTGAGCGGCTCGTAGGACGCATTTAAAACAAGGACGTGTCCCACGCAAAGCGACCGGGGTTGCTTCATGCTAACGAAATAGTGCAGCCCATCAATGTCGCTTCTGATGCATGGGCCCCAGCAGCGGGCCTGGGTGGAGATCAACCGCGATGCAATCACCCATAACACCAGTTGCATCAAGGCTTCTTTAGCGGAGCATTGTGAATTGATGGCAGTGGTGAAAGCTGATGGCTATGGCCATGGGGCTGTAACGGTGGCAGAGGCCGCCATAAAAGGAGGCGCCAGCAGTTTTGGTGTTGCCACCCTTGCCGAAGCAATTGAATTACGCCAGGCCGGTATTAAGCAGCCTGTTTTAGTGCTTGGCAACCTGCAGGCGCCAGAGGAATTTCGCTGCTGCCTGCATTGGCAGTTAATGCCCACGATCAGCAGTTTGCGCCAGGCGCAGCTGGCAAATCAGGAGGCTGCAAATGCCGGCCAACCACTGGCAGTGCAATTAAAACTTGATACCGGCATGGCACGTCTTGGGGCACCATGGGAGGAAGGGCCGCAATTATTGGCAGCAATAAACGCCATGGCAGATCTCCAACTACATGGTTTGTATTCCCATCTTGCAGATGCAGATCAACTCGCTAGTAGCCATACCCGATTGCAGCAACAACGTTTTGAAGAAGTAATGCAACATCTAACTGGCATTAACCAACGGCCTGGTTTTTGTCATCTTGCCAATTCAGCAGCCACCTTGGGCAACCGAGAATTGCACTACAACCTTGTGCGGGTGGGTCTTGCTATCTACGGCCATGCACCAGCTGCACACCTGAGCCAAAAAATAGCTCTAAAACCAGCCATGACTGTGCGCGCCCGGGTAACACTGCTGCGGGAGGTACCCGCTGGCGTGGGGGTGAGCTACGGCCATCGCTTTGTTACGCAAAGACCAAGCCGACTAGCCGTATTAGGTATTGGCTATGCCGATGGAGTGGCCCGTTTGCTGTCGGGCCGCATGGAAGTGATGTAGATAGGTTTTGGGTTGTGTATGGTTTGTGTGT
>NZ_JAGQEK010000082.1 GCF_024346075.1 Synechococcus sp. Cruz CV12-2-Slac-r
CCCCACCCACAATTGTGACCACCTCCAAGCGATCGCCTGCCTTGATCTTTTGTTGAGCCCATTGGCCACGTGGCAACAATTCAGCATTCAATTCCACCACCACCAGCCTGGGCTGATAACCCTTCTGGATCAAAAGATCCGGCAGTAATAAATCAGCCCCACATTCGCACTGCTCACCGTTTAACCAAATCAAGCAATTAGTCATAATTTAATAACTCCTATTTATCAATTTAAGTAATTCCTTTGTAGCTGCACCTGGATCAGCGGCCTCCATCACAGCCCGCACCACAGCAAAACCAGCTGCTGCGCCAGCCTCAGCTATTACAGGCTGCAAATTGCTCAGATCAAGGCCGCCAATCGCAAAAAACGGCACCTGAGCATTGGCAGCGGCTTGTTTTAAATAACTAAATCCAACTGCCGGCCTTCCAGGCTTAGTGGGGGTGGTGTAAATCGGGCCAACACCGAGATAATCGCAGCCAGCATCTTGTGCTTTTTGTAAATCATCAAGGCAATGGCTACTTACACCGATCAAGCGATCAGGCCCGATCAAACGACGCGCCAGAGTAATTGGCAAATCCCCCTGCCCGAGATGCACACCATCAGCTTCCACTGCTAAAGCAATATCAACTCGGTCATTAACGATAAACAGAGCGTTGTAGCGATTACACAACTTCCTTAAGGCAAGCGCTTCTTGATATCGCTCACCATCAGCACTGGTTTTACTGCGATGTTGCACTAACCGCACCCCCTCCTGCAGGGCTTGCTCCACCACCTCAAACATTTGGGGCACCTCAGAAGTGATCAAATAAAGCCTCGCTTCTCGCAAACGTTGGCGGCGGCTTTGATCAGCAAGCAACTGAGTTTCTAAATCGTATAAGCGATACCTACAGGTTTCAGCAATGGCCGCAAGATCAGGATTGCTTGCTCTGCCGAATTCCTCTAATACCCGCAGCGCTTCTTGGGCCCGAGCGCAATTTGCTGCTACCACCGCTTGAGGATTTAAGCGTTCTGCCTGGGCCGGGTGAGCTAAACCAGCCGCTCCATCGCTTGCAGTGTGGCGAGCTTGGCGGTATTCAGGCAGATGGCAACGCCCCAACTGTTGGCGCAAATCCTTCAGTGGTTCCACCAAATCTCTGCGATTTAGGCCAAACCTGGCCCAATCCTCAGCCACCCTCAACCCCTCGCGGGCACGGTCTAAATTTGCATCGAGCAAACGCAAAACAACCGGATCAATTGAGCTGGAGGTCAAAACAGATCAAACCATCTCGGCATTCCCTCTTTAGCCTAAAAATTCACCTGCATCTTTGTGGTGGCAGAAGAACCAAAACCGCTTCCCCAATATTCCAGTTCCGATAACCCCACCGCGGTATTGATCTGGGGTGCTGTGCTGCTTGGCGGCATCGGTGCCTTCATCGCTTGGGGCCTAACCCACGCCTATCCCAGCACCTAATCAACATTGGGGTTAGCAGCGAGATAAGTAGTTGCTGCTGCTGCATCTTTTGCAATTTGACTGCTCAAAGCCTCTAAAGAATCAAAAGCGCACTGGCCCCGCAACCATTGTTTTGGCTCCACGCTGAGGATTTCGTTGCCGAGCTGTATATCCATACCCAGCAGATGCACCTCAACAGCAGAAGGAGCATTGGGATCAATAGTGGGCTGGCGGCCTAAATTCATCACCGCTGCCATTGGTTTGGCATCAAATCGCCGCACCCAAGCGGCATAAACACCTTCTTTTGGTAAACATTTGCGGCCATCCACCTGCAAATTTGCAGTGGGCCAACCCAAGCCGCGGCCTAACCCTCTGCCCTTCACCACCTTGCCTTCAAAAAGGTATGGCCGCTGCAATAAACGCACCACTTCCTGCAAATCTGCTGCTGCAAGCGCGAGGCGAATGCGGCTACTGCTTATTCGCTGGCCTTGATCGTCTAACAGGGGCACCACTTCAACTAAAACGCCAGCTGCCCCAGCTAGCCGCTTTAAATCTTCAGGGGCACCACTGCGCTGGGCGCCAAATCGAAAATTTTCACCGATCGCAATTACTTTTGCGCCCAACTGCTCAAGCAACACTTGCTGCACAAATTGCTGCGGCGTTAATGCCGCCAGCTTTTTATTAAATGGCACCAAAACCAGCTGGCGAATGCCTAACTGCATGAGGCAATCAAGCTTTTCTTCTGGCAAATCCAGCCGCAACCTTGGTTCACCCGCCAGCACCTCCCGCGGATGAGGCCAGAAAGATACAACTGTGGGAACTAATTCCGGTTGCAGCTGGGCTAGCTGCAACGCTGCAGCAATTACGCGGCGATGGCCAGCATGTACTCCATCAAAACTGCCAAGTGCAATGGCCGTTGGGGTATCAGCTTCCTGGGGGGAGCGTAAAAAAATCAAGGCCAACGCCCGTGCCAGATCTATCCTCCCATGGCAACTTGGGGTATCGCAAAGAAACCATGGCCGATCGCCTTGATTTGCAGCGCCTGGCCTCTGCCTTTCGCGCTATGGGCTGGCTGGCCTTTTGGAGCCAGTTGGCTATGGCGGTGGTGTGCGCTGGGGTTTTGGCCTTTAACAGCATCGGCAGCGATTTAATTCGCAACCGCGATCGGGCCATTGGCCTTGGCCCTGGTTTATCGCTCACAACCCTTGCTTTATTGGTTTTGGCTTGGAGCATTTGGCAAGACTGGGGACTAATCCGCCTTAGCCGTGCACTTGCTGGTGGCACCACCGCAAGACCATCAAAAGCAGAAACCACCGCTCAAGTGAAACGCCACTTGCTAGCAAGCCTTGGTGGCGTAACCCTTGCGGCAATTGGTTATCAGGCATTAGCGGGCAGCCTCACCTTTCAAGCCTCGATACAGCAACCCGGCTTTGCAGGGAGCGGCGGCATGGGCAATAACGCCATCACCTCCTTAGAAATGTTTTCGGTGATGGCCAATACCCAAGCCCTCACCGCACACCTAATCGGTTTATGGATCAGCCTTTGGTTATTGCAACGCATCCAACGCCGTTAAGGCAATTGGTGGAACTGGGCCACGCCAAAACAATTCCGGCTGCAGCGGGGTGAGGGCCATTCCACCTGCTTGCACTTGCGCCACATCAGTGGGCCAATCGCGGGGGCCTGCTCCAATTGCATCCACATCGTTGAGCACCTCACCCGCCAACCAGTAATAGGTGCGGCCGCGAGGATCTAAGCGTTGATCAAATTGATCGATGTAACGACGCACTGCCGGCCGGCACCAACGCATGGCCCCGATCTTTTCTGCAGGAACTGCAGGCACATTCAAATTGAGCAATAAACCTTCAGGCCAGCCAGCCGCCAGGGCATTTTCAGCTATTTCCAATGCTTTTTGGGCTGCCCCATCAAATTGCCGCCAATCAAAACAAGCACTACTAACCGCCATGGCAGGCAATCCCTCCAGGGTGCCTTCCATCGCTGCGGCAACAGTGCCGGAATACATCACATCAGAGCCAAGGTTTGGGCCGTGGTTGATGCCACTAAGCACAAGATCAGGTGGTGCCTGCAAAAGCATGCCCAGGCCCAGTTTCACGCAGTCGGATGGTGTGCCACTGCAGGCCCAGGCTTCGATGCCAGCGCCAAACAAAGCATCGGCTCGCTCCGCCCGAATTGGGCTCTGCAGGGTGAGCCCATGGCCTGTGGCGGAACGTTCCTGATCTGGGCACACCACTGAAACCTGATGGCCGCGGCAAGCTGCTTCCTTTGCTAGTGCTTGGATACCTTCGGCAAAAACGCCGTCGTCGTTACTGATCAGGATGCGCATAAAGTTATGAGCTCTGCTTTTAAACCGTGGTAACCGGCCTCAATTTAGAGGACATCACCGCTCAGCTTTGTGCTCTAGAAGCAGAAGCTGCTGCCGCCATCACCGCCGCAGCTAGCAGCGCAGCGTTGGAGCAATTGCGAATTGATCTGCTGGGCAAAAAAGGCAAGCTTTCAGCGGTGCTAGCGGCCATGGGCAAATTACCTGGGGAGCAGCGCCCCTTGGTGGGCCAACGGGCAAATGTGCTGAAGGAACAATTACAGAGCCTGTTGCAGGAAAAACTGCAAAAACTGCGCCGCGAGTCAATGGCCAGCCGGATTGCCAGCGAAACCATCGATGTAACGCTCCCCCCCAGTTATGTGCCCCCAGGCCATCGGCACCCCTTGATAAGCACCACAGATGCGATTGTTGATATTTTCTGCGGCCTTGGTTACAGGCTCGTAGCAGGGCCTGAAATTGAAACAGATCACTTCAATTTTTCTGCCCTAAATATCCCGCCAGACCATCCAGCAAGGGATATGCAAGACACATTTTATTTACCTGGTGATCGCTTATTGCGCACTCACACTTCACCTGTGCAGATTCGTCATCTAGAAGCGAATCCCCCGCCGGTGAGGGTGATTGCCCCAGGGCGCGTTTATCGCCGTGATGCCGTTGATGCCACCCATTCACCCGTATTTCATCAGGTAGAGGTGCTAGCAATTGATGAAGGCCTGGATTTCAGCCATCTGCGGGGCACCGTTACCCATTTCCTAAAAGCTTTTTTTGGTGATCTACCTGTGCGATTTCGCGCTAGTTATTTTCCCTTCACAGAACCCAGCGCTGAAGTGGATGTGCAATGGCGGGGTAGATGGTTAGAGGTGATGGGTTGCGGCATGGTGGATCCAGCAGTGCTGGAGGGGCTTGGGCTTGATCCAGAACGCTGGAGTGGCTTCGCTGCAGGGCTTGGGGTGGAGCGTTTTTGTATGGTGCGCCACGGCATAGACGACATCCGTAGGCTGTTTACTAGTGATCTGCGCTTTTTAGAGCAGTTCTGAAATGTCCTGCGCTGGATTAATCGTTAACGACGGCAAGGAATTAGCTGTTGAAACGGCGGATCGCATTGAATCGCGCCTGAAGCATGCCGGCTGGGAAGTGGTGCGCGTGAGCAGTGCCGGGGGGATGGTGGGTTTTGCTAACCCTGATCAACATCTGCGCATGCTCGGTTATGCCGCCTGCGTGCCGGCGAATTTCAACAGGGAAATGTCGTTGGCTTTTGTGCTGGGCGGCGACGGCACGGTGTTATCAGCCGCTCGCCAAACCGCACCGGTGGCGGTGCCGATGCTCACAGTAAACACTGGCCACATGGGCTTTTTAGCAGAAACCCACCTTGATTATTTGGATAGTGCCCTCGATCAGGTAATCGCTGGCCGCTGGAGCGTGGAAGAACGCAGCATGGTGGTGGTGAGCGTATTGCGGGGCGATCAAAGGCGCTGGGAAGTGCTGTGTTTAAACGAGATGGCTCTGCATCGGGAGCCATTAACAAGCATGTGCCATTTCGAAATCGCCATCGGCCGCCATGCCCCAGTGGATATTTCAGCTGACGGAATTATTTTATCTACCCCAACTGGCTCCACCGCTTACGCCTTAAGTGCTGGCGGACCTGTGATTACACCCGATTGCCCGGTGCTGCAACTCACACCGATTGCACCCCATTCACTTGCCTCAAGGGCTTTGGTTTTTAGCGATAGTGAACCTGTAACGGTGTTTCCCGCTACACCAGAGCGTTTGATGATGGTGGTGGATGGCAGTGCTGGTTGTTATGTGTGGCCGGAAGATCGTGTGCTGATCCGCCGCAGCGATGAACCAGCCCGTTTTATCCGCCTTCAAGATCATGAATTTTTCCGGGTGCTTGGCGAAAAACTGGGCTGGGGCTTACCCCATGTAGCAAAACCAGCCCTGCCGGATTAACGCATGGGCGTGCAGCAAACCCTGCTGCTGCTTGGCACAGCAGCGCAACAATTAAAAGAACGATTAGAAGCCTCTGGATACCTCACCAGCAGCTGGAGCTTGGAGCAAGCCAGCCAGAATTTGCAGGCCGGCGGCTTATTTGCTGGGGTGTTGCTATCTGGTGAAGCAATCAAGTTTTGTGTTGCCCTACGACAGCACTACGGAGATAACAACGGGCCCGCCTTAATGCTGGAGGCCCATAGCAATAACCTTGCTGCCCGCAGCCTTTGCCTTGAACTGGGGGCCGATGATTTTTGGCTCGCTGATGCTCCCCCTAGCGATCTACTGCGGCGTTTGCGTCAACAAATCCAACGCCAACAGCCAGCTGCCTCTTTTAATCCAAATCTACTTTCGCTTGCTGAGCTAGTTCTTGATCAAAGCGAAAAGCAGGCTTTTCGCGGAAACCGCAATCTAAATCTCACCGCTAAAGAATATGATCTATTGCTTGTATTATTTAAACAGCAAGGTGTATGCGTGAGCCGCAAACAAATTCTTGAACAGGTGTGGGGCCTAGCTGAAACCAGCGAGGCAAACATTATTGAGGTTTATGTGCGCTACCTGCGGCGTAAATTAGAAGCTGATGGTGAGGGGCGTTTAATTCATACAGTTCGGGGCCATGGCTATTGTTTACGCACTAATGGAGCGCAGAAATTATGAAGCCAGCTCTGATCAAAGGCAGCTTGCTAACTGCTGCATTGCTGTCTATTGCTTTATCGCCAGCTGCATTAAATGCAAATACAGCCCAATACCTCCCAACGGAAGCTCAATGGTGCCTAGCCAAAGGTTGCATTGATCTAGAAATACCCAAAACCTATGATCAATACATTCAAGGCTTAAGGAATCGCCCTGCCCTTGGCCCCTGGCGTGGAATGTGGTTTCGATTTGCAAGTGCAAAATTAGTGGCATTTAACATGTACGAGTGCGCATCTTTAGATTTAATATTTATCCGAGATGGAAAAGTTGTTGAAGTAAAAGCAAATCTACCTCCATGCTTAAAATTACCTTGTGCTCAAATTATTCCGATTGAACCTGTTGATGAAGTGATCGAATTACAGGCAGGCCGCGCAGCGGCATTAGGCATTAAGGCCGGAAGCCCCGCAATACCAAAACTGGATTAAGCGGCGCCAAGCGAGTGCCATCAGCAAGGGGTGCACCACGCCAGGCTTGATGTTGTGTGATTGATACTTGGCAGCCGGATTTCTCTAAAAGGGGCCGCAATTCAGCAAGCGCCTCCAGGGTGGCAAGGGGTATTAACACCACACCTCCAGGTAGCAAGCGGGCTAGCACCGCCGCCAGGATTTCGGCCCGCAGGCGGCCACCACCGCCGATCAACACCCGATCGGGATCCGGCAGCTGGGCCAGGGCTTTAGGGGCACTAGCCTCCAGCACCCCAGCGGGCTGCACCCCCAAACGGCGGGCATTGGCTTCTATCAATGCAGCGCCGCCGCCCCTGCATTCCAAAGCCCACAGCTGCAAACCAGGCCGCAGCCGCAATGCCTCAAGGCCAACGCTGCCCACACCAGCACCGATATCCCAAAGCACTCCCTGGGCCGGCAATTGCAAATCAGCTAGCAGTTGAATGCGCACCTCTCGTTTGGTCATCAAGCCGGGGCGATCGGCCTGCTGCAGAAACAAGCCATCCTCGAGGCCAAAAAGGGGCAGCATCGCAGCTTCAATTTCAGCTGGCGGCTCTGAAAGCAACAGCACCAAGTGGAGCGGATCAAGCTCTTTAGGCAGTGGATCGCTGGGGGCTAGGCGTTGCAGCCGTTGCTGCGGATGGCCTAATTGTTCACACAACCAAAAGCCGTAGGCGGCCTCCAAGCCGGAGGCGCGCAGGATCACCCGCACGCTTTCGGCGCCGC
>NZ_JAGQEK010000083.1 GCF_024346075.1 Synechococcus sp. Cruz CV12-2-Slac-r
GAAGATCACTTGATAGTGACCTTGCCGCCCACTTCTTCAATGGCCTTTTTAAGGGCTTCTGCAGCATCTTTAGCGATGCCTTCTTTAACGGGTGTTGGAGCAGCTTCCACCAAAGTTTTGGCTTCAGACAGGCCAAGGCCAGTGGCCTCACGCACAGCCTTCAACACTTTGATCTTGGCAGCCGGATCAAAGCCATCAAGGATGACATCGAATTCGGTTTTTTCTTCAACAGCTTCAGCAGCGGCTGCAGGTGCAGCCATCATCACGGCGCCAGCAGATGCGGCGGCGGATACGCCAAAGGCCTCTTCGATTTGCTTTACCAGCTCGGAAGCTTCAAGCAAGGAAAGGGTCTTTAACGACTCAAGGATTTGGTCGGTTTTGGTAGACATGGTTAGGAGAGCAACAGAACGGGTGATCGGCGGATCTCAGCTGCCTTCGCCATCGGCGTGCTGCTTGAGCGCCCGGGCAAGGCCGGAAGGCACCTCGTTTATGCCCACTGCCACTTGGGTGGCAACGGCATTGATAGCCCCTGCAATCTGCGCAATAAGCACCTCTTTGGAGGGCAAATCGCCGATTGCTTTTATGTCTGCCAAGGAGAGCAAACGGCCTTCGTAAAGGCCACCCTTCAATTCAGACTTTTTGCGGTCTTTTTGAAAAGACTGCACAGCTTTTACAGCACCACCAACATCGCCTTTTACAAGAACGAATGCGTTGGTACCGATTAGCAGGGGTTCGAGATGAGACCAAGTGCTGTCGCCATCGATGGCACGGCGCATCAAGGTGTTTTTAGTTACCTTGCAAACGCTGTTTGCTGCAGCTAAACGACCACGAAGATCGCTTAATTCCTTGATGGAAAGACCGCAATAATCAAGCACTAAAGCCATTTCCGACTCACCAAGTAACTGCTTGAGTTCCTCGACGATCTGTTGCTTGTCCTCCAGCGTGCGGCCCATAGGTTGGAACGGATCAGGGGGAACAAGCTGGGCGTTGCATACCGTTGAGAGGAAGCAACACCGATCTGCACCCTGAAGGGGGAAACCGCTGAGCAAACCTCGGCAGGGCTTATGGAATCCCGAAAGAAACCACCTGCTGTCTTCGGTTGCGGCAGGAACCAGGGAAACCCCCAATAACCACTCGCTAGGCGCAAAGCCCTATTCCGGAAAACCGGAATATATAAATTTAGCAGACCCGTTGCAGTTCACTCTTCAAATTCAAGGCCTTGCAGCGCAGATACATCAACCTCTACCGATGGGCCCATGGTGGAAGTGATATACAAACTTTTCCAGTAGCGGCCCTTAGCGCCACTGGGTTTATTGCGATCAACAGTTTCTTGAACCGCCTTCAGATTTTTCAGTAGATCTTCAGGGCTAAAGCTGGCTTTACCAAATTGCACGTGCACGATGCCACTGCGATCAGCCCGAAATTCGAGCTTACCCGCTTTGAATTCAGCGATGGCACCGGCTAAATCAGTGGTAACCGTGCCGGTTTTAGGGTTTGGCATTAAACCCCTAGGGCCAAGCACCCGGCCTAATTTCGCCACTTTTGGCATCATGTCTGGGCTGGCGATTAAGAGATCGAAATCCATTGCACCGGCGGCAATGGTATCCACCAGTTCTTCATCACCCACCAGATGAGCGCCGGCAGCTTTTGCTTCAGCTACCTTTTCGCCCCGTGTAATCACTGCAATACGAATATTGCGACCGGTGCCTTTTGGTAAAGCAACAGTGGTGCGAAGTTGTTGATCGGTGTATTTGGGATCAATCCCGAGGCGCACATGGGCCTCAAGGGTTTCATCAAATTTTGCGGTGGCGTTGCTTTTTACTAAAGCCACAGCCTCCAGCGGGGCATAGCTACGGGGCTCGATAGCAGCCGCTGCAGCGCGAAGGCGTTTTGGAAGAGGTTTCATGGATTTTGCGGGGTATTAACGAAGGAAAACCTTCTCCCCCAACGAGGGTGAATGGATTAAAAACGAACTCAATCGTTTACGGCAACGCCCATATTGCGGGCGGTGCCGGCGATGATCCGCATGGCGGATTCAACGCTGCTGCAATTGAGATCAGGCAACTTTGTAGTGGCGATCTCTTGGAGTTGGGCCTTGGTGATTGAACCAACGCTGCCTTTAGAAGATTGAGGCGCTCCCTTTTCGATGCCAGCAGCTTTGCTGATTAACACCGAAGCAGGTGGCGTTTTTGTAATGAAGGTAAAACTGCGATCTTCATAGACCGAAATTTCCACCGGAATTACATACCCAACCTTATCCAGGGTGCGGGCGTTGTACTCCTTGCAGAAGGCCATGATATTTACCCCGTGCTGTCCGAGGGCAGGACCCACGGGCGGAGCAGGGTTGGCCTTGCCAGCCTGAAGGGCCAGCTTGATTATGGCAGTGACTTTTTTAGCCATCGGCTACTACACGCGGAACAATGCTGCGGTGCACCTTCGACGGTGCTGTGGCAGTGGAAATCCACTACCGATGGCCGCCCCCCGCAGCGGGGCGGCCCGGAGATCAGCTGTCTTTACTGATCTGGCTGAACTCAAGCTCAACAGGGGTTTCCCTGCCAAAGATTGAAAGCAAGGCCTTCAATTTGCTGCGATCACCAGAAATTTCGATCACTTCGCCTTGGAAATCTTTGAACGGGCCGGCAGTAACAGTAATCCGATCCCCTTCGCTTAGATCCACCTTCACCACGGGTTTCTTGCCTTGGGCCCGCTTAAAGATCCTATTTACCTCGGTGAGGCTGAGGGGGCGTGGTTTGATCCTGCCCCTAGAGCGGCCAGTGGTGCGGCGCTCCTCATGGCCCACAAAGTTGATCACGTTTGGTGTGCTGCGCACCGCTTGTTCAGTGTCTTCATCCATCACCATGCGAATCAACACATAGCCAGGAAAAACCTTTTCTTCAGTGCTCTGCCTAGAGCCATCTTTTTTAATTTTTATCGCAGGTGTTTGAGGTATTTCGATTTCAAGAATGCGATTCGAAACCCCCAAGGTGAGGGCCCGCTGCTCCAAGGTGGCTTTTACCTTTTTTTCGCAACTGGAGGCCACCTGCACCGCATACCAACGGGCTACTGCAGGGCGAGCTTCCTCCTCAACCGGCTCAGCAACAGGATCAGGCTCTGATTGATCAGTTAGCTCTGGCAGATCAGTTAGTTCTGGTAAATCAGTGAGCTCAGCGGTTTCGGTGAGTTCAGATAAAGGTGCAGTCAACGGAAGAGCAGCTGAGACAGCCAATGAAAGAAACGATCTAACGAAGCGATTGCGGCAGCTGAAATAGTCACCATTAATAAAACAGCAACTGATTCGCTGATGAGTTGCTGGCGGCTAGGCCACACCACTCGGCGCAATTCAGCAAAGGTGGATTGAATCCAACCGCCAGGGCCGGATCCCTCGGGGCTGGGGGGCTGGCTTGAAACCACAATCCTCCAACGCGCGGTGTACCCGCAAAAATCCAGCCTACATAATGGAGCGGAAGCTTGGCTGATCTTCAGTCATTTCCACCAGCACCCCCCGGGCTGCACTGAATTGTTCCTCCAGCAGCGCCGTAGCTAGGGGATTTTCCAATTTGCGCCGCAATAAACGCCTCAAAGGGCGGGCCCCATATTCAGGGTCGTAGCTTTCTCTGGCAAGCCAGGCCACCACAGCTTCCTCCACCTGCAACTCCAAACCCTGCTCCAGCAATAGCGTTTGCAACTCCCGCAACTGCAAACGCACGATTGGTTCGAGATCTTCCGGCTGCAAGGGGCGGAAGCGAATTAGTTCATCGATGCGGTTTAGGAATTCGGGCCTGAAATGGGCTGCCAGGCTTTTATCCACCTCTGCATCAAGGGCATCGCTATTGCCATCACGGGCATGGCTGAGGATTGCCCTGCTTGCCAAATTGCTGGTCATCACCACCACGGTGTGGCGGAAATCAACGCTGCGGCCCTGGGAATCGCTCAACCTGCCGTCGTCTAACACCTGCAGCAGCAGGTTGAACACATCGGGATGGGCCTTCTCCACTTCATCCAGCAACACCACCGCATAGGGCCGTTGCCGCACCGCTTCTGTGAGTTGGCCGCCCTCCTCATAACCCACATATCCCGGCGGTGCACCGATTAAGCGAGCCACCGCATTGCGCTCCATAAATTCACTCATATCGAGCCGCACTAGGGCATCTTCCTGATCAAATAAACAAGCGGCCAAGGTGCGGGCTAATTCGGTTTTACCAACACCTGTGGGGCCCATAAATAGAAAGGAACCCACCGGCCGGCGCGGATCCTTCATCCCCGCCCTAGCTCGCCTGATCGCCGCCGCCACTGCTGCTACCGCATCGGGCTGCCCCAATACCTTTTCGCTTAGCCGCAGTTCCAGCTCTAACAATTTTTGCCGCTCACCAGCCAATAAACGCTGAATCGGGATACCGGTGCTGCGGGCCACCAGATCAGCGATATCACCTTCCTGCACCTGATCGCGCAGCAAGCGGCCCCCCTGCTGGATCACTTGCTCTAGAGCCTGGCGGCGCCTTTGCACATCGTGCTCCAGCTCCACCTGCAGCCGGGCCATCTCCTCCCAATTTGTAAGCCGTTCTGCTTCATTTATGCCATGGCGCAAATCTTCTTCTCGCTGCTGCAATTGGCGTAATTCCTGCAGCTGTTCCCGTTCCTGCTGCCATTGATCTTGCAAACTTTCGAGCCGATCTAAAGCTTCACTGCGGCGTTGCTGCTGCTGCGCTCGCTCTGCTGCGGGGGCCTGCTCCGCCGCCAACAAGGCCCGCTCCACCCGCCGCAGTTCCGCCTCCGCCTGTTCCACTAGAGCGGGTTTAGAGGTGGCTTCCATTTTTAATTCCGCTGCCGCTTCATCGATCAAATCGATTGCTTTATCCGGCAAACAACGATCGCTGATGTAGCGATCTGCCAGGCGCACTGCCGCCTCTAGGGCCCCATCGCTAAGGCTCACGCCATGGTGCAATTCGTAGCGCTCACGCACCCCACGCAAAATCTCAAGCGATACCTCAAGCGTTGGCTCTTTGATTACCAATTGCTGAAAACGCCGATTAAGCACCGGATCTTTTTCCAAAGTGCGGCGATATTCCTCAATCGTGGTGGCACCAATACAACGCAATTCACCGCGAGCTAACGCAGGTTTCAGCACACTGCCGGCATCAGCACCAGAACGATCGTTATTAACGAGGGTGTGCAGTTCATCGATAAATAACACCACCCCTTCAGCACCTTCATCGGCGGCTGCGATGTCGTTTAACACCAGCCGCAGCCTCTCTTCAAATTGACCTCGATATTTAGCGCCGGCGATCAAGGCACCAAGATCCAAAGAGATCAAACGCCGCCCTTTAAGGGAATCCGGCACCTCACCTGCCACGATTCGCTGCGCCAACAATTCAGCTATAGCGGTTTTACCTACCCCCGGTTCACCAATTAACACCGGGTTGTTTTTACTGCGGCGCGAAAGCACCTGAATCAAGCGACGAATTTCAGCATCGCGGCCAATTACCGGATCCAATTCACCATTACGAGCTAAGGCAGTGAGATCGCGGCCGAATTGATCTAAAGCTGATTGTTCTGGCGCAAGGTTTTCTGGAGACAGTTGCTCGGGCGCTAATTGTTTAGTTGAAAAATCATCTTGTTTGGTTGAAAAATCATCAGTGGCTGCATTGGCTTGGTTTTGCTGATCTTGAGCCGGCCTTGCCGCTGCCGCCCTCGAACTACTCCCCAGCAAAGTTGCGCCAAGGCGCGCTTCTGTTTGCAACACCTTCCAGAGGTGAGCGGCATCAATGCTGCTAGCGCCTACCCGTTCACGTTCAGCGTCAGCGCGATCAAGCAACAACTCAAGGGCATCCCCCACATAGAGAGTGTTGCTGCTGCGGGTGGGCTGTTGGGCGCAGAAATCATCAAGGCCATCAAGCAGCTGAGCTTGGTTAATGCCAAAAGGAGCGATTAATTCAAGGCAGCGGGGTTCCTGCAACAACGCCTGCAACAAATGTTCCACATCCAGTTCGCCATGGCGCCAACGGCGGGCTTGATCCTGAGCTGCCAGCAGCAAATCCCAAGCCAGATCCGTAAAGCGTTCCGGAGCGGTGGTGAGGCTAAAAGAAGCTTCTGGAGCGCGCATTAAATCAGATTTTCTGCTGGATCAATTCGATCTTGTAGCCATCGGGATCTTCCACAAAAGCGATCACGGTGGTGCCGTGTTTCATGGGCCCTGGCTCCCGCACTATTTTGCCCCCCTGGGCGCGGATCATTTCGCAAGTTGCAGCGATGTCTTCCACTCCAAGGGCAATATGGCCATAACCAGCCCCAATTTCGTAGCTGCTGATATCCCAGTTATGGGTGAGTTCCAACACAGTTTCTGCGCTCTCGAGCCCGTAACCAACAAAAGCCAAAGTAAAGCGGCCGCTGGGATAATCCTTGCGCCGCAACAGATTCATCCCTAAAACTTCGGTATAAAAGCGGATCGAGCGATCTAATTCGCCCACCCGCAACATCATGTGTAGTAAACGCATTTTGTTATGTGCCAGTGGTTGCGGTCATTGTGGCGCTCGAATCTGCATAATGGCCCCGCTTAGCAAGAACTTTGTGTTCGATTCTCTAGACCTTGTAATCGACACGGTGGTTGCACGGGAAGTGCTTGATTCCCGCGGCACTCCAACTGTTGAGGCTGAAGTTTTATTGGAAGGTGGCGCCAGCGGCCGGGCAATGGTGCCAAGCGGTGCCAGCACCGGCGCCCATGAAGCCCATGAATTACGCGATGGCGACCGTTCGCGTTATTTCGGTAAAGGCGTAAGCCAAGCCGTTACCAATGTGGAAGAACGGATCGCCCCTGCCCTATGCGGCCTAATGGCCCTTGATCAAGGGGCCGTTGATGCTGCGATGGCTGAACTTGATGGCAGCGACAACAAATCTTCCCTTGGCGCCAATGCGGTATTGGCCGTGAGCCTGGCCGTGGCTCGGGCTGCAGCAAACGGGGTGGGGTTACCCCTTTACCGCTACCTAGGGGGGCCCTCCGCCACCCTGCTGCCGGTGCCATTGATGAATGTGATCAATGGTGGTGCCCATGCCACCAATAACTTGGATTTTCAAGAGTTCATGGTGGTGCCCCATGGGGCAGATAGCTTCCGGGAAGCCCTGCGTATGGGCGCCGAAGTATTCCATACCTTGAAGGGCTTATTACATGATCAGGGCCTATCAACCTCAGTGGGTGATGAGGGAGGATTTGCACCAAATCTAGAAAATAATGATGCGGCGGCTGCACTTTTAATGCAGGCAATTGAGAAGGCTGGTTATAAACCAGGCGATCAAATTTCCCTTGCCCTTGATGTGGCAAGCACCGAATTTTTTAGCAACGGTAGATATAGCTTTGGCGGTAGTAGCTACAGCAGCGCTGAGATGGTTGATCAACTCGCTCAGCTGGTAAGCCGCTATCCAATCGTTTCGGTTGAAGATGGCATCGCTGAAGATGATTGGGATGGTTGGAAATTACTTACCGATCGCCTCGGTAGCAATGTGCAACTAGTTGGGGATGATCTATTTGTTACCAATAGTTCCCGTTTGCAGCGCGGTATCGATCTTGGTATTGCCAATTCAATCCTGATCAAAGTGAATCAAATCGGTTCA
>NZ_JAGQEK010000084.1 GCF_024346075.1 Synechococcus sp. Cruz CV12-2-Slac-r
CCAGCTTATTTAATGAACTATCACCTTGCGGTGCTCGATTGGTAGATCGGCGCTTAGAAGTGCGTTTTCGCTGAGAGCGCCAACCACCTCGGTGTTTATCTTGCATGTTCCTATGGGTTGATAGATTGCTAAATTCAACCAATAATAAAGGAAGATCAGCAAGAAGAACAGCCAGAAGTGGATCAAGAAGTAGTAGCAAGCTCAACAGCAATGCTGCTGAGTGAGGAAACATAATTAAGTAAAAATTTCTACGATTATTGGACGCAATATCACCGGAAACTGCCGCACAATCAATTAATCGATCTAATCTCTTAGCAGGTAATACTATGTCTGCCATTTCAATTGGTAGTGAAAAAGATCCATCACTAACAGCTATCGCAATATCCGCTTCAGCAAACGCCCCACTATCAACTAGAGAAGATCCAATAAATGCAACAGGGCTTGCGGCACGATCAAAGGATCGAATTAACTCCATACGATCATTTAAATTTAAGGCTGTATGAACCATCTCAGGAGAAAGTTTCAATTGCCTAGCAACAGAATCAAGAGTATCGCCATGCCAAGTACTTACTAAATGCAAATGCCAACCATTATGCCTTAAACGTTGTAATGAACGAACAACTTCCTTGTCGAGATGATCCTCATAAAACAAACCACCAACAACAACAGAGTTAACAACAATGAAAAGCCAATGACGATCCTTAACTTGAGGCATAGACAAGGGTCTTGGAATATTTAAAAGCCTTAATAGTGCTCCACCACCAATATATACATCTAGGCCTGAAATATTACCATTTAAACCGCAGCCACCCACTGAAATCAGATTATCAACTTGGCGCGGTTCAAGATCATTCTCCTTTAAAAACATTTGCAATGGGAATAGTGGTATTGCTTCGGGGAATTCAAAACGTCTAAAGCCAGAAACCATTTCCACCAATGTATTTACATTGTAATCAGCATCTAAACTGCGCATTTCTAAAATAGCTCGATTCAAACCAAAACATATTGCACCCTCAGTAACAACTAAAATATGGCAATCGGCTAAACGATCCAAAACAAAACCCTTACGCAAAGATACGCCCCAACCAGCAAAAAGTTTCCTTACGCCCCGATAAGCAATCGATGCACTTAACTGCCAATCATTGAACGGATCAAATTGCAATAAAGCCGAAGCTGCATGAGTGCGTCCAAGCAAAAGTGCTGAAAATGCTAAACCAAGAGAAACAGGTAAAACCTGCTTGTGCAGCAAACGAGCTTTCTCAATTCCCCAGGGTTCTGGATGATGCTGGGCAAGATCAAGTAGATGCTGATAGATAGGCTGATCTGTGAGACTTTGGGTGAGTTTAAGAACTATTTCACCCTGAACAACCACAACACCTAAAGGCAGGGGTTGAAAACTTTCAACATTTATCTGTGCTGGATCACCATCAAGCAAATGCTTACTAACTACACCTGAACCGGAAACGATATAACCATCTAGAGGTACCATTCCACCCTTAGCAATTAGTATCCTGTCGCCACTACGCAAATCATTAAGATGCTTTTCACCTAATTGAGGAGGCGCCAATAAGAAAGTAACCTCATTTTGCCAACGTTGTAACTCAAGACACAACTCTTCACCGTAACTAATATTGCTAGATATTTGGCCCTGAAGCAACTGATTACTGTTGTCTAACGCAATTTCAGTTGCAAAACCTCCATATTCACCACGCACTAGTAAACTCGTTAACCAAAAAAGATCTAAAGAATCAACTGGAATCTTGCGATTAGCAATATCTCGCTTCAAGTTCAACAAAAAAGGTAGAAATAAAGGAGGAAGCAAAAGAAAGATTATAGGCAAAAACCATGCTTGCAAAAAGAAAGGATTTAAAGCAAACAATCCGCTAGCAATTAAAATTCTTACTAAAGCACCTCGATTAGATGAATTCTGGATTACTAAACTGGAATTCTGTTGAGAGGAGTAATCAACACAATTAAATAAATCTTGAACCTCATCAAAAGACCATGAAAGAAAACTATGATTTAGCAACACAATACATCCAGCCTGGAGATTAATACGAATAAAGTCGACATGCACAGAATCAGAAGCTGCAAATTCAAGGCTTTCCTGGAATTTGCTACTAACCGATAATTGAATATTGGATAATCGCAATCTGCCAGGTAAGGCTGAACGAACAACCCAAACATAACCTGAAAGAGGAGAACAGATACTATCCCCAACCTTCAATATTGTATTCATTTTGGTTTATAACGCAAAGCTAACGCCAACAGAAAGAATGGGGTGCCTGGCAAGATCGGTAATGCCCATCCAAGAATTGCTAAGATCATCAGCCAGTGAATTAAACGATCCCGCCAACTAGCAATATGATCTAGAGGGTTAATAAGTAATTGAGCAATTTCTGCTATCAAATTTGGATCTAAGGGGTTTTTACCATCACCTATTACTAAACCTTGCCCTAAGCCCCAAAGACGAAGTGGTAAATCTGGGTAAATATCAACTAAGGAAGATTGAATTCCGAAGGCCTGATGCAACTGCAATGGGGGGGAAAACCTCAGCCGCAATCTACAGGGGAGAGTATGAACTACCTCTAGATGAGTCATAGCTAAAAATCCGAAGAAACCCTAAATAACTTTAATTTAGTTTCATATCGCCAAGAATATTGTTGAGGATCATTGCTTGCAGACCAGTTAGCGAAATCCGCCTTAGATCTCTTCGCAACAATTTTTTGAGATGTTGTACCAAGGCGCGCAGCTAACTGTTTTAATTCAAGGTCTTGGATTTCTGGTTTGGGTAATGTGATATTAGGCTTATGAGCTAATGGACGCAAAGCATTTAACGCTGCCAGAATACAGCTTCCATTATTTATAAGAATGGCAAATATAGGAGGTATTGGCAACAAAACTCCTATAACCAAAGCCGTAAGATTAGGTACTGCTACTATTGCAATATTTTGCTTCACAATAGAGAAGCTAAACTTAGAAAGCTCATAAGCTTCAAGAAGTTGGATTATATTTCCTCCTGAGAGAATTATCTCAGCTGTTTCCTTAGCAATATCACTACCATGACAGAAAGAAACAGCCACATCAGCGTAGGCTAGTGCAGCGGAGTCATTCAATCCATCGCCCACAAAAGCAACTCGATGCCCCTCTGCCTTTAAACGCCTCACCACATCCGCTTTCACATCAGGCAGAGCTTCAGCATGGATTTGACTCCTCCTCAAACCCAATTGCTGCCCCACTTGAAGTGCAACCGCTTCTGAATCACCTGTAAGTATGTGGCAAGAGATACCCTTCTCTCCAAGCAATCGAAGCAACTCTTTGGAGTCACTACGTAATGAATCAGCTAAATAAATAACACCCGCCAATCGAGAATCAACTGCAATGACAATTTCAGTTGCAACTCTCAAGCTTGAGTCGCTGCTAAAAGGAGGTGGATCGATACCCTCCTCTCTAAGTAAACGCCTATTTCCAACAAGTAATTTCCGACCAGATTGGCTCGCACTGACACCTCTACCAATTTCACAACGCCAATCGCTAACGGTTAGCAAAGAAATCTTTTTAGATTTGGCAGCATTACAAATTGCAATAGCAATTGGGTGCTTAAGACCTTGCTCAGCACTAGCTGCCAGCTGTAGCAAATCATTTTGTGAATAGGAATTGTCTAACACTTCAATATGAAGTAGCTCTGGATCACCAGTGGTTAATGTTCCTGTTTTATCAAAAACAATAACATCAACTTCTGCTAAAGCTTCAAGTGCTCTTCCACTGCGAATCAATATACCGTTGGATGCTGCGCGATTGAGAGAAGCAAGTATTGAAGTGGGAACTGAAACCCTTAAACCTGTACCTAAATCAAGCATCAATAAGGAAGCTGCCTGAGATAAACTGCCAAATAAACTAAAACTCAACGCTGATAATGCAAGAGTTGGTAAAACAAATTGATCAGCTACTTTAGCCGCATAATTTCCAACTCTGCTATCGCACACTGGAGCTGCTTCAAGCAATTTTGCAATTTGGCCTGCTTTAGTAAATTGACCCACTGCTGTTGTTAAAACTTCAATGGAACCCTCTAACACTAAGGAAGATGCAAGAACGTCATCACCAGGTTCAACAAACCTAGGAACTGATTCTCCTGTAAGACTGCGAACATCAAGACTTGACTGCCCCAACAAAACAATGCCGTCTATAGGTACCTGATCCCCGGCAAATAATAGAACAACATCACCAAACTCAATATCAGCAATACAAATTAGCATTGATATATCAGCGCGCCGAATATTAACTTGCGTCTCAAGATCAGTTTTTAAAGAACGCGTTGATGAATGAGCGATTCTCGCAGTAGCATCCCTTATTGATTCGCCACCTTCAATCATCGAAAGCATCAGTGCAGGGCCAAACAAGAAGCCTTCAATGCTATGTAAAACAACAGCAAGAGCGTCTAATACATCAACATTTAATTTTCTACGGTCCCACAAACTTGAACGAGCTCGATCGAAACAGCGTCCGCCGGCCAAAAGAACTAATAATAAAAGTGGGAAGAAAGGAAGTTCGAGCGGCAGTGCAAGAGTAGTTGTAACAAGTGCCAGAAGAGGTAACTTTAATCTTGCAGGCAATAAATCAAACTTTTCACTTGAAATAGCAGCAGCTATTTCTGCTTGAGTTCCATCAGCTATTAAGGGTGGAAGCTCTGAACTTGATAAAGCTAAAGAAGAGGATGCAGAGGAGGATTTAGTTAATGCTAATATTGCTAATTTTTCATTAGTTGAATTTAACCAGCATTCAAAATCTAAATCAGACGAAAACTCAACAACTAAAGATGAACTTAGAGAATTAAAGCGAAACTTTTTTACGCCGGGCAAAGAACTAATAAATTCACAAATAACGTCAGAAAAGTTTAAGTTAACTGCAAACCTAAAGCGATTTCCGGTTCTATGGCGAAGCGCCAAGGGCTCAGAAATAATATGTTGAAGCATGAATCTAGGATCAACCCTCAACAGTTACTTCAGTAACTTTTTCAACAGCAACATCATTACTAGACGAATTAGCGCGATCCTGAACAAGATCTGCACGGGCCTCAGCGACTAGATCATTGAAACTTTCCCCAAGTTCCGAAATGTTGTGAACAACAGAAGTGGTAGCTTCCGATACCTTATCAATAACAATCACACCAACCTTTAAACCTCGTTTGGTTAGGTCTCTTCCGGTATCAGCCATACCCCGAGATAATTTGCCACCACCGGTAACTGCAGCTACTGCAGGTGCCAACGCCATCAATCCAGCGCCGATGCCAAAAGCAGCCAAAACTTCAAGCTCAAACATCGGAAGAATTATGTTTTTATCTTTATATTGGAACACATTAAGATTAAGAAACGTTAATGACTTTATTTGAAATTCCGACTGAGCCCCATGGCGTGCTTCAGATTCAGCACTACTTGCCTAGACGGATGCGACTAAAACTAGTTTCAGGCGATTCGGCTAATGGAGCACTGATCGCAACGAAACTAGGAGCCAAGTGGCATAATAAAAGCAATTCAATCTTAATTGATAATCCTGCATCGCTTCATTCACTAGCTGAAACCATCAGTGAATATGGCTGGTGGCTAACCGCGCCAATGCCAATTTCAAAAAATACTAATTCACACAATCTCCTTGAGCAAATTAGTTTGGAAGTGGGGGCAAACTTAATTGGAGCTTCGCTGGGAGGGGCGCTTGGCGGTTCTTTGGGATCTCTTCTTATCGGGCCGGTTGGCACATCAGTTGGATCATTCCTTGGCCTAGTAATTGGAGCAGTAGCAGCAACTGAAGGCTTGAATAAAATTCAAAATCGAAATCAAAATAACTTGCAACCTAAATTAACTAAAGCGAAAAAAAAGATTGTAAGCAGAGTGACTGGCCGAATTGGAGAAGAGGCTGGTGCTCTTGCAGGGCTACGAATTGGTAGCTTAATTGCAGGGCCAATAGGGGCCGGAGCAGGGGCATTAATCGGTAGTTTGTTGTTAACGCAACTTGGAGAAGATGCAGCACTGCAACAAACAAAACAATGGCGAAAGCCAATAACATGGCTAGAACAAACCGGCAAAGCTGCTGCAGGGGAGGCTACAAGCCAAACATTATTTGGAATTATTGGAGGGGCATTACTTAAAAGCCCTGGCAAGAAAGCAGGAGAAAAGCTTGGCCTTTATCTTGGTCGCAGGATAAATTGGCAAAACTTTAGTTTAATGCCAAATAATTTTGCTATGAATTAATCATTAAATTGGCCACAACCGAGAAGATTAAAGTATAAAAGAGAAAAGAGGCTAATGCTTGAAACATTACAGTTTTCCGCATGCGAGAAGATTCTATATTTACATCGCTCATTGCAAAAGTAAGTGCTACTGCATTCGCAACATAGACAAAATCAGTAAACAAAGGGGCGTCGTCACCTGGGAAAATTAACTCTTGTGGGCCTTGATCAATAGATTCCCCCCCGTGTTCATTACCTCTATAGAATAATTTTGCATAATAGGTAGCAAATGCCAATTGCAGCTCAAGCCAACATAATATAACTCCAAAAAAGTAAAGCAGCAGCTGAAAGGTTTTCGTATCAGACTTTGCGGTATTCATATCATGCATAGACAAACCAAGAAAAACTAGTCCCACAAAGAGAACCAACAATGAACGTTTTAATAGGCGATCTTTTCTTAAATCAGCAGATAAAAATAAATCCCTTGTATCTGATGAGGATAAACGCAAACCATAGGGCAAAACAAATAATAAGTCTGAGATTAATGCGCCAATGAAAGCTCCCGATATCCAATATTCCACTGCAAAAATAGCAAGGATCAAGCCCGATGCTGCGCCGATAAACAAAGCTCTCCGCGGACGCCGCGGTTCAAGAAACGGAGATTCCTGATAAATCTGGCTCGATTTACTCAAGGGCAATCACCTTCCAACTAGATCGCTGCCCCTGCTGATCCAACCTGCGAAAACGAAGCCCATAACGTTCAAAATAAACACCATGATGATCATGTTGACGAGCAGATATCCTGCGCAATCCCAACAAACTTGCCAATTCACCAGATTCCAAATGAATAGAGCGATCAGCACATAGTATTAATAAATCCAAACGCTCGCGCAATAAACGCAATTGAGCGAATTGATTTGCATCTTCCCACGCTGCTGCAGGTTCTGCCGACGCGGGTTTCATCTCCAATACAGTTAACGAACTAACGTTATCGTTTATAGAAGCCCGATTCCTTAAATTATCAATGTCACTACGGTTCACGTAAGTGCGTAAACCTTTATGAACGGTTTGTAGCTTTTCTTGGCGTAATAATAAAAGCAATTCGGATCGTTCCAAGCCGAGCTCTTCCTCAAGTTCCCTTAATGAAATTAGGCTTGGAACGTTTGTCATTGAAAATACCAAAAAGAATAAGGAAAGAAATTAATCGATCGATATCGTTTCATTTCCTTCAAAAGGTGGAGATTCAATAACCACTCTACCTAATTTGCGGTAGAGCTCATCACGCCATATAAATAAAGGATCGAATACAGCTTGATCTGCTATTCCCATCACCCCACG
>NZ_JAGQEK010000085.1 GCF_024346075.1 Synechococcus sp. Cruz CV12-2-Slac-r
GCTTGCTCAATGTGGTGTTAGTGCTGTGATGGTTACCCACGATCCCCAAGAAGCTTTAGCGGTATGCGATCGAGTAGCTGTGATGAAAGAAGGGAGCTGGCATCAATACGCCAGCCCTCGCGATTTGGTTGATAAACCAGCAACTACTTTTGTAGCCAGGTTTGTTTTGCAGGGAAATGTGTTGCCCCTAGAGCGCTTGCAAGCTCTTCCCGATGGTGGTGCAAGTTTTGGTGTAGCAGGCCACAATCCTTCTCAAAAATCTGATGTGTTATTGCGGCAGGAGGCCTTAGCGGTGCAAATTGATCCCGATGGATTAGCAAAACTGGTGGGTAGGGAATTTTTAGGAGATCAATGGCTGTATCAATTTGATTTGCAGGGGGAATCAATGCGGCTCAAGGTGCCTATTGAGCAGGAATTGGCAATTGGCAGCTATTGCAAAATCAGCTTGCAAGCGGGGGCAAAGGCTCAATTTTTTCCTGCTTAAGTTCAGCTGCCAGCAGTAGAGCTGAGCTAAGCCCTAATAAAATGATTAGCAGTGCTGGCGCAAGGGCTGCGCCAAGCCTTTCATCACTTGCGTATTGAAAAACCCGCACTGCCAGGGTGTCGAAATTGAAAGGCCGTAAGGCAAATGTGAGCGGTAATTCTTTTACGGTATCTACAAAAACCAACATGCTTGCCAGTAATAAAGGGCTGCGCAAAATTGGTAAATGCACCCTACGCAAAACTTCTTGCCAGTTTTTACCAAGGCTTGTGGCCGCTTCTTCAATGCTGGGGGGAAGCCTTTCTAAATTTGCATCAAGCCCACCTTTTGCTACGGCAAGGAAACGGTTGCTATAGCCATAAAGCAGCAGCAACAGGGGCGGAAGGCCAAGGGGTGCAAATAACAACAGCAAAGCCAGCGCTAACACTGCCCCGGGCACTGCATAGCCAAGGCCGGCCATAAAAACAGAAGCTTTCAGCCAGGCAACCTTTTGCCAACGGCCCCCTATTGCTAAAACAAGGGCCATAAATACCGCCATTGCCGCCGCCGCCAACCCCAAAGCCAAGCTGCGGGCACTAAGGCCAAACAATTCAGCAAGGTTTTCTTGGCGCAACTGATCCGAGCTCCTCAGAATCCAGGCCAATGGCAACCCAGCACTTAATAAAGGTGGTAACAGGCAGAGAATTGTGGCAAGCCATGCCCTCGGCCCTCGCAACTGCCAGCCTTCAAAATGATCGCCAGGTCCGCCTTGATCCCAACGGCGACTAAGACGCCGCTGCCAACGTTGGGCTGCCACCAAAACAGCCACCACCGCTAGGGCAATTAGGGCAAGGCTTGTGGCACCTTGGGGGTCGCCCTCTCCCTGCCAGCGCTGCAATATTCCCGTTGAAAGAGTTGGAACCCCCAGTAATTCCATCGCACCAAATTCATTAACTACTTCCATGCCAGCAAGAGCAACACCACTGGTAATGGCTGGTATCGCCATTGGAAGTGCCACGCGGCGGAAGCTTGCCCAGGCTCCCAAGCCCAAGCTGCGGCTGGCCTCTAAGTGTTTACGTCCGCTCTGGCGGAAGCTGTCGCGGCTGAGCAGCACCACATAAGGCAAGGTGCTCAGAATTAATACCGCAGCAGCTACCCCAAGGCCGTGCAGCCTTAACCCTTCCCGACTCCCCAGATCTGTAAGCACTGCCGCCTCCAGGTAAGCGGGGGTGGCGAGCGGTATTAATTGGGCAATGGTGAGCAGTTTTTTGCCAGGGAAATTGCAACTGGCCGTAAGCCAGCCGATGCTGCTGCCAAAAGCCCCTACCCCAAGCCCCACCAGCAAAAGCAGTAGCAGGGTGTTTCCCAGCTGCTCAATTCCTTCGCTGCCTAGGGCCCTAAAAGCGCCCTCTGGTTTGGAGAGGCAATAGATGGAAAGCCCCAGCAATGGCAGGAGATTTAAGGCAGCTGTGGCGCTGAGAATGCCAGTTAAGCCAGGGCGGGGCGGCAGCTTTATTTCCAATCGTTGTTTTCCATTAATTGCACAGCGCGTTTGTTATTTGCGCCAAGGGTTTCAGCTGAAACGCCGCTGCTTTGAAACGCCCCGAAACGTTTTAACCAAGGATTACCGCCATATCCTTTAAGGGGATATTCATTGTTTGCCTCTGCATACCCCTTCCCCCCAGTGGGGGAGGCGAGAAATTCAATCAACTTTTGGGCTGCCTCCGGATTACGAGCAGAGCTTGTTACACCTGCGCCACTGATATTTACGTGGGCGGGGATGGGCATTATTAGATCGATATTTTTGGCAAGCAGTTGATCTTCTTTGCCTGATTCGCCAGATGTCATGCGAGCTACGTAGTAAGTGTTAACAAGTGCAGCGCCACATTGCCCTTGTGCCACAGCTCTGATCAGGGCGGTATCGGAGCTAAAGACAGGTTGGGCCAAGTTTGCAACCATGGCCTTAATCCAATTTGTGGTGGCAGCTGCACCACGGCTTACCAACTGATCTGCAACCAGTGATTGGTTATAAACGCTTTTGCGATCACGCAAACAAAGTTTGCCTTTCAGATTCGAATTTGCCAAATCGCTGTAACTACGAATCGAATTAGGCGATACGATCTTTGGATTCACAATAATTGCCCTTACGCGGCGGGTAAGGCCAAACCAACGGCCGCGGCTATCTCGATATGTACTAGGCACTTGTTGCAACAATTGAGGCGATTTAACCGCCCTAAATAAACCTAAGTTTGCGGCCCTATCAAGCCGAGCCGCATCTACAAGTACCAACACATCAGCGTTGCTTTTTTCACCTTCTGCCTGCAGGCGCTCAATCAAGGCATCATCTTTAGCCTCTAATAAATTTACGGAGATACCGGTGCGTTTAGTGAAAAGTTTATAAAGTTCTTTATCGCTGTTGTAATGTCTGCCTGAATAAACTCCTACGCTTTCCGCCTTTGCCTCCAAGCAAGAGGCAAGTAATAAAAAAACCAAAAATTGTAAATAACGAGTAAAACCGGATCGAACCAATTGCTTGTTGAGAACTGATCTCAACCTAGAACGGTGCGGGGGCTATTTGCAAGTGCTTCTCAATAGCGACGTTGAACGCGAATCGGAATCGGCTGCAAGATGCCACCGCCGGAATCGTCGTCGTCTGAATCAGGCCTTAGATAAAGAGCAATGCCTATCACCAATGCAATAGCGCCAAGCAGGGTGGGATCAAACATTACAAAACTTCATATATCCCTAACATAGCGGTTTAGGCGCCATCCCATGAGGCTGCCGATAACTGCCGCAGGCAGCGCATGGCCCTTTAGCACCACCACGGTTATCACAAACGGAACCCACGGCTGAGCAAGCACCATGGCTTGGATGCCTGCTACCAGGGCGCTAATCGCTACTTCACCAGGAATAATTCCAGCCGCTTGATGGAGCCCTTGGCCGATAGCGGCTGCGCCGATTATTAGTGGAAAAAAAAGTCCGCCCATCCAGCCGGTGCTGAGGCAAAGGGCGCACAGGGCAATTTTTAAAAAGCCCACTAACAAAAGTTGATCAGCTCTATTAAGTAATTCGCCTTGTAGCAGTGGGCTTAATTGTTGTTCGCCAGAAAAAAGAGCGAGCGGTTGCCAAATGTTCACCAGTGCCAGCACTACACCTGTAAAAATTGCCAGTGGAAGTGGTGATGCTTGGCATCGCTTGATTCGTTTTGCCAATTGCCGCCTCAAGCCCAAAAACAACAGCCCCAGGCAGCCGCCCCCTGCCCCCAAAAGCAAGGCCCAGGCCAAGTTCGAAGCCCCTTGGCTGAAACTATTGGGCCATAAAAAAATTACCCCCTGCTCACCACCACCAAATCTGTCGAACCCCTTTAACAGTGCAAAACCAGCAAAACCACCAATAAGACCCGGCAGCCAGCTCCAATAGCCCTTAGCCAAGCGGCCGCCGATGGCCAATTTTGTTTTAAGGCGTTGCAGCCCCAGCTGCCATTCAGTTAGGGAACGGCTTAGAAGTGCTTCAGGGCCAATGCTGCCGCCCCCCAGGAGCGCCAGTAGCCCCAGCAAGATGTGGCTTAATTTTGGCTGTATCTCAAGTTGCAGCTTCTGATCCTGCTTTGGATCCAATTGGGCAAAGGTTTCTATCAGCTCTGGTAGGGGCTCAGCCCCAGCGCGACGCAGCAACCCGATTGCTAGGCCGCAGCTAATTGGGATTAAAAGTTGTAGAACAAATGGCGCTTGAGAGGGAAATCCCTTCAAAAACTGATCGCCCCAGCCCAGGCTGGTGAGGAAAGAAATTGCAGCCATCAACAGGGCCGCCAACAGCCCTGTGATGAACCCGATTAGCAGCTCAACTGAAACCTTTCCCACCATCTGGCGCCTCGCAAGCTTGTAATTGTAGTAATAATTTTTTGTGGTTTATATTTCGCCCGATCAAAACAATTTGATTGCTGCGTTCCCCTACCCAATCGGTGTCGTCTATGGAAAAGCGCTTGCCGGCAAGATGAAATACATGACGCCTTTCACTTTCATTAAACCAAAGAATACCCTTAGCTCTAAACACTTCAGCGGGCAGTTGATTATCTAAGAAATTTTGAAATTTACGCAACCCCAAAGGCTTAATGCTGGAATAAGAGAGTGAGGTGAAACCTTCAATATCTGCTTTATTTTCTTCATTTGAATTACTGTGATCATGGTTTTTATGATCATGATGCTTGTGATCATGATGCTTGTGCCCGTGATCATGGGAGTGATTATTGTTTTGCTCTTCAACAATTCGATCCGATTCAAATAAGCCAACACTTAAGAGCAGCGGGAGGGGCACTTCTCCCTTAACGCAATGTAATAGCCGAGCATCTTTTTTCACAGATGCAAGCTGCGTTTCCACCTCCTTAAGGCGATCGTTTGATACTAAATCAGTTTTATTTAAAAGTAGGATATCCCCATAAAGTACCTGCGCTCTACCCACTTGAGTTTCAAGTACCTCTGAGCTGAAATTTTCAGCATCAATCACTGTAATAATTGAATCAAGCCTTGTTAAATCCCGTAAATCACTACCAAGAAAAGTCATGGCAACAGGCATTGGGTCCGCCAGGCCAGTGGTTTCCACCACGATGTAATCGAGCGGTTCTGGACGATCTAAAACTTTATATATTGTTTGCAGTAATTCATCATTTATGCTGCAGCATATGCAACCATTATTTAATTCAACAGTATTATCACTATGATTAATAATTAACTCATTATCAATACCGATTTCGCCAAATTCATTTACCAAAACAGCTGTTTTCACCCCCTCTTGATTGGCTAGGATGTGGTTCAGCAATGTGGTTTTACCCGCCCCAAGAAATCCCGTAAGGATTGTTACCGGCACAGGGCTTTTGCTAGAGAAATTGGTCATCATTTTGGGGTTGTTAGTTATTTTGTTGCTTTGCAGGTGGCGCAGATGCCGAATACCTCAAGGGTATGAAATAGCGCGGTGAAGCCTGTGGGGGTATGGATTGCAAGAGAATGCTGTTCCACAGGGCAGTTGGCAAGGGCTGAACTGCAACCGCATTCAACGCAGGTGAGATGGTGCACATCGCGATCCCTTGGGGCGTAGAGGGCTTCGCCATTGGCAAGGTGGCGGCAGCGCACTTCCCCCTGCTGTTGCAGGCTGCGCAGGTGGCGATAAACGGTGGCAAGCCCCATGCTGCCTCCCTCGCTCCTGATGCGGCCATGAAGAGCCTGGCCACTCAATTCTTCTTTGCTGCTGCGCAGCACAGCCAAAATTAAGTTTTGGCGGCTCGCCAAACTTAAAACCATGGAGTTGAGGATTTGCAACTCAGTTTATGAGCAACCACGCAGGCTCCTGAACTATTTATTGCAACGCCCAGGGGGGTAGTAGTTCCCAGCAAGCAGCATTTTTGCTGTTTTCTCGCGCTTCCACCTTCCAGCACCAATTACGACCATCACCTCGCTGCTGCAATATTTCATTTGTTTTTTGCCACACCCAATGGGCACTGGCTTCCATCCCAACGTTTTGCATCACCCTCAGATCTAAGGCGCCCAATTCATGGAGTTGCTGCCAGTTCGCGAGCAATGGATCATCGTGATTTACTAAAAAAGTGTGATCAAACTGATTTTCTAAAATTAAGCGCAGCTCTTTAAAGCTGGAGAAATCCACAACAAAGCCATATTTATCTAGCTGCTTTGCGCCAAACCAGCAGGTAAAGCTGCGGCTATAGCCATGCACAAAGTGGCACTGGCCTGGATGGTTTGCTTGTCTGTGGCAGCAGGGAAAACCCTCGAACTGCTTTGAGCAGGTGTACATAAAAGCGCCGTTGCGCTGCGAAGCTGGTGCCATCACTTTCTACTGCGGCCATGAGTGCTCCTTGGGCTTTACCCCTGGATCGGCTTCGTTTTAATTCCGAGGGCTTGATTCCAGCCATTGCTCAAGATTGGCTGGATGGCGCAGTTTTAATGCTGGCCTGGATGAACCTTGAAGCTTTGGAGCTCACTCTTTCCAGCGCTGAGGTGCACTACTGGAGCAGATCTCGCAAAGAGTTGTGGCATAAGGGGGCCACTAGTGGTCATTATCAACAATTGAAAGGAATCCGCTACGACTGCGATGCCGATGTATTGCTAATCAGTATTAATCAGGTGGGTGATGTTGCTTGCCACACCGGCGCCCGCAGTTGTTTTTTTGATGCAGGCCAAGGGCCCAGTGGTGGCGGCGCAGGGGCTTTGCCACCCCCTGCCGATGCCTGCACGGAGCTGGCGCGAGTAATTCAGGCTCGCGCTGCTGTGCCTGAATCTGGGAGTTACACAAATAAATTGCTTGAAGGTGGTGATAACAGCATCCTCAAAAAAATAGGAGAAGAAAGTGTTGAATTTGTGATGGCTTGTAAAGACAACAACCCAGGGGAAATTGCTTCAGAGGCTGCTGATTTGTTATTTCATCTACAGGTGGCCCTTACCCATCACAATGTTTCCTGGCGCCAGGTGCAAGAGGTGTTGGCTGCTCGTAGGGGAGCCCCCCGCAGGAGCTAAAAACCCGGCCAGAAGGATCAGGGCTGCCTCTAATGGGCATTTTCCTTTAATTGGCATTACTTTGCGTTTGTTTGAGAAAATTGGCTCTGAAGGGAAAATTCAACTAGAAATAGGAAACTGCCGAGCGCAAAAATTTGGAACCAGCCGGCATTCCCGATAACGAGCAGGAGCGGTTGCAGGCTCTCCACGAATACCGCATTCTTGGCACTAAACCAGAGCAGTCGTATAACGACCTCACAACAATTGCTTCAGAGGTATGCAATACACCGATCTCATTGCTTAGCCTTGTAGATAAAAATCGGCAGTGGTTTAAGGCAAAAGTAGGTGTTGAAGCAACGGAAACACCCCGAGATTGGTCATTTTGCGCCCATGCGATTCAAGCAACTGATCCGCTGATTGTTGAAGATGCCCTTAATGATGAACGCTTTT
>NZ_JAGQEK010000086.1 GCF_024346075.1 Synechococcus sp. Cruz CV12-2-Slac-r
TGAGTAATTTGCGGCCCAAAACCCGGCAAGCACAAGAAGCATGCCTGCTACAGAGGTAATGATCGCAGAGGGAATGCGCATTGGCGCTTTTATTTAAAAGCTGAGTATTAACCCTATGCAGTTTGCCCCCACCTACAACGACCGGAAAAAGAAAGTTTTCTTTTAAATGCTGAAAACCTCACGAAGGCAAGATCCCAATACTTGCTTAAGGCTCTCCACTGCTTGGGATCGCTAGCGTTTAAAGCAAGCCCTGTGGGGCACCGCGACACGGTTGAACTTGAGCCCATTTGAATTGCCCTCTTTAAACCCCTTGCGGTTGTGCAGGCAGCTGGTGGTGGCCCTTGTGGCTTTAGTTGTTGTGGGTGGAGCCACAAGGGTTATGGAAGCTGGCTTGGCATGCCCCGATTGGCCCCTTTGCTACGGCAGCCTTTTGCCCAGTAGGCAGATGAACCTTCAAGTTTTTCTTGAATGGTTTCATCGCCTTGATGCTTTTTTTGTGGGAATTGGCCTTGTTTTATTACTGGTTTCATCGATTTTGAATCGTCGTGATAATCCTCGCTGGCTCCCTTGGTTGAGCGGATTAGCTCTTCTGCTGGTGGCAGCCCAAGGGGCACTTGGAGCACTCACAGTTACTCAATTGCTGCGTTTCGATATCGTTACGGCCCATCTGGCCACTGCGCTTCTGCTGGTGGCGCTTCTAAGTGCAATCGCTCAATTATTGCGGCCTCCTGTGGCGGGTCCGAGGCCCCGCGGGGCATTTTTGCTTTGCGCTGTGGCTGGTTCGCTTGTGTTTGGCCAATGCGTTGCAGGTGGATTGATGGCAACCCAATGGGCCTCTGGCCGCTGTTTGCGCGTAGCTGAAGGTTGTGCCTGGCTTTCCGCCCATCGCAGCCTTGCCACCCCAGCTGCAAGTTGCTGCGCTCTTTTGGCGATTTTGCTTTTGGCCTTTCCATGCCCTCCCTTTGCCAGGCGCCTTGGAGTGGCAGCAGGAGCCCTAGCGGCCTGCCAAGTGGTGCTTGGAGTGCTCACCTTGAAACTTTCGTTATCTGAACCCCTCGTAACCGTTGCCCATCAGTTACTGGCGGCTTTGCTTGTGGCAACCCTGCCAGCTGCTGCTTTGGCCTTAAGACCAAGTACCTCTGTGGAGTTTTCCCGTGGCTGAAGCTGTTGCTATCGCTGTTCCCCTTACTAGCCGTGAGCAGGTGGTTCCCAGCCGAGCACGGTTGAAATTACCGCCCTGGTTAGAAATTGCTAAACCGCGGCTAATTCCACTTTTGCTTGCCACCACCCTTGGTGGCATGGCACTAACGGAAAGCTGGCCGATTCCTATTCCGAGATTGGCCTGCACCCTTGGTGGCGGAGCTCTTGCAGCAGCAGCGGCAGGAGTGCTCAATTGCCTATGGGAGGAGCAGCTTGATGGCCGCATGGCCCGCACCAGCGGCAGAGCTTTGCCCTCGGGGCGCTTGAGTGCCGGTAATGCTTTTTATATCGCGGTAGCGCTTGCTTGCAGTGCTGGATTGCTTTTGGTGATGGGGGTGAATTGCTTAGCGGCAAGTTTGTCTTTATTGGGGCTGTGCAGCTACGTGCTGCTTTACACCGTGGTGTTAAAACCACGCACCACTCAAAACATCGTGATCGGTGGGGTGGCTGGCGCTATTCCGCCTCTTGTTGGCGCCGCAGCTGCCACCGGTCATATTGGCCTTGGTGGTTGGTGGTTATTTGCCTTGGTAATGCTTTGGACCCCAGCTCATTTCTGGGCCCTTGCACTTTTATTAGAAGATGACTACCGCTCGGTGGGCATTCCGATGTTGCCTGTGGTGAAGGGCCCTGTAGTTACAGGAAACGCGATCATTCGCTACGCCTGGGCCACCATTGCAGTGAGTTTTCTGGGCGTATTTATCCTTCCCAGCGGAGGACTGTTTTATGGCCTGATGGTTTTGCCATTTAACGGCCGTTTGCTGCAAATGGCTCAGCAGCTACAGCAAGATCCATTTGATCGGCAGAAGGCAAAGGGGATGTTTAGATGGTCGATTCTTTATCTATTCGGCATCTGTTTGTTGTTACTACTCGCTAGAACATCAACAGCAAGTGATTTCAATTTGCAGCTAAGCAGTTTCTTTCATAGTTTCCAGTGATCAATCTCGAGCAAATTTATAAACGCTATGGCAGCGTTAGCGCTCTTGAGGGGCTTTCTCTTGAGGTGCCAAAGGGATGTTTATATGGTTTGCTTGGCCCAAATGGCGCCGGTAAAACCACCGCTTTACGTATCCTTTGCACCCTATTAGCGCCAGATCAGGGCCGGGTTTTTATCGCCGGGCTGGATGCTCTGGCTGATCCTCGCGGGGCAAGGGCTCAGTTGGGATATGTGGCCCAAGAGGTGGCGATCGACAAAATCCTTACGGGCAGGGAGCTCCTCGAACTGCAGGGCAGTCTTTATCACCTAAGCGCTGCTAGATCGCGGGATCGCATTGCTGCCCTCTCGGCGTTATTGGGTATGGAGGAATGGTTGGATCGCCGTTGCGGCAGTTATTCAGGCGGTATGCGTAGGCGCTTGGATCTGGCCTGCGGCTTACTACATGATCCTGCTGTGTTGGTGTTGGATGAACCCACAGTTGGCCTTGATATTGAAAGCAGGGCGGCACTTTGGGATGTTTTACAACAATTGCGGCAGCAGGGCACCACAATTTTATTGAGCAGTCATTACTTAGAAGAGGTGGATGCCTTGGCTGATCGTTTAGCGATTTTGGATCGCGGTTGTGTGATCGCTGAGGGAACCCCTGAGCAACTAAAGCAACAGCTTGGCGGTGATCGCATCACTTTGCGGGTGCGTGAATTTGCCAGCCAGCAAGAGGCCCAACGGGTGCAGCAAATAATTCAGGGCTTGCTTGGCGTAAGCCAGGTGTTGATCAATCGCGCCCAGGGCCACGCCATTAATTTTGTGCTCGAAGCCCAAGGATCAGAAGCCCTGCTTCAACTAAGGCAGCAGCTGGAACATGCCCAGGTACCTGTGTTTTCGTTGGCCCAAAGTCGCCCCAGCCTCGACGACGTTTACCTGCAGGCCACCGGCCGCACCTTGATGGACGCTGAATTAGCAGCCATTTCGAGCCGTGATTCCAAGGCGGAAAAGAAACAGGCGATGCGTTAACCCGGTTGCATTTTCGTTTGCTTTTTACCAACTCCCATTATTTTCTTTTTGCCCGTGTTTGCCCCATCTGCAATTGCTGAAATTAGTCAGGAAACCCTTGCTTTAAGCAAGCGCCTGTTTCTGCAACTAAAACGGCGCCCCTCCACTTTGGTGGCCGGAATTTTGCAACCCTTGATTTGGTTGGTGCTTTTTGGCGCTTTATTTGCCAAGGCACCGATGGGTTTATTTCCTGGTGGTGGTAGCTACGGCAAATTTTTAGGGGCAGGGGTAATCGTATTCACAGCATTTAGCGCGGCCTTAAATGCAGGATTGCCTGTGATGTTTGATCGGGAATTTGGCTTTTTAAATCGTTTACTGGTGGCGCCATTGCGCTCGCGTTATTCAATTGTGCTTGCTTCTGTGCTTTACATCACCAGCCTCAGTTTGGTGCAAAGTTTGGCGATCATGGCTGCCGCCTGGGGATTGGGTTATGGCTGGCCCGGAGGGGCAGGTTTACTGGTGGTGATCGGCACCTTGCTGCTACTGGTGGCTGCTGTTACTGCATTGAGTTTGGCCCTGGCTTTTGCTTTGCCCGGCCATATCGAATTGATTGCAGTGATTTTTGTTGCCAACTTGCCGTTGCTATTTGCAAGCACTGCTTTGGCCCCGATCAGCTACATGCCTGGCTGGTTGGGCTGGCTTGCAGCCCTAAATCCCCTTACCTTCGCGATTGAACCGATCCGCGCGGCTTACCTAGGCCAGTTTGCTTTTGATGCGGTAGTGCTTGAGGCTCCCTATGGAGCTCTCACCGCCGCCCAATGCCTGCTGTTGCTTCTGGTGTTATCCGCAGGTTTGTTTTTGTCCATCCGGCCTTTGTTAGACCGGAAATTGAGCTAACGCCGTGGTTGCCCATCCGCTTTCTGCCTCCGCCCGAGCCCGCAAAGAGCTGGAGGCATTAAAACTTGCCCTTGCTGAAAAAGATGAGGCTGCCTTGAGGCTTTTAAGCGAACGCTATGCCCATCGCCAAGGGCCAAAGGCACTACAGATATTGATTCGCAAATTGGCCTCTACGGAGGAGATGGCAACTTTTTGGCAGCTACAATTATTACCAAAAGAAATCCCTAAAGTAGAAATTAGTCATACAGAATTCACTCAAGAAGAAGTTGCTCAGGAAGAATTAATTCAAGAAGAAATAATTGAAGTAGAGATAAGCCAGCAACCTCCCCTTGAAATCAAAGCGAGAAGCGAAGTTGCGCGGCGGCTGCGAGGTTGGCTACCCAGTTGGGATGGCCCTTTGCGTCAAGCCAGCTGAACTGCCATGAGCTCAAAAACCCTTCCTGCTCCATTACTGCTGCCCCGTGGATTGATCGTTTCGGTGCAGGCACCGGAAGGTTCGCCTATGCGTGATCCTGATGTAATTGCTGCTATGGCAGAAGCCAGTTTGCGCAATGGGGCAATTGGCGTAAGGCTTGAAAGCCCAGAACATATCGGTGCTGTGCGCCGCCGCTGCCCTAAAGCTTTGATAATCGGCCTGTGGAAACGCAGCTTTCCAGATAGTGCTGTTTACATAACCCCAGGCTGGAACGAGATCCAAGAGGTGTGGTCTGCGGGAGCAGACGTGATTGCAATTGATGCCACTGCTCGCTACCGGCCTGGGGGGCAGGAGTTGGCGGCGTTAGTGCAAAGGGCACAAAATGAACTGATGGCGCCGTTGATGGCGGATGTGGATTGTTTGAGTAATGGCTTAATTGCAGCTGCTTTGGGTTGCCAATGGGTGGGTACCACCCTTTATGGCTACACCGAAGCCACCGCAGCTGAGCGGCCACCGGCCTGGGATCTGTTGAAACCTTTAAGGCAGCAGTTGCCAGCAACTACGGGCCTTATCTGCGAAGGCGGCATCGCGAGCGCAGCCGAGGCAAGCCGTGCTTTAGCGGAAGGTGCTGATGCGGTGGTGGTGGGCACCGCTATTACCGGCGTTGATCTACAGGTGGCAAGTTATGTGGCAAAACTAAAAGGCTGATTACTCACCTATTCGGGTTTTGCCAATTAACATTGATATGAGTGATATTTTCCGATGACGTTCCTGGTGTTGGCGGCCTTGGGCCTGCTAATGGCGCTCATCTACATACCTTTGCGTATCACCCTTACCCTCACAGCTAGGGGGCGTCGTTTGAAATTGCTGCAAAGGATTCGCCTCTTGCGCCAGCAATTGGGTTCGGGCGTTACCCCATCAACATCCCCCCATCCACCTGCATTACCTGCCCCGTGATGTAAGCGGCGGCTGGATCAGCTGCCAAAAATCGCACTGCTCCAGCCACTTCAGCCGCTTCTCCATAGCGCCCCAAAGGGATTGCCGCCAATAAGGCTTCTGCTTGTAGATCCTTAGTCATATCGGTGGCGATAAAACCTGGTGCTACGGCATTTACGGTTATCCCCCTGCTGGCAAGTTCCCTCGCAGTGCTGCGGGTAAAACCAATCACCCCCGCCTTGGCTGCGGCGTAATTTGCTTGGCCCGCATTTCCCATCAAACCCACCACGGAGGTGATATTCACAATTCGCCCACTTTTTTGCTTAAGCATCGGCCTAGTAACAGCTCTTGTGCAAAGAAATACACCGGTGAGATTTAGATCGATTACCGCTTGCCAATCGCTTGTTTTCATTCGCATCAGCAACCCGTCGCGGGTGATGCCGGCGTTATTAATCAGCACATCAATACTGCCGCCGCGCTCGATTACCCCATCAATAAGGGCGATCACTTCTGCTTCATTGCTTACATCTGCCTGCAAAGCAAAAGCCTTGCCCCCTTGAGCTGTGATTTCTGCCACCACGGCAGCAGCAGCAGCGGCGGAGCTGGCGTAATTAATTGCAACGGTGGCACCTGCGGCCGCTAGCTCAAGGGCCACGGCCCTGCCGATCCCTCTGCTAGCCCCGGTAACAAGCGCGGTTTTGCCCAATAGGGGGGAATGGGCTTGGCTCATGGCTGCAGCGAAACTGGCGCGATCGTAAGGGTGCGCTTAGCCCTGCACTGCACTGCAGGTTTGCAAAGCGGAGCCCAAAAGTAGTTCGAGGGCTTCTAATTGTTTTGGGCTACCCATCACCACAAGGCGCTGGCCGAGGCTCAAGGTGGTGTTGCCACTGGGGTTAGCAAGTAAACCATCTGGGCCCTGGATTGCTAAAACCAAAGCCCCACCAGTGCGTCTGCCAAGGTCTAGCTCGATCAAGCTACGACCCATCACGGCATGGGCTAATTGGGGGTTATCGCTGAGTTGAAATTCCTCCACTTCGCAATTGGAACCCGCCAAAAGATCAAGGAAATTGAGGGCAAGGGGGCGTAGGGCGGTGGCGGCCATGATTCGCCCGCCGGCGATGTAAGGCGACACCACTGCGTCAGCGCCGGCCTGTCTCAATTTGCGTTCTGCTTCACCGCTATCTGCACGTGCAATCAAACGGCAATTGGGAAATAAACCACGGGCGCTTAGCACCACATAAAGATTGGCGGCATTGCTTGGTAGAGCTGCCACAAGTGCTCTGCAGTGCTGAATACCTGCCTCCTGCAATGTTTCATCCAAGGTGGCATCACCATTAAGCACTTCCAAATTGCGATTTCGGGCCTCGGCAATTCTTTCCGGATCGGTTTCGATCACTAAAACAGCCACATTTTCGGCGCTGAGTTGTGCGGCGATTTCACGACCGATGCGGCCGTAGCCGCAAACAATTACGTGGTTGCGTACGCGTTGAAGTTCTTGCATCCGTTGCCAGCGCCGGCGTCGCTGAAAATAACCACTTTCCTGAAGGCTAAGCAGCCATTGCAAGGTTTGCTGCACCACCACGATGCCGCCGAGCAACATCAGCACCGTTACCCAGCGGCCAGCAGGACTTACTACGGTTTGATCGCCATAACCAACGGTGGTGAGGGTAATTGCCACCTGCCAAAAGCAATCCCCCCAATCCCAACCTTCACTGAGGCGGTAACCGCACGCGCCACCGATCACCACCATTCCAAGCGGCAGTAAGGGAGTATTCAGCAAAGGGCTTAGGCGCCGTTGCATCCGTTGGCGCCTTCCTAAAAAAGACGCCATTTTTTTTAAGCCATGCCAAGAGCTTTTAAAACAGCTGTTGGGGTTAATGCGCTCAACGGCTGATCACCACGAAGATGCTCTAAATCCACCAGGGTGATACCGGTTAAACCAGCTAAAAGCGTTACTGCTGGATTGTTGCTCACAAGCACATCTGCACTTGCTACTTGAGCGGCTTGCTCAA
>NZ_JAGQEK010000087.1 GCF_024346075.1 Synechococcus sp. Cruz CV12-2-Slac-r
GTGCTTTTGCAACGCTTGCTGCCAGAACAGCTTTTGCTTGTGAGTGATGCCCTAGCTCCCTATGGCTTAAGCCCCGGCGCTTACCCCTGGGATGAACGGCAGATCACTGTGAAGGCAGGCACCTGCCGCCTTGGAGATGGCAATTTGGCTGGCACCACCCTTGCTTTGCTTGTGGGGGTGAAGCGGCTAGCGGCTTGGAGTGGAAATCCAAATGCTGCAATTCGCGCCGCCACGGTGTTACCCAGGCGTCAGCTAGGTGATTTGCGCCCTGTGGAGCAACAGCTAATGGGAATGGCCTTGGTTGACACCTTGAAATGGCAATTAGATGCTGATAACAAGCTTGGCTGGCAGCGGAACGGGTAGGGTCCCCGGCAATGGCATTTATGCAGATGAGCAACCTAGAAAAAGCGGAGGTAAAGGGCTACTTCGAAACGGTTGGATTTGATCGCTGGAATCGCATCTACAGCAACAGCGCTGATGTGAACCGGGTGCAACGCAATATCCGCATCGGCCATCAAAAAACCGTCGACAATGTTCTGGCTTGGTTGCAAGAAGATAGCGATCTAGGTGGCCGTAGTTTTTGTGATGCCGGTTGTGGTGTGGGCAGCCTCAGCTTGCCTTTAGCTCAGCTGGGGGCCGCAAATATTGCCGCTAGCGATATTTCAGAAGCGATGGTGCAAGAAGCCTCCAGGCGGGCGGCCGAGGCCGGCCTCGAGGCCGCCCGTGTGCAATTCAGCTGCTCCGATTTGGAAAGCTTGAGCGGCACCTACAACACAGTGGTTTGCCTTGATGTTTTTATCCACTACCCGCAACCGCAGGCAGAGGTGATGGTTAAACATTTGGCAGGCCTTGCTGAACAACGCTTAATTGTGAGTTTTGCTCCATACACTCCATTGCTGGCCTTGTTAAAAAGCATTGGTTCACTTTTTCCTGGCCCAAGTAAGAGCACCCGGGCATACACTTTGCGAGAAACCGGCATCGTTGCAGCAGCGGCAGAAGCTGGCTTTAAACCCCTGCGGCGCAGCCTTAATAAAGCGCCTTTTTACTTTTCAAGATTGATTGAATTTGAACGGGTTAGCCTGTAATTAAATTAATAGTGCACTTGAGAGGATTTTGTTAATTGCGGCAGATCTTGAAGGATGTATCCAGTCAAATTGGTATTGATTTGCAAAAGCTAATTGAAATGCTTATTGATTAAGTATTAATCAATTCTAGTTTCTTTGGTAGTGGCGCTTCAAGTTTGAGTTCCTCGCCATTAGCTAGGGGTAACACCAGGCGATGGGCATGGAGCTGATAGCCGCCATCACCTGGCAGAGCATCGCTGGCAGTTCCCCCCACCTGATAAAGGGGATCACCCAGTAGTGGTGCCCCGGCGGCGGCGGCATGAATGCGGATTTGATGGGGGCGTCCGGTTGTAATTGTGAACTGCACCAACCAGGCATCAGCTTGCTTTTGCAATAGCTGCAGCTGGCTGGAAGCCTGTAATACCCCAGGGCCCTTTTGCTCAATTGCAGCAGCCCAGATGCTGCCAAGGCGGCGGTGGGGCCTCTGGCCAATGGCGGTGTTTAGTTCCAAGGCCGTCTCGGGTTGTAAATCCAGCAAAGCTGAACCTGAAGCAGGGATTTGCAGCAGGGCGCGATAAATCTTGCAGCAGCCTTGTTGGCCCCCGTGATCGCGTAACAGCGCGCTGAGCCAAGCGCGGCTGCAGCTTTTGCGGGCGCACACCAGCAGGCCTGAGGTGAAACGTCCGAGCCGATGCACCGGCCGTGGCAGGCCATATTTATCACCTTGATATTGCTTTTCCAGCAACTTGAGCAGGCTATGTTCCATAAAACCACCTGCTGGTAAAACCGGCAGTCCGCTGGGTTTATTAATTATTAGTAAATCGTTGTTGTTATAAATAATCGACCATTCATCCGGCACCGCTTCCTCCAGCCAGGGGGGACGATGCCATTCCCAATAGGCACCATTACAACGAATTTCACCACTATCTAAACGCTGTTGCCAATCGCTTATGGAACTATGGGGCCAACGTTTGGCATACCAAGAGCAGATCGCTTCTGCATCAAGGTTTATGCGATCACGATAGATATTGCCTTTATTAAATGCTGCCTTCAATTCACCAGGGCATTTTCAAGGGCATAACGCACTAATTCGGTGCGGCTTGAGGTGCCGGTTTTAGCAAACAATCGGCTCACATATTTCTCTACATTGCGGATTGATGTTTCCAATTGGCGAGCGATTTCTTTATTCATTAAACCTTCTGCCACCAGTTGCAGCACGCTCGCTTCCCTCGGTGTAAAAACATGATCGGCTGGGGCGATTCCTTTTTTATTGCCGCCCCCTTGCAGCATTGAGCGGATTTCAGTTATTTGTTTTGCCATCTGACCCATGTCGGTGTCGGCATAGCGGGCGGCTTCCCGCAAAAGCCTTTCTTGGCGTTGCACCACATTGCGCACCCGGGCAACTAATTCGTCGGGATCAAATGGTTTTGGGATGTAGTCGTCTACCCCAGCGCGAAAGCCAGTGATGCGATCGGAGGTCATCCCTTTTGCAGTTAGAAATATCACTGGAGTGCCACCGAGGCGTTCGTCTTCCCGTAAGCGTTTCAGCAGCCCGTAGCCATCCATGCGCGGCATCATCACATCGCTCAACACCACATCTGGGATTTCTGCTTGAGCCTTCTCCCAGCCCTCTTCCCCATCACAGGCAGTACTAACCAAAAAACCTTCGTCTTCGAAATAAGCCTGCACAGCGCTGCGAATGCCGGGTTCATCGTCTACTAAAAGCACCCGCGGTTGAGCGTTGAGCAGTGTTTCCACTGGTTCGCTTTGATTCGGGGTGGGGTTTGGATTTTGCATTTTGGTTTCAGCGGGCATTTCCCGGTAGGAGATGTTCCCGTTCGTTCAAGTTGCCACTAAAGCCCAATTTGCGGGCAACTGCTTGCAAATTATTTGGGTCTTTACCGGCCTGTTCCGGAAAACAGGCGGCCCACCAAATCAAATGGGATAAACGGTTGTGGCTACCTACAAAACCGCCGGGATTCAATTCCAACATCACCAACTGGCTGCCATTACTTGTTATGCGGGCTGGGGCGCTGGTATCGCAGCGAAGGGTTTCATTGCGTACTTTTACGTCGTTTACCGCCTCTTGCCAAAGCTTCAACCTTTTGCCATTTGGAAAATCATTGGCATCACGGATCGCATAAATCCCTGATACCTCTTTGCCATAGGGAATTGTGCGTTCCTGCAGGATCAACATTCCCGCTGGGCGATAGTTTTCTGGTTTTTGCATATCGAGGCCTAAGCCCTGCCCCCAGCTAGGGCTTGCAAGCAGTAATGCCGCCAGCATCACAAAGCTTGTATGGGAGGCCATAAACATTGCGCTACATTCCCCGCCAGCATGGTGCCAGCTAACACCTTTGGGGGGTTTCAGTGGCCGCTGCGCCGATCTACCTCGATCATCAAGCCAGTACCCCCTGTGATCCAAAGGTGGTGGCGGCAATGGCGCCCCATTGGAATGAGGAGTTTGCAAATCCCTCCAGCCGCTCCCACCTGCCTGGTTTGGCAGCAGCAGGGCAGGTGGAACAGGCAAGGGAGGTGATGGCGGCGAGCTTTGGGGTGCCTCCGGAATCCATGGTTTTTACCAGTGGAGCAACAGAAGCAAACAACTTGGCGATCAAAGGTTTATGCGAGGCAAGGATGGCAAGGGGTCGCCATTTGATCACGGTTGCCACTGAACATCGAGCCGTCTTAGATCCCTGCCGCTACCTCGAAAAGATGGGCTTTTGCCTCACGGTGCTGCCGGTGGAAGCCGATGGCTTACTGGATCCAGCTCGCCTGGAAGCTGCCTTGCAACCAGACACCGTGCTGGTGAGTGTGATGGCGGCAAACAATGAAATCGGTGTGCTGCAGCCCCTTGCAGCGATCGGAGCGCTTTGCCGCAGCCATGGGGCAGCTTTCCATTGCGATGCAGCACAGCTGGTGGGGCATCAGCAGCTCAAACCTTTGCAACTAGGGATTGATCTACTCAGCTGCAGCGGCCATAAGTTTTATGGCCCGAAAGGTTGTGGCGCCTTAGTGGTGGCTGATGGAATTGAGCTAGCAGCCCAACTCCATGGCGGTGGCCAAGAGGGGGGACGCCGCAGCGGCAGTTTGAGCACCCCTTTAGTGGTGGGTTTGGCAGCGGCATTGCAGTTTGCGCTTTTTGATGCAAGCGAGCGTGAACAACGGCTGGGGCTGCTGCGGGATCAACTTTGGCGTGGCTTGCAGCAACTGGGGGGAATGCAACTCAATGGTGCCCTCCAGCCGCGCTTAGCCCACAACCTAAATATCACGGTGGCTGGGGTGAATGGCACCAGGCTCCATAGCAATTTGAAAAAGCGTTTAGCTGTAAGTGGCGGCTCTGCTTGCAGCAGTGCAACTGGAGAACCATCCCATGTGCTGCTGGCCCTGGGCCGCAGCCGCTTAGAGGCAGCAGCTTCCGTGCGGTTTGGTTTGGGGCGATCCACTACAGAAACGCAGATCAGCGCAACTTTGGAGTGGTTCAGCCAGGTGCTGGCAAACCTCCGCTAAGCAAAACAAAGCTCACGATTCCCGCCAAGGTGAGCAGGGCCTGAGCGATGCGGCTCACAAGCATCCCAAGCACCACAGCTAACCCCACCTGCAAACCAAGCAACAGCTGGCTGGGGGTGGAGATAAGTTGCCCCAGGCTTGCCCCCAGCAAGGGTCCAACTAACGCCCCGAGCAGCGGTCCCCCGATTGGCAGAGCGGGCAATAAACCAAAAATTCCCACCAGTAGGCCAATGCCAGCGCCTAGGTAAGCCCAACGGCTGGCCTTAAGCCGCGCGGCCCCCAGCAGCATCCCAAGGGCATCAGCGCCCCAGCCGAGCAACAGCAGCAATAAGGCCACAGCAAAAGGGGGCCAGCCCTGCTGCCAGCCCACCGCCCAGCACCAAATCCCTGTGCCAATTGGTAGAAGCAGCAAGCCGGGCAACACTGGTAACACCACCCCTGGTAGGGCAACCAGCTGGATTATTAAGGCAATCCACCAGGTGATTTGTAGGTTCATAACTTTTCGCTTACGCGCAACTTGGCAGAACGGGCTCGAGCGTTACTGGCCTCTTCTGCGGCATCAGCTATCAGCGGTTTCCTGGTGATTACTTGTAAGGAGGGGTTGCTTTTAAAGCTGTTTTTCACCAACCGATCCTCCAATGAATGGAAGCTGATTACGGCAAAGCGAGCGCCGCTTTGCAACCAATGGGGCGCTTGATCTAGCAGTGTTTCCAATGCCCCCAATTCATCGTTTACGGCAATGCGCAAGGCTTGAAAACTTCGGGTGGCGGCATGGATGCGGCCATGGCGTTGCTTGGGGGGATAGCAACCGGCAATGGCATAAGCAAGGGCGGCAGTGCCGCGTTTGCCATCATCCCAGGGCTTTTCCGCTACTAATTTGCGGGCAATTCGGCGAGCCAATCTTTCTTCTCCGTTGTGAAATAACAAATCGGCCAGTTCTGTTTCCGTGAGGCGATCGATCAAGGCTGCAGCGGTTTCCCTTGCCCCCTCGGGGTTCATACGCATATCAAGGGGGCCATCACTACGAAAGCTGAAACCACGCTCCGCTTGATTTAGTTGATGGCTGCTAACGCCAAGATCAGCAAGCACTGCCACCACTGGGCTGGCTGGCTGGTAGCAGGCGAAATTTGTGGCAATAATTTGCACCCGTTCTCGATAGGGGCTTAGTTTTTCTGCAGCAGCCACACGGGCATTGGGGTCTTGATCAAGGCCGATCAGTTGCCAGCCAGGGTGAGCTTGAAGCAATAGGGCGCTATGGCCAGCGCCCCCCAAAGTGCAATCGAGCAGAATTCCTTCGTTTGGTAAGCAGGCGAAAGCTTCCAGCACTTGGCTTGGTAACACCGGTTCGTGTTCAAAGCCGGGTTGCAGCAGTGGATTGTGAGTGGAGGTGGGGCTGTTCAGGGTGAATTAAGCAAATAAAAACCGGTGGATGTGCCCACTCCTTCCTAGGATCACAAGAAAGCCAGGGCTTTGGTAGATGACGCAGCTGGAAACGCGCACCGAGCCGATGGTGCTCAATTTTGGGCCCCATCACCCATCTATGCACGGGGTGTTGCGGTTGGTGGTAACCCTTGATGGGGAAGATGTAGTGGATTGCGAGCCGGTTATCGGCTATCTGCATCGCGGCATGGAAAAAATCGCCGAAAGCCGCACAAATGTGATGTTTGTGCCTTATGTGAGTCGTTGGGATTATGCGGCGGGGATGTTTAACGAAGCGATCACAGTAAATGCACCAGAGCGCCTTGCTGATGTGAAGGTGCCAAGGCGGGCAAGTTATATCCGGGTGCTGATGCTTGAGTTAAATCGCATTGCCAACCATTTGCTTTGGCTAGGCCCCTTCCTTGCCGATGTGGGAGCTCAAACGCCATTTTTCTATATCTTCCGTGAGCGGGAGATGATCTACGACCTTTGGGAGGCAGCTACCGGCCAACGGATGGTAAATAACAATTATTTCCGCATCGGTGGAGTAGCAGCAGATTTACCCCATGGTTGGCTTGAAAAATGTGAGGATTTCTGCGATTGGTTTGGCCCGAAAATTGATGAGTATGAAAAATTAATTACTAATAATCCAATTTTTAAGCGCCGCATTGAAGGGTTGGGAGTTATTAGTCGCGAGCAGGCGATCAATTGGAGCCTTTCGGGGCCGATGTTGAGGGCATCAGGGGTGGAATGGGATTTGCGACGTGTTGATAAATATGAGTGTTATCACGAATTTGATTGGCAGGTGGTTACGGCCCAGGAGGGTTGTTGTTATGCCCGTTATCGGGTGCGAATTCAAGAAATGCGCGAATCACTAAAAATCTTGAAACAAGCTTGTAAGCAAATCCCAGGTGGCCCTACTGAAAATTTGGAAGCACTAAGAAAAGCAGAAGGAAAAACTAGTGAATTTTATGGATTTGATTATCAAATAGTTGCTAAAAAAGTAGCACCCACATTTAAGATCCCTGAAGGGCAACTTTATAGCAGGGTGGAATCAGGTAAAGGCGAACTCGGTGTATTTATCATCGGTAATAATGATGTAACTCCTTGGCGCTGGAAGATCAGGGCTGCGGATTTTAATAACCTACAAATCTTGCCTCATCTATTAAAAGGCGTAAAAGTTGCTGATATCATGGCAATCCTTGGTTCTATTGATGTGATTATGGGTTCGGTGGATCGCTGATTAACTCAAAATATTTCTTACAACGCATAATTCATAGTGGCTACCTGCTACCTGCGGGGCTCACTGGTTATTTATTCTTCAAAGGTAGCAA
>NZ_JAGQEK010000088.1 GCF_024346075.1 Synechococcus sp. Cruz CV12-2-Slac-r
GCACCAGGCCCCTGGTAGTTGAGCTGCAGGCCCTCGTTAGCACCACCAGCTACGCAAGCCCACGCCGCACTGCAACAGGCATTGGCACCAACCGTTTGCATCAAATTTTGGCAGTGTTGGAAAAACATCTCGGGATCCCCCTTTCCCGATTTGATTGTTATCTGGCTGTGGCTGGTGGTTTGGAGGTGGAGGAACCGGCCGCTGATCTTGGTGTAGCTGCTGCTGTGGTGGCTAGCTACAGGGATTTGATCATGCCGCCAGGCACGGTGCTGGTGGGTGAACTAGGCCTGGGCGGCCAGCTGAGGCCGGTAGCTCAGCTGGAATTGCGCTTACAGGAATCAGCCCGCCTCGGTTTCCGTCGGGCGGTGGTACCCAAAGGCAGTGGCCTAAGCCGGATAGCCGCTGGCTTGGATTTGCAACTGCTTGAAGCCAGCACGATTGCTGAGGCTTTAGTGGCAGCGCTTGGCGCTAATCCAACCGATTAAAAGAAAACATCAGCATTGCCACGGCCAGTGGTTTTCAACCAGTTTTGGGCTTCGATGTAATTATTTGGAGCCAAACGAATTGCTTTTGTCCAGCAATCTGCAGCGATATCAAAACATTGATCCGCCTCATCGGTTTTGCCTTGCTCCTGGGCCAAGCTGCCGAGATGATGATGAATAACTGCCATGTTATTTAATACTTGGGGCATTTTTGCATTCAATGCAAGTGCCTGCTCGTAGTGCTCTAAAGCTTTTAGATGTTCACCATTACTAGCAAACACTAAAGCCATGTTGTAAATAATAAAAGCTCGATCATTTGGATCATCTTCCAGCCTTAGGGCTTCTTCATAATTTTCTAGGGCTTCGGCATACTCCCCATCGCCTTGGGCGCTCATGCCGTCGCGGTAATAAGCAAAAGCCTCCTTGGCCCGTTTGTTTGTGGGCAACATTTTCAAGATCAAATCCGCCATCACCGTGAAGCTTTTATCGATGAAGTTGTCGTTGCGTTGGCTGCGCGGCACCGTATTAACTCGATTGAACCCCAGTGTGGCCCTTTGGCTGGGCAGCTGACAGCTTCTCTAACTAACCTGGGGTATGACTTCTCAGGCCTTGCTGCTCGATATCGATGGCATGAAGTGCGGCGGCTGCGTTAGCGCCGTTGAAAAGCGCTTGTTAGCGCAACCCGGAGTGCTGGAAGCCAGCGTTAATTTATTGAGCCGCACAGCTTGGGTGGAGCTCGATCCCCCAGGCACGCCAGAGGATTTATTGCAAAGCCTTGCCGGGCTTGGTTTTCCGGGTCGCATTAGGCCTCAGCAAAGCGCCCTCGAGCAACTACGCGAAAGCAGAGCTCCCCTTGGTTGGTGGCAGCGCTGGCGCGAGCTTGTGATCGCTTTATCTCTATTGGTAATAAGTAGTGCCGCCCACCTCAGTGAATCGGGGCCATTAGCCGATATGCGGCTGCATGGCTTAGTGGCAACTGTTGCCCTTGCGGGGCCAGGTCGGATGATTTTGGTGCGGGGCTGGCAGGGGTTGCGCCGTGGCGTGCCAGCGATGGACAGCCTTGTGGGGCTGGGTGTTTTTAGTGCATACCTTGCCAGTTTGGTGGCTTTGATCTGGCCGGCAGTGGGCTGGAGCTGTTTTTTTAATGAGCCCCTAATGCTTTTGGGGTTTGTGTTGTTGGGCCGTTTCCTTGAGGATCGGGCCCGGCGCCGCACCGGTGATGCGCTCGAATCCTTAGCTGAATTGCAGCCCGATAACGCTTTGCTGCTGCTTGGCGATCACCCTCCCCGTGCGGTGCGGGTGGGGGGGCTACGGCCAGGGGATCGCCTCCGCATCTTGCCGGGGGATCGTTTGCCGGTGGATGGGGTTGTGTTGCTGGGTTGCTCAAGCATTGATGAATCGGGCTTAACCGGTGAACCGATGCCGCGTTTGGTGCAACCCGGCGCTGAGCTTGCTGCTGGCGGCCTAAATCTGCAGGCGCCATTGGAATTAGAGGTGTTGCGTAGCGGTGCCGATTCCGCTTTAGCTCGTTTGATTCAGTTGGTGCAACAGGCCCAAACCCGCAAGGCACCAATCCAAGCCTTAGCCGATCGCTGGGCGGGGCGATTTACCTGGATAGTGCTTGCTCTTGCAATAACCACATTTTTATTTTGGTGGCTGATTGGCACCGAGCTTTTCCCGCAGGTTTTAGCTGGTATGCCCCATGCAGCTGGCCATCACCGCAGCCTTGGGGCTGGGGCAAACACTCCGGTGGGCTTGGCATTGCAGCTGGCTATCGCTGTTTTGGTGGTGGCCTGCCCCTGTGCCTTAGGCCTTGCCACACCAGCGGCAATCAGTGTTGCCACCGGCCGCGCCGCTCGGATGGGGTTGCTCTTTAGAGGGGGAGAGGTGTTGCAAATTGCAGCATCAGTGCGCACGGTGTTATTCGACAAAACCGGCACCCTCAGCCGCGGCAGGCCCTTAGTGGAAGCAAGTTTGCCCCTGGCTGATGGCTTGGAGGAATTGCGTCTTTTGCAACTGGCGGCTTCTTTAGAGCAACACACTCGCCACCCTTTGGCCTGGGCCCTCTTGCAGGGGGCTGAAGGCAAAGGTTTAAAGCTGTTGCAGTGCACGGAAAGTTGCACGGTTGCAGGCGCAGGGGTGAGCGGAGAACTGGAGGGGATGGAGCACACCTGCCGCTTAGGGCGGCTCGAGTGGCTTGAACAGCAAGGTGTGCGCCCGCAAACGGCCGCTGTGGAATGGCAAGCGCTTCAAGCCAAAGGGGGCGCCACGGTGCTTGCCTTAGCCCACGGCACCCAATTGCTCGGTTTGTTAGCGGTGCGTGATGCCTTGCGGCCAGATGCCCTGGCGGCCTTGCAATGCCTAAAAGAGCGGGGTTATGGGCTTGGCGTATTGAGTGGCGATCGCGAGGGCCCGGTGCGGCAGTTGGCCAGTGATTTGAACCTGGAATTCCAGCAATTGGCTTGGGGCTTAAGCCCAGCCCAGAAATTGGCCAAATTGGAAATGGCTCAAAAACCGGTGGCGATGGTGGGGGATGGCTTAAACGACGCGCCAGCGCTGGCCGCGGCAAATTTAGGCATTGCAGTGGGTACTGGCACCCAGATCGCCCAAGACAGCGCTGATCTAGTGGTTTTAGGCGATCGCCTAATGGCAGTGCCCCAAGCCCTGGAGCTCGCTAAACGCTGCATGGCAAAGGTGCGCCAAAACCTGGCATGGGCCTTTGGCTACAACCTGCTTGTGCTGCCTCTGGCAGCAGGCTTTTTGTTGCCGCGTTTTGGTTTGCTGCTAACGCCGCCGCTGGCGGCGTTGTTGATGGCGCTCAGTTCCCTCACTGTGGTGGCCAATGCCTTGATGCTGAAGCTGCCATGACAAAAAACCGCAGGGGAAAATTCCTCGTGCTTGAAGGCATTGATGGTTGCGGTAAGAGCACTCAGCTGCGCGCCTTAGCTGCCTGGCTGCCCACCAGTGGTTTATTGCCTGCTGGGGCCAGCTTGGTTACCAGCCGCGAACCTGGGGGAACAGCCCTGGGAATGGCCTTGCGCGGCCTGTTGCTGCATCCCCCGGAGGGCCATATTCCCGAAAGCCGGGCCGAATTACTGCTTTATGCCGCTGATCGAGCGCAGCATGTGCAGCAATGCATTGAACCGGCTTTAAGCGCTGGTAATTGGGTGTTATGTGATCGTTTTAGTGGTTCTACTGCTGCCTATCAAGGTTATGGCCGCGGCTTGGATTTGGCCTTAATCGATCAGTTGGAAGAATTAGCAACAGCTGGTTTGCGGCCGGATTTATGCATTTGGCTCGAGCTGGCGCCCCCTGTAGCTGCAGCCCGCCGCGCTGGGGAAAGGGAAGATCGCATTGAAGCGGAGGGGTTGGCATTCCTTGAGCGGGTGCATGGGGGCTTCAGTGCACTGAGTGTTCGGCCTGGCTGGCAGTGCGTTAACGCCATTGGCAGCGAAGCAGAGGTGCAGGAGCGTTTGCAATCTCTGCTGAGGCAATCTTTTATTGCTAGTGGGCAATTTCTAAAATCACAGCTCAAGCCGTGAAAGAAGAGTTGTTTTCAGGAATTGTGGGCCATCAGCAAGCCCTGCAATTGCTTACAGCCACGCTAAATACAAATCGATTAGCACCTGCATACCTGTTCGCAGGGCCAGAAGGGGTGGGGCGCTCGTTAGTGGCGCTTCGTTTTATTGAAGGTATTTTCACTAAACAAATTTCTAATAAACAAGTTGGAGATTTTGGCTTAACAGCTGATTTAGGGCTGCGGCGGCGTTTGGAATTAAGTAACCATCCAGATTTGCTGTTGGTGGAACCCACCTACAGCGATAAAGGGGTGTTGATTCCGGTTTCAAAAGCCAAGGCTGATGGCTTGCAAAAGAAAGCTTTACCTCAACTGCGGCTTGAGCAGATTCGTGAAGTGGCACGCTTTTTGGCGCGCACACCATTGGAGGCTCCCCGTTCAGTGGTGCTGCTGGAAGGGGCTGAACGTATGGCGGAAGCCGCTGCAAATGCACTGCTTAAAACTTTGGAAGAACCGGGGCAGGGCTTGCTGATTTTGTTAACAGCAGCGCCTGAAAAACTTCTCAGCACAATTTTGAGCCGCTGTATGCGCATCCCGTTTCGGCCCCTACCGCCCGCAGAACTCGCCCAAGTAATGGAAATTGACGCTGATTCAACTGAATTATTGGCATTAGCCGCTGGATCTCCAGGCGCCTTACTGGAATGGCGCAGCAGGTGGCAAGAGTTACCAGAATTTTTAATTACAGCGCTGGCTGAGTTGCCTGCCAATCCGCTTGCTGCATTGAGGCTTGCAAGTGAAATTTGCGAGCAGCTTGATGTGGAACAACAGATCTGGCTGCTGGGCCTTTGGCAACGCAGGCTTTGGCAGCAAAAAAGCGATCCATCCCCATTAAAAAGGCTTGAGCTTTTGCGGAAACATTTGCAGGGCAATGTGCAGCCCCGCTTGGCTTGGGAAGTGGCTTTACTAAATCTCTGCGCTTGAAGCGGCAATCTCTGCGCTTGAAGCGCGAAATTCTGCCATTACCAAGCTGCAATCAGCTAATTGATTGCCAGAGGGCAATTCCAGGCAATAACCGGCTCCATAAACGGTTTTGATAAACCTGGGTTTGCGGGGGTCTGGTTCTAATTTGGTGCGCAGGTGTCTGATGTGAACGCGAATGGTTTCAATGTCATCGTCTGGTTCATAGCCCCACACTTCTTTGAGAATCAAAGATGGTGCAACAGTTTGGCCGTGGCGTTGCAATAAGCAGTGCAGTAGTTCGAATTCAAGGTGGGTGAGGCGCACCGCCTGTTCAAACCAAATTGCTTCAAATCTTTCAGGCACAAGGGTGATCGGCCCGAAATTAAGAATTTCGTTGTGCTTACTTGATAACGGAGCACGATCGCTGCGGCGCAGCAGGGCCTTGATACGAGCTAGGAACTCTTCTAGTTCAAAAGGTTTGGTTAAGTAATCATCGGCGCCAGAATTAAAGCCCGTTACTTTGTCTTTTATGCCGCCAAGGGCGGTGAGCATCAAGATTGGTATTTGAGCTGTGCGTTCATCGCGCCGTAGGCGTTGGCAAAGGGTGAGCCCATCAACTTTGGGCAGCATCAGATCAAGCACGATTAGATCTGGGCCGTATTGGAGGGCGAGAGCCTGCCCCTTAATGCCATCTTCTGCTTTTTGCACATCAAACCCGGAATGCTCAAGGCAGCCAGCCACAAGCTCCCGCATGTCTTGGTCGTCTTCTATTAAGAGGATGCAGGGCTTCATCAATGCAGCTTGGTGGGGGTGGAGCAGGGATTAGCCAGAACCGTGGATTACTTCCAATCGTTTCTGCGTGCTTGTTTTTATAGTATAGAGGATAAATAAAAAGAATTTTTTACGAACCGGCAAATATCTAAATTAATAGTTTATTTTGCAATAAACTTATATCAATTAAATATTATTTATTAAAGTGTTAAAAACTCCCCGGGCGGGATTCGAACCTGCGACCAATCGGTTAACAGCCGATCGCTCTACCACTGAGCTACCGAGGATTGCACCCCAAACGAGGTGGATTAGAACTTAACCGCCCGCCCGCCCCCTGGGCAACCCCTCAAGGGCGCTAGCCATAGAAGCCCCAGTAAGCCAGGGTCCGGCATTGCCTTGCTCAAGCCTTAAGGCCCCGTCGCAATGGTGCAGTTCCTCCAGTTTGTGGGTAACCCAAAGTGCTGTGAGCGGCTTCGGTTGCGTTGCTGTTTGCTGGCAAAGCTGGCGGATTAAAGCCAGCACTGCCCCTTGACTTTCTGGATCAAGCAATGCGGTTGGTTCATCCAGCAACAGCAGCTCTGCTCCGCTTAACAGAGCTGAGGCAATAGCGAGCCGTTGCTTCTGGCCGCCGCTGAGGCTGTGGATCGGGCGATTGGTAAATCCCGCAAGCCCCACCTGATCAAGAGCAGCTTCGATTAGCTCTGCCTGCGGCGCTATCCCTACTGGCAGGTGAAAGCAGAGTTCACTGCCGCAGCAGGGCAAAAGCAGTTGATGGTCTGGATTTTGAAAAACCAGCGCTGCAATTGAAGCCAGCCGGATTTCGCCTTCTTTGGGCTCAAGCAGGCCAGAGATCAAACGCAACAGAGTGCTTTTACCGCTGCCGTTGCCGCCCACCAGCATCCAAAGGCCCGGCTTTGGAATTTGCAGCGAGCAATTGATTAGGGCAGCGCTGTTGTTAGGCCAGCGGTAGCTAACCCGATCCACTTCAAGGATTGCTTTCATTCAGCGCCGAGGCTGAAGCCAGGGCGCTTGCTACCGGCGCCGAGGGCACTTTTTTCGTATATCTGCACAGCCAGGATTTCGCTGCTTAAAAGTGTTACTAATTTTTCTTCTGCTTTTTCGCAACGCAGCTCTAACAATTGCCGCTCACCGTGTTGCATTGCACTGCGAATTTCTTGGTAGAGGCTTTGGGCTGCCTCCAATTCCTTGCGTTGCACGGAGATTGGCATTGGCGAAAGCTTGAGGCTTAGTTCGATAACAAACATGGAGAAATCACTACTGGCGGCACCCTAGGGAAGCAAGTGCGTAGGTAGATGTGCTGATCTTGTTGGGTTTTCCCCTCAAAACCCCACTTCTATCTGTATGGTTCCTTATGTAACGCTTTGTGAACAAAAACCATGACGATCGCCCTAGGGCGCGTTAGCCAGCGCGGATGGTTCGACATCCTCGACGACTGGCTCAAGCGCGACCGTTTCGTATTTGTTGGTTGGTCTGGTTTGCTGCTTTTCCCTACTGCCTATTTGGCATTGGGTGGGTGGTTAACAGG
>NZ_JAGQEK010000089.1 GCF_024346075.1 Synechococcus sp. Cruz CV12-2-Slac-r
GGCCCCTCTGGAGCAGGTAAAACCACTCTTTTCTCCCTGCTGCTGCGTTTCAATGTTGCGCAACAGGGAAAAGTGCTGCTCGATGGCATCGATTTGCGCCAGCTGCGAGCGGCGGAATTGCGCCGAGGGATGGCATTAGTTCCGCAAAACACCACGTTATTTTCAGGCACCGTTGCTGAAGCGATTCGTTTTGGCCGGCACGCCACCGATGCAGAACTGCGTCGGGCAGCGCAGCTAGCCAACGCAGCTGAATTTATTGAAGCTTTGCCGGGGGGATACCAAGCTCGTGTTGAGGAGCGGGGCACAAACTTCTCTGGCGGCCAAAAGCAACGAATTGCCATTGCTCGAGCGGTGCTTGGTAATCCAGCGGTGTTACTGCTTGATGAGGCCACCAGCGCCCTTGATGCGGAGGCGGAAGAGGCGGTGCAACAAGGGCTAGCCCAAGCGATGGCTGGCCGCACCGTGCTAGTGATCGCCCACCGTTTATCAACTGTGCAGGAGGCCGATCGGATCCTTTTTCTGGAGAATGGGCGGATTATTGAACAAGGGAGCCATGATCAATTAATGCAGGCAGGGGGGCGATACCGCGAGCTCTGCAACCGACAGCTAATTAGATCTTTTCTTCCATAATCCAATAAACTGTTTTTATATTTCAAAAAGCCAAACAGACGTCTGTAAAAAATGACTACCAGCACCTCATTGCATTGGGACTACAGGGTTATTCACATCAATGTAGATAACGGACCTCCACCAACGCCCCCCACTCCGGAAGCTGCCAGCGAAAGGCTGGGGGGTGCATTAAGCCCAGATTTCATCGCAAGAGAATTTCCTGATTTTTATTCAAAAAATCAATCGCTCCCAAAGCATCCAGCGGCCCAGCTGCAACATTTTCTAAATCTGCTAGGGCAAGAGGGCTGGGAATTCATCGAAACGGCTCAAGTGGGCCCGTTGTTGATGTTTTTCTTCAAGCGTCCCCAAGGCCCGGTACATTAGCCGGGCTCCTCAAGCTTAGGATCAAAGCCTCAATGACTAACTCCGGCGATCAGGAAAATCCTGTACTCACGTTTGAAGGTAAGCGCTACGACCTTAATAACTTGCCCGACGACGTAAAGGAATTGGTTCGTGGTAGGCAAGTGGCAGACGCCCAATTGCGGCTCCATGAGGACACCTTGAAGGTGTTGGCAGTGGGTCGTCAGTCGATGGCGTTGCAACTAAATGAACGCCTCAAAACAATCGACCCAATGGCTGAGTAATTAATAAATTAGCTAAAGAACCTCAAGGTTTTCAAATAAGAAACGCTGTTCGCTGGCTGGGATGTCTCCATGGGCATCGCCAGCCACAACCCGCTCGCCCAAAACCCATAAGCCTGAATTATTAAGCGGCACAAAAGTATCGCTAAAGCGGCTTATGGCGCCTTTTAATTCGCCGCTGGCGGGATCCGAATACTGACTTGTGTATTTGTGGCTTAAGTAACCCCTTCCAGTGTCGGTTGTGCTTTCGGTAAAAATAGTTACTACCGTGCCATGAATATGGCGATGAACCATCGTTACAACATCATTTTTGATGCGATAACGATCACCGGTATTTTTTCCACCAACGATTACTTCGGTGCCAATTGTGTCGGTGTTACCGGCGCTGAAGCTATTGGAACCATGGGTTTGCTCGAAACTGCGGCGCACTCGGTGGATCGCTACTTCCCAGAGCTGGGAAGCCATCGCCTTGTGGATCTCTTCATCGCTAATACCTTCCACAGTTGCCTTGAGATCGGCGCCCACTACAAAGCTGCCCTCAACGCGCTTGTCGCCCTGCTCCCAGATGCAGCGGCCCTTGTAGCCACCGAAATCCGGTTCCCAGGTGTAGCGATTTTCATAGGCGGCCCTGAATAGGGAAGTGCAGTCGCTGCCAGGAATTGGCGCGTTAGTTGTGGGGCTGCTGATTGTCATTGTTGTGGGTAGTTGCGATTAGCGATGCAAATCCTGCAAGGCGTTGATTGGTAGCTCATTCTGGCCCTGCAGAGCAGCCACTGCAGCCACCGCTGCTTTAGCCCCGGCAAGTGTTGTAACGGTGGGCACTTGATAATCGAGGGCAGCTCTGCGCAGATATCGATCGTCGTGGGTGGCTTGGCGCCCGATGGGGGTGTTGATGATTAATTGAATTTGGCCGGAGCGGATGGCATCTTCCACGTTGGGGCGCCCTTCATGCACTTTGAGCACGGTTTTTACTTCTAATCCTTGAGCCCTCAGGTGGCGGGCGGTGCCACTGGTGGCAACCAGGGCAAAACCTTGGGCGGCTAGGTCTTTTGCAACAGCGCTTAAGGCTTGCTTGTCCCGGTCGTGGGTGGAAAGAAAAACAGTGCCTGCGGTGGGTAAAACCTCGCCTGCCCCAAGTTCAGCTTTCGCGTAGGCCATGCCAAAACTAGTAGCGGTTCCCATCACTTCACCGGTGGAACGCATCTCAGGCCCCAGCAGTGAATCGGCGCCGGGGAAGCGGCGAAAAGGCAAAACTGCTTCTTTCACCGCCTGCAAAGGGGGTTGGGGTTCATTTATTACGCCAAGTTCATTTAAACTGCGTCCAGCCATTATTTGACTGGCAATTTTTGCTAACGGCAGCCCGGTTGCTTTTGCTACAAATGGCACAGTTCTTGATGCCCTTGGATTTGCTTCAATTATAAAAACTTGATGATCTTTAACGGCAAATTGAAGATTTATTAAACCGCGCACTTCTAAGCGTTTGGCTAATTGAATACTCCAATTTCTTATAGTTGCTAAGCAATCTTTAGATAAGCTCACTGCGGGTAGGCAACAGGCGGAATCTCCAGAATGAATGCCAGCAGGTTCGATATGTTCCATTAAACCGCCAATTACTACCATGCCTGAGTTGTCGCATAAAGCATCAACGTCTACCTCTATTGCATTCTCAAGATATTCGTCTATCAATACTGGTTGATTCGGATCCACCTTCACGGCTTCGCGCATATAACGATCTAATTCTTTACTATCAAAAACAACTTCCATCGCACGGCCACCAAGTACATAACTGGGGCGTACCACCACCGGATAACCAATTTTTTCAGCGATTGCTATTGCTTCTTTTTCACTGCGAGCAATGCCATTTCGTGGTTGCCGTATTTCTAAACTACGTAATACAGCTTCAAATTGTTCACGATCCTCTGCTAGGTCAATATTTCGCGGAGAAGTGCCCCAGATTTCAGTGCCAGTGAGTTTGCCTGCATCAGTTTCAAGCCAGGCAAGTAGTGGTAAAGCAAGTTTAAGTGGGGTTTGGCCGCCAAATTGCACAATCACCCCAGCTGGATGTTCGGCCTCGATCACATTCAACACATCCTCCAGAGTGAGGGGTTCAAAATACAAACGATCGCTACTGTCGTAATCGGTGGAAACGGTTTCAGGATTGCTGTTTTGCATCACGGTTACCAATCCTTCCGCCTGCAGCGCAAATGAGGCATGGCAACAGCAGTAGTCGAATTCAATCCCTTGGCCGATCCGGTTGGGGCCGCCGCCAAGAATTAACACTTTGCGCCGTGATTCCGGCTGCACCTCAGTATTAGGCGCTAATACTTCCAATTCTCCCGCACTATTTAATCGCTCTAAACATCTTTCATAGGTTGAATAGTGATAAGGGGTGCTGGAGGCGAATTCAGCAGCGCAGGTATCAACGGTTTTAAATAAAACATCAACGCCAAGTTCTTGGCGCTTACTGCGCACTGTAAGTTCATCGCTTCCTGTGGCGTAGGCGATTTGACAATCGCTGTAACCCAATTGCTTTAGCTCCAGTAAAGCTTCTGCATTAAGCTGAGCTAATGTTTTACCTTGAAGCAGGCGTTTTTCACTAATTAGTAGAGCTTCAAGTTTACCTAGAAACCAGGGATCAATATTACTTAGCTGATGTAATTCAGCCACAGTACGCCCTTGATTTAAGCCGCTGCGCACTGAAAAGATACGTTCTGGGGTTGGTGTGCGTAGTTCCCTTTCCAGCTCGCTTGGGCTAGGGCTGGTTTCTGGCCGGTCGCAGCCCCAGCCGCTATGGCCAGTTTCAAGGGAGCGCAGGGCTTTTTGAAAAGATTCTTCAAAGCATCGACCAATCGCCATCGCTTCCCCAACCGATTTCATCGAGGTGGTGAGCACAGAGGAGCTGCCGCTAAATTTTTCAAAAGCAAAGCGCGGCACCTTAGTTACTACATAGTCGATGGTTGGTTCAAAGCAGGCTGGTGTTTTTTCGGTGATATCGTTAATAATTTCATCAAGCCGATAACCAACAGCCAGCCGCGCGGCAATTTTGGCAATCGGGAAGCCCGTTGCTTTGCTGGCAAGCGCTGAACTGCGACTCACCCTTGGATTCATTTCAATTACAACTACATCTCCATTACTTGGATTGATAGCAAATTGGATGTTGCTGCCGCCTGTATCAACGCCGATTTCCCTAATAATTGCAATTGATTGATCTCGCAACCTTTGATATTCCCGATCTGTGAGAGTTTGAGCTGGGGCAACGGTGATTGAATCTCCTGTGTGAACCCCCATCGGATCAATATTTTCAATGCTGCACACAATTACAACGTTATCTGCACTGTCGCGCATTACTTCAAGTTCAAATTCTTTCCATCCCAGCAGTGATTGTTCAATCAAGATTTGAGATGCCGGGCTGGCCTCTAGGCCGCTTTTGCAGATGGCAATAAATTCCTCCAGGTTGTAAGCGATGCCACCACCTGCCCCGCCCAAGGTGAAGCCAGGTCTAATTATGCGGGGATAACCGCCAATACTTTCTCCAACTATTAATGCCTCTTCAAGAGTTGTAGCGATTCCCGAAGGGCATACATCTACGCCGATTCGTTGCATCGCCTCCTTAAACAATTGGCGGTCTTCAGCTTTACGAATTGCCTCCAGATTTGCGCCGATTAGTTCAACTCCGAAGCGTTCAAGCGTGCCGTTTTCAGCAAGTGCCACCGCCAAATTGAGAGCGGTTTGTCCTCCCATTGTGGGTAGGAGCGCATCAGGTCGTTCCCTTTCGATTACCTGGGTAACCACTTCAGGCGTTAGTGGCTCGATATAGGTTCTGTCCGCCATATCCGGATCCGTCATTATTGAAGCCGGATTGGAATTCACCAAAACCACTTCATATCCCTCTGCTCGCAAGGCTTTGCAGGCTTGGGTTCCGGAATAATCAAACTCGCATGCTTGGCCGATCACAATGGGGCCAGACCCCAGCAGCAGGATCCGATGCAAATCCGTGCGGCGGGGCATGGGCGGTGATTACAGCAAAACGTTCACAGCATCTCACCTTGGCGGCCTACCCACCAGCATCCCTTGCTGAGAGGTCGCTACTCTGTGGGTTGTATCTGACGTTATTGAACGTCTGTGTTCATGAGTGAGCTCCAGCGCCTGAAGGGGCTGCTGCCGCCAGAGATGCAGAGTTGGGTTTTTGTTGAAGCAGCAGCTTCCGCAGACCCTCCCTTGATCAGCCTCGAGGAAATTGGTAGGGATGAAGTGGAAATCCAGTTGCATTTGGATAAATGGGATGAACTAGCTCTCGATCACCGCAACCTTCTTTTTTGGCATGAGGTGGGCCGTATCCAAAATGACGCCATTCCGCGGGATGGTTGGGAAATGGCAGCACTTGCAATCGGTCTTGGTGGTGCGATCGGCGAGTTGTGGGTGCAAGACGGCTTATTACTTGTGTTAGCAGTGGGATTATCTGGATTTGCCGGTTATCGGCTTTATCTAAAAAACAATTCCGAGAAACGGTTGCGGGACGCCATTTCAGCCGATGAACGGGCCATCGGGCTCGCCACCCGTTTTGGCTATACCCTTCCCAACGCTTACAAAAGTTTGGGGGGTGCATTAAAGGAACGCATCGAGCAAACCCGTAAAAAACGCCAACGCAGCTTTTTTGAGGATCGCCTCGAAGCCCTGCGTAAAAGTGCTGGCAAAGCAAGAGCTGATATGGCTCAGCAACAAGGCAGTAGCCGTTCAGTTACCAGTGAAAATGTGTATGGATAGCGAATCGTTGGCACGCCTCGCGGCCGAAGCCGCCGACGACCGTAAGGCGGTAGATATTCGTTTGCTCAGGGTGGAAGAGGTAACTACTCTCACCGATTGGTTTGTGGTTTGCAGTGGTCTTTCTGATGTGCAGGTGAGAGCAATTGCGCGCTCTGTGGAAGACCGGCTCGAATTGGAATGTGAAAGGCTGCCCTTGAGGCGTGAGGGTGTTACCCAAGGTCGTTGGGTATTGCTTGATTACGGCGATTTAATTGTGCAGGTACTCACCCCTCAGGAGCGCAGTTACTACGATTTAGAGGCTTTTTGGGGTCATGGTGAAACCATTCTTTTCACCCCTACCACTTAATTATCGAGCTGTTACGTGATAAGCGTTTGTCCGGTGCCGCAGGAGCAGCGTCCCTTGCAGGAATATCAACAGCTGTGCGAATCCTGGTTTTTTAGATGGCCTATCCATTCATTGGGAGGTTTAGTTGCCGCCCTTGGCGGTGGTTGGATCTTGCTGTTGCCGATCGCAATAATCGTTGCCACCGGCAGCGTGCCACTGCGCCATAACCCAGTGCAGCTTGTAACTGCAGCAGCTGTTGCAGCATTGCTTTTGCCTTTACTTTTACTAACTCGCCAGTGGCTTGGCTGGTCTTATGTGCAGCGGCGCTTGGTGCGAGAAAAAATCATCTATGAGGAATCGGGCTGGTACGACGGTCAAGAATGGGAAAAACCGTTGGATTGGCGTCAGCAAGATTTATTGGTGGCACAACATCAGGTAAAACCAATCTTGGTGCGCCTTGGGCAAGCCCTCACGCTGCTGCTGGTGCTGCTCTGCTTTGGCTCGAGCATCTGCCAGGCTCTTTGAAACCTAACGTTTTATTTATTTGATATGACTTCCTCCATGGGGCTGAGTGGATCAAGTCGCCAGGGCACTTCACCTTTAGAGGTGGTTCTCTTACGCAATGGCGTCGCTGAATCCCTGCACCGGGCCCATGCGGTAGTTACCGATCAACGCGGCAGATTATTGATGCGGGCTGGGGATCCTCAGCACCTCAGCTTTATCCGCTCCAGCTTGAAACCTTTTCAAGCCCAGCTTTTTGTTTCCAGTGGTGCAGTGGATGCCCAGGGGGGTGGCGATCGGGCAATGGCAATTGCTTGCGCTTCCCACGACGGCACCTTGGAGCAAGCGCGTGAAGCTTTTCAGGTGCTATGGCGGGCAGATGTAGATGTGAGTTTTTTGCGCTGCCCTTGCGGCTTAGATAAAGAAAGCGCCCT
>NZ_JAGQEK010000009.1 GCF_024346075.1 Synechococcus sp. Cruz CV12-2-Slac-r
CCGTTGCCAGCTGAGTGCCTGAGCCGTGGCATCTGGCGCTATTGGTTTATTAATCAATTCCCCACACCCTATTCAATTTGGCTTTTTACACACCATATATGGTGTGCCTTTGGGTTAACGGAATAGAGCGCTGGGAACCAACATATTTTGAGACTCGTCAGTACAGGTGTACTGTTAAGCGTGTGTTTGGTTTGGGGCCGTTAAATTGAGATTGTTGGATCCCCAGGCTTGGATTATTTCAACCATGTCTTTATCCCCGGATTCGCCACTCCCCTCCCATTGGCAGCTGGCGAACTTAAATTGGTATCCAACAGTAGATATGAAAGTGCAGAGTCCATCTTGAGCCAAGCCCTCTCCACCGGCGATTCCTCAGCCTTAAAAACTGGGGAAGCCCGGGGCTTGAACTAAATGTTTGCTTGTGGTGGGAATAATTCACTTTTTATAAATCACTAATCTTCAATGGTTTGGAGATTAACAAGATTTATTTGAGACGCCTGTTGTTATTAATTGAATTTGTTTTTGCCCCTGCCGCTTAAGCGGCAGGGGCTTTTTTTATGGCTATTCATAAACTCACAACCCAGCTGCTGCGATTGTTACCGGTTCAGCGCCGCCTGCTGTTAATCGCTGCAGATGCACTGATCTTGCCATTGGCAGTGTGGCTGAGCTTCTGGCTGCGGTTAGCGGAGCCATTAAGCAACAGTTTTGTTGATAGGTTGTGGCTATTGCCGGCGGCTTGGTTGATTGGCCTACCCATCTTTGCTTTTAGTGGCCAATACAAAGGGCTTACCCGTTATGTGGGCAGCCGTGCCCTCTACCAACTGGCGATACGCAATGCATGGTTGGTGTTATCGCTTCTTGCCTGTGGCGTTTTACTGCGCTTGCCACTGCCGCCACGCACTAGCTGGCTGCTGCTGTGGATATTACTCACAGCTTTATCAGGCACTTTGCGCTTTTTCTTGCGCGATCTATTGCTTAGCCTGCAAAGCAAATCTAGCCAGCAGCTAACCCGTGTGGTCATCTATGGCGCCGGAACTGCTGGCGTGCAGCTATCAATAGCGCTCCGGATGGCCGCCAGCCACAGCGTGGTGCTTTTTATCGACGACGATCATCGCCTATGGCACCGTGAGATCAACGGAGTGCCGATCAAACCACCCCAGATCCTGCGCGAACATAAACGCGAGTTTGACCAAGTTTTACTAGCAATTCCCTCGCTTACGCGCAGCCGGCGCCGTGAAGTGGTTGCCCAAATTCAGCCCATCGGGATACCGCTGTTGATGGTGCCCTCCGTAGAGGAAATCTCAAGCGGCAAGGTAACTATCAATGCGCTGCGTCCTGTGGCGATAGAAGAACTGCTTGGTCGCGATGCCATAGATGCAAATTCTTTACTTTTTAATTCTGGAATTCGCGGTTCCTGCGTGTGGGTGAGTGGTGCCGGCGGTTCAATCGGTTCGGAGCTCTGCCGCCAGATCCTCCAACTCCAGCCCCGCCGGTTGGTTTTATTGGAGCGCAGTGAGCCGAGCCTCTATGCCATTCACCAGGAACTAAATGCCCTGTTGCCAGTTGGTGTGGATTTAGTACCGGTGCTGGGTAGTGCTGCAGATGAATCATTGGTAGAGAGTTGCTTTCGCTCCAATTCGGTAGATGTTGCCTTCCACGCCGCCGCCTATAAACACGTGCCGCTGGTGGAGGCAAATCCACTTGCGGGCCTGGCCAACAATGTGTTGAGCACCAGGGTGGTGTGTAGTGCCGCCCGCCGCTGTGGCTTGCAGCAGGTGGTGTTGATCTCCACCGATAAGGCCGTGCGGCCAACCAATGTGATGGGCGCCAGTAAACGACTAGCGGAATTGGTGTTATTGGCCCAACCTCACAGCAGCACTTGCTTTTCTATGGTGCGCTTCGGCAATGTGCTCGGTTCCTCAGGATCGGTGGTACCCCTCTTCCGCAAACAAATTGCAGCCGGCGGACCGATCACCCTCACCCACCCAGAAATTATTCGCTATTTCATGACCATTCCTGAGGCCGCCCAACTGGTGCTCCAGGCGTCTTGCCTGGCGGAAGGAGGTGATTTGTTTCTACTCGACATGGGCGAACCGATTCGGATTAAACACATGGCCGAGCAGATGGTGCGCCTTAGCGGCCTATCACTGCGAGATGTAGCTAACCCAAACGGCGACATTGAGATTGTGTACACAGGACTGCGGCCCGGAGAGAAGCTCTATGAAGAACTGTTGATTGATGGGAAATCAAAGCCCACGGCCCATCCGCTGATTTGTAAGGGGCTGGATCAGGGATTGCCGCCTGAGCAGCTCTGGCCGCAGCTTGATTTGATGCAAGCGGCGATTGAGCGTCAGGATGTGGAAGCGGCCCTGGCACTGTTGCAGCAGCTGGTGCCTGAATGGCAGCGATCTGATGCACTAGTTGTTAGAAATTAAATCAGCCGCCTGAGCCTGCATATGGCGCAGGATATTGAGAAAGCCATTAGCCCTTGATGGGGTAAGGCTGCCTTGCAGGCCGGTTTCTGCAATAAAGCAAGGATCAATTGCTTGCACCTCGCTGGCGCTGAGGCCATTAAGCCCTGCAATCAAAAGTGCTAGCAATCCCTTGGTGATTTGGGCATCGGCATCACCCTGCCATTGCAAACCGTTAACGCCTGCAGTGGGGGCTACAAAAACCTGAGATACACAACCTTTCACCCGATTGCTTTCGCATTGCAATTCAGCAGGGGCTGGCGGTAATTTTTTGGCTAACCACAACACATATTCATAACGGCGTTTGGGATCACTGCTGCCTTTTAGCTTGGCAACAATTTGATCAAGGGCGGCGCTGCCGCTTGCCATGGCGGATAAATCCAAATAATGCCAATGAGCCTAGGGCGCTGATGCCAAGTAGCGGGCGGCTTAATTCCAAATAATCGCGGTGGCCCGGGCCGCCATCTACCACCAGCTCCCATTCGCGGTTGGCTTGGGCGGGCATTTTTGCTTTAAAGCGGCCATCACTGCCGGTGCGGCCCAGCTTCAGGCTTTCACTGCCATCGGGGGATTGCAGCCGCACTTCAGCGTTAACTAGCGGCTCACCAGTGGAAAAATGACTACGAAATTGCAATAACCCAGAGGCTTCTAGGCCACTAAAACTTGTTTCCACTCCATGGGCTTTCACTGAAGGCTGCAGTGCTGCTCCAATCAATAAACAGGAAAGCCCTGTTAATGCTGCAATATTTGCCTTGCTCTTTGCTAACCCTTGGAACATCGCTCAGAAACCAGGAATACCGCCGGCTTGATCTAAGCGCCCAACTTGCACCATGCCAACCATTGAGCCGATCATCAGTTCAAGAGCCCGATTAGAGCGTTGCTGCTTGCTTGCAACCGCTGCAGGCTTGTTAGGTAAGGATTTGCCGGATTCAAGATTTGGAACAGAATCTGAAGTTGAGATGGAAATAGCCACCAACACCTGCTTCGCGTTTCTTACCTACTCATCCTGGCAAGGGTATGGCGCTTGCTATGGAAATTGAAACGCTTATTCAAATTTGTAGCCAATGCAACCCCAATTCACTTATCCAGCCAGCAAATGGAATATCCCATGGATCACTAGGTAGTTCAGCTTTTATGCATGCATGGGGTAACACCACCAAGGCGGGCACCTCTCTCCAACAGGCTGCTGCCCGCAGGCGGTCGTACCAGCCACCGCCAGAACCAAGCCGAATGCCCTGTTGATCGATGCCTAAAGCGGGCACCAGCAGCAACGCCACTTGCTTTGCAGAAAGGGGATTTTCCCCAGTAGGGGCGGAAATACCACAGCTGTCTTTCGTGAGAGGGGTGCTGCTGCTCCAACTAAAAAATTGCAATCCCGCCACTTCCGCTCGCGGTAAAGCAAGCTCAATATTATTTTCAGCAAGTGCTAAGAGATTTACTTCACCAGCTAAAGGCCAATAGATCGCAACAGCGCCAGGGCGGTTATTGATAAGTTTCGGCACTATTCGCTTGGTTTGTTGAGCTACATCAGCAAATGTTTTGGCGCTGAGTTGTGAGCGCAGCAGCCTTAACTCATGGCGTAGGTTTGATTTCACCGTTGAAACCAGGCTGTTAAGGCAACAGCTAATGCGTCGGCGGCATCATCTGGTTTAGGCCGTTCAGTAAGTTCTAATTCACGCATCACGGCATCTTGCACATCACTTTTATCGGCGTGGCCGTGGCCGGCTAGGGCAAGTTTTATTTGCATCGGTGGATATTCCACAATCGGTATCCGAAAACGAGCCAGGGTCATAATTAATACCCCGCGCGCTTGCACTACCGCAATTGTGTTGCTGGAGCGGTAGAAGAAAAACTTTTCCACCGAGGCTAAATCCGGCTGCCAGCGGCGAATTAATTGGCGTAGATCATTAGCGATTTCCACCATTCGCTGCCCTTCACTTCTGCCCGCTTCTGTGCTGATAACGCCGCAATCAAGCATTGCCATTGGCGGCCCAGTTTCAACTATGCCGTAGCCCACCCGAGCCAAACCTGGATCTATACCGAGGATGCGCATAGGGCTAATTCAAATTCACTTAAATCTTTTGGCACTGGCCTTGAAAACACTTGGCAAAACATCTTGATTACCCTTTCGCCGGAATCCACCGCTTCAAGTGGATCTTTACGCAAGCGATGCCTTAAACAACAAGCCACCACTCGAGCTACATCTTCATCACTCACTTCAAGACGCTGTTCATAGGCTGCTAGGGCTCGAGCTGCCCTATTTGTAACAATGTCGCCCCGCAGCCCATCAACATTCAGCTGGCCGCAAACCTCGGAGATCTTTAAACGTAGATCAGGATCTAACTGAACTTGTGATAACCGTTGCTGGGCTGCCACCACCTGGCTTTGCAGCTGCTGTTGAGCTGCTTCCACCTGCTGAAGGTAGGCATCTGGATCGCTATCAAAACTGCTGCGTTGTTCCACCACCTGCACCCGCTGCTGGGCATTGCGCACGGTGCGCACCTCAACGCTCATGCCAAAACGATCAAGCAATTGCGGCCTTAATTCACCTTCCTCTGGATTACCCGAACCTATTAATACAAAACGGGCCGGGTGCCGCACAGAAATACCTTCCCGCTCCACTGTGTTCCAGCCAGATGCGGCTGAATCCAATAAAACATCAACTAAATGATCATCAAGCAGATTTACTTCATCCACATAAAGCAAACCCCTATTTGCCTTTGCCAGTAAGCCAGGTTCAAAGGCCCTGATCCCTTCACTAAGCGCTTTTTCGATATCAATCGTGCCGCAAAGGCGATCTTCCGTAGCGCCAAGCGGTAGATCCACCATTGGCACTTGGCGCGGTTCCAGCGGCAGTGCTTCACCGGCTTCGGCGCGGTTGCGCACTTCAACGCTTTGGAGATCTGGATCGGTGGGGGAGCTGTTGTATGGATCGCCAGCCACCACATCAATTTCCGGCAACAAATCAGCTAGAGCGCGAATTGTTGTGCTTTTGCCCGTGCCCCGATCACCCATGATCATCACGCCACCGATGCGTGGATCGATCACATTGAGCAGTAGAGCCAGCTTCATCTCAGCCTGGCCAACGATGGCGGTGAAGGGATACACCCTGCGCTTGCGAACCTGGCTCACCACTAATTAACGGGCACTGATTCGGATTGTTTCACAGCTGGGGCTGGCGCCAACGGTGTAACCGTAAGCACCTGCACTGGGGTGATGTCTGCTGGCACGATCAACCGCACCCGCACATTGCGTTGTTCCCCAGGTGCCAGGGTTATGAGGCCAAGGGGTTTGCCCATATCACCCGAACGCAATACCAAATGTTGATACCTGCGGCCGGGGTTGCCATCTAATCCGCGCAGCTCCACGGTGCCGCGAAAAAACACTGCAGGGCCGGCTGGATTTTTAAAACGCAGCCCCCCCTCTTTGCGATCGCTTTTTAGCGGTGATTCCAAACTCAAGGCCAATTGTTGATTTTGTTTGCTGTTGTTGAGAAGAGGGAGATCAAGGTCGTATTCCACCCCGTAGTTACCGTGGGCTTCCCAGGCGGTATTGGGGTAGAAAGCCACTAATGGTGCCGATTGCACCTGGCCGGTTCCAAAGGTTCCTTTTTGCAGGCTGGCAATTGGCCAACTCACCGGCTGCTCGCCAATCTGCAACACCTTGCTACCTGGATCGCTCAACAAACCCTTCCAGCGTCGCCCTTGTTGAACTCCGCTAACGCGGGAATAAATCATTGCCCCCGGTGCCCCCTTTGGGGTTGGTGCATGTTCTTTTTCGCTTAAACCGCCCTCTAAAAGCTCCAGAAATTGCTCTGGGCTGGGGGGGGTATCACTGATTAAGGCAAGGCTTGCAAGTGAGATAGGGCCATCAGTTTCAAAACGCACCTGCAAATTGCGGCCGTTTAGCAATGGATCCAAACCTTTTACAGGTATGGGCAAACTAAACAACATTTGGCTGCTGTTTGGCCCCAGGCTGATGCTGGCGGGTAGCCAGGCTGGTCTGGGGGCGTTTCCAGCAACAAGATCCCCCGCCACCCGGGAGCCAGGCCCTGCATATACGCTCAAACCGTCGTGTTCCATTTGGCCTGGTAGGGGCAAAAAGGGGGCATCGGGTTGAGATAACCAACTAGCGCCAGTTGGCATCCTTACGGTTACTGCTTTATTGCTGCGGTTTCCAACCACGATGCCCTGCCAAAGGGTGCTGTTGGCCTGCGGCCCTGAACCGGCAAAAATGTGGTGGCTAAATAATTCAAAATTGCCCTCTAGGGGCACATTTAAGTGGGCATTTGGTACCCCACGGCTTTTGCCATCAAAGGTAGAAAGCAGAATCCCAGGGCCCTTAATCACCTCTGGATTGTTGTCGTTCACCATCAAACTGCGGTCTAATTGACCGGGTAGCGCCCGCACTTGGCCAGGGCGAAACTGTTCTGTTTGGCTTTGGGCCAGCACCGGAAGCAAAAGAGTTTCAAAGAAAAAACTGCTTAAAACCGCCGGCAGTAAAGCAAATCTCATTTCGCCCCCAGAGCAACTGCAGTGGCTGCTGCCATTGCGCGGATTAGATCAGTGCTGCGGGGGTCGTTGAAAGGACCCTTCACCATGAAAGAAGCCACAGCGCGCCGGCCATCGGGTAATTCAATTAAGGCTGAATCCACGTAAGCGATCCCGATATCACCGGTTTTGTTGAAAATTCGCACCCCTTTTGATAGCAAAGCCGTGTTTAAGTCGTCGTTGCCACCCCCTAGGCCCTGTAACCAGCCGCTGGGGATCAAGGTGTCTGTTTTTGAGCTGCCAAGGGTTGAACGAAATAAATCTCGGCTGCGAGGTGATAACTCCTTGCCGGTTTCTACAAGGGCAATGGCGCGGGCTTGATCCTTTGCACTGCTGGTATTTGTGCCATCAAGATCTGGCAACCAGTTTTTGATGCTGGTATTTAGTAAACCAAGCTCTAAAAATCTTGCATTTAATGCAGTTTTACCGCCCAATCTTTGGATTAATAAATTGGTGGCAGTGTTATCACTAACGCGAATCATTTCAGTTGCTACTTCATTGAAGCTGAAGCGGCTGCCGATCGGTTGGCTGCCCATCCAACCTGAGCCGCCACCAACTACAACTTTGCTAAGGCTTAGTTGTTCGTTTAATTTCGCCTTGCCTTGATCAATTGCTTCAAACGCAACAAGAAGTATTGGTGTTTTGATCGCGCTAGCGGCTGGTAGCGGGGTATCTGGATTTAGCTGCGCGTAATTTCCGTTATCTAGCACCAGTGCAAAGGCACTCACTTTGAGATCGGGTTGCAGGGCCGCCAATTTTGCATAGGTTTGGCTCAAAGCACTTAATTCAAGTTTTGGCTTGAATTCCCCCATGCCGCCGCGGTTAATAACCGGGATTGCACTGCTAACGCCAGCGCCGGCATCGCTAAAGCGTGGCGCCAACAGCTTCAAAACGGTGCCTGTAAGCACGCCAAGGCCCACCCCAAGGATTAGCAACCTCAGAAGTAATAAAGCTGGTTGGCCTGCGGAAAAACGTTGGTTCAAAACCTGGACCATGCGCAGGCCAACTTACCCAGAATCGCGGCCGATAGCCCAGCGCAGTTGCCGCACCATGCCACGCAATAAAGCAACTTCTTCCGCATTTGGTTCAGCCCGCAGCAAAATCTGCCGCAATTTCCCCATTCGTGCCCGGGCGGTGTGGGGATAAAGAAAGCCCACATTCAGTAGTAATGCCTCAGCATCCTGGATGGTTTGCTCCAGCTGTTCATGGCTTGCTAACGGGCTATCGAGCGCTTGAAGGGGCGCATAAGCAGCCTTTGGCTGTTCCAATTGTTGCTGAATTTCAGCAAAGCAAATAGCAACCGCATGGGAAAGATTTAAAGATCCGTAGCCAGGGCCAGTGGGGATTCGCAGCAATCTTCCAGCTAAAAGCAATTCCTCCTTACTTAAACCGTGGTCTTCGCGGCCAAATACCAAACCCACCTGGGCTGGACCTGCTTGGGGCTCCAGCAACCAGCCAATTGCTTCTTTGGGACTGTGATGTTGGCGTTCTTGGGCCTCGATGCGGCCAGAACAGGCCACCACCCGGCGGCAATCGGCTACAGCAGCGCTGAGGCTGCTATGAAATTCCACCTTTTTAAGCCATTCCCCCCCGCGCACTGCCATCAAGCTGGCCAGGGGATCGCCCGGTTCGCAACGGGGATTTACCAGCCGTAATTTGCTTGGTTTGTAATTTGCACATAATCTTGCAACGCTGCCCAGATTTAGGGGCCCTGCGGTTTCCACCAGCACCACCACTAAATTTGCAGATATCACTGCAGCGTGTGCAGATGGGCGAGGAGGTCTGCCATTGATTGGGGATCAGGTTGAAACTTAGGCATCGGTGGAGTGTTTCCACTAATTACTTGTTGAATTAATGCCTGATCCCGTTTGCGATGGCTTACGCCGTGCAGATTTGGCCCAACTACGCCTTGGCCGGCGATGCCATGGCAACCGGCACAGTTAATTAAAAACAATTTTGAACCCCGATCCTGATCCCCCTGCAAGGCCAAACTGCTCTGCGTATATGGATCTTGGCGGCTGTTGGCATATAAAAAAATTGCCAGCAATACAGCTGCAAGCAAAGCAATTGCCACTAACGCCGTGATTAAACCGCGGCGTTGGGGCGCTTCTGAAGCGTTTGCAACCTCATTTACTTGTGTTTGCGTCAATGCAGTTCACTTCAATAGTTGTTGTGGAAGCACAGGTGAGGGTGCTGCAGGTCTTAAATTGGATGAACAAATCCTATCTACAGAAGCTGGTCGATGATTGAACCACTCCTTTGCGGCATCGTTTTAGGCCTGATCCCCGTAACCCTGGTGGGTCTTTTCGTTGCTGCCTGGAATCAATACCGCAGAGGTAGCGCTCTCGGCGGTTGAAAGCTGCCATTGCAACACCAAGGTGCGGCCATAACGGCGACGATGTAGCTGCTGCCATGGCGCAATGCATTCTGGGGCCTCATCCCTTGAGCATTCCAGCAATAAAGATGCTTCTGGAGCAAGAAATTGCCCTCGCTGGATTCCGTTGCAAATCACCCCATATAAGTTTGATTTGTAGGGCGGATCGGCATAAATAAACGAAAACGGTTCTGCTGATGCTTTATTGCGGTGGCGATCAAGCCACCAACTCACCTCAGCTACCGCCAGCTGCCACTTGGCTCGATATTCATCCCCCAACGCCAGCAGATTGCTGCGGGCAACAGCTGCAATACGGCGATTTTCCTCCACCAACTGCACAAAGCTTGCTCCGTGCAGCAAGGCTTCACAGGCCATAGCGCCACTGCCACTACAAAGATCAAGCCAACGGCTTTCCTCTAACTGGGCCCCTAAGGAATTCATCACCGCCTCCCTCACTAAGGCAAGGGTGGGACGCGCCACTATCCCGGGGGGGCTTTGTAATTTTTGACCATTGCTAAGCCTCATGGCAGGGTTTGCAGCCAACGCCGCAGCATCAGTAAGCCTGCATTACCTGATTTTTCAGGATGAAATTGAGTTGCCTGCAGCGCTCCTCTCCCAACTGAAGCCACCACCTTGCTTGTGCCATAAGGGGCATAGGCAGTAATGCAGCTGGGATCAACTGGAATAGCGGCATATGAATGCACGAAATACATCCAATCTGGAGTGCTACCTGGCACAAATAATGAATTGCTAGCTGTTAATTCCAGCGGTGCCCAACCCATATGCGGTATTGGTTCCCCCGGTATTTGCGGTAGAGGCGCTACTTTGCCTGCCAATAGTTGCAAGCCTGGTAGGCAACCTTCATCACTACTTTCAAATAACAATTGCAAGCCAAGGCAGATGCCGAGCAGTGGCTTTTGCTGCTCCACCCACTGCTGTAATGGCAACACCCAGCCCCCTTCTGAGAGCCTTTGCATCGCTGGATCAAATGCTCCCACCCCGGGTAAAACCAATGCTGATAGCTCAGCTAGTTGTGCTGGTTTTTGTATAATTAGGGTTTGGGCATTTAATTTAACTAATGCCTTTTCTACAGAATGCAGATTACCCATTCCGTAATCGATTATGCCAATCATTGCGCGCAATGGCTCAAATCAAGGCTATTTAAATGATCGATCAGCGCATATAAACCACCTATCTGGCGTTGATCAAAACAAAGCTCTAAATTGGAGCCGCGGCTAATATTATTTGTGCTGTAAATCTCACCTTCAAGCAATAGGTAGCTAAATTTTTTATTTATTAATGTTAGTTCATTTTCCGGTAGGTAATAGTTTAGGTTTAATTGCAACTTATTTGCGTTGTAATGGCTGGCCTTAAAAACTTTATAAAACCCATCAATCAAATGCAAAGCTTGTTTAGCTGAATTTGCGCTGCGGTAAATGCAACTGTCTTGAGTTGAAACAAAGCCGCGCTCTAGCAGGCTTGTATCTATGTAATTTTGCCAATTATGCCAATAGTTATCTCCCAATGGAGCAAGTAATACCACTGGCACCGGTGGATTCTTTGCAGTTTGGATCAGGGTAAGGGCTTCAAATAATTCATCTAAAGTGCCAAAGCCACCCGGTAGCACTACAACTGCATCGGTTTCACGCAAAAAAAATAACTTTCTGGTGTGAAAATAACTAAAGCTCAGCAACCTTGCCGGGCTGTCGATATAGCGATTTGTTAAATGTTCAAATGGCAGTTGCACATCTAAACCAAAAGATTTATCAGTGCCTGCACCGCGATTTGCCGCTTCCATTACACCGCCGCCGGCGCCGGTCATCACTTCAAAGCCGCAATTCACAGCCTCCTCTGCCAGCTCCATGGCAAGTAGATAAGCAGGATCGCTGGCCGTGCTGCGGGCGGAGCCGAAAACCGCCAATTTGCGGATATTGCGATGGGGATGAAACAGAGCAAAAGCTGCCGCCATATCCGCCAATGTGGCTTCAACTAATTGCCAATCGTTTGTATCGGCTGCTGATCTACTGATCTCCAGCAAAGTTTCCAACACCCGTGAAGCAGCTGCTCCATGGGGATGATCTATCAGCGCATCTGCTAATGAGCTGAGTGGCTTGCTGATGGCTAACTCCCTTAAAGATATTTGGAAATCGTGCTGGCCAAGGTGTTTTTGGGTACGGCACCAACCACGGTGTCTACTTTTTGACCACCTTTAAAAACCATCAAGGTAGGAATACTGCGGATCCCGTATTGACTAGCAACATTTGGATTCTCATCGGTATTCAGCTTCATCACCTTGATCCGGCCTTCAAATTCCTTGGCAATTTCATCAACGATTGGGGCCACCATGCGGCATGGCCCGCACCAAGGGGCCCAGAAATCAACCAACACAGGAACATCGCTCTGCAGCACGTCTTGGTCGAAAGAGGCATCAGTAACGGCAGCGGCGCTCGACATTGCTAGTTAGGAAACGATATTCCAATCTAGCAACGCAGTTAGCAAAGGCCCGTTGCTGAAGCGATGCGTTGCTGAAGCGATGTGTAAGAACAAAGCCCGGACGCGCCGGGCGGGTGGTGTGAGGAGTGTGAGGCCGAAGCCACACTCTTCCATGCTACGGCCTCTCTTATCAAACTTTTTCTACTTGCCCATTCCCAAGTGCTGCGCTTTTTGATAAACCTTGCCTTCAGTTAGTAAAGAAGGGGCCACCACCACCTCCACCTGCTGCATTTCTTTAATTGTGCGGGCTCCAAGGGTGCCCATTGAAGTGCGGATGCAGCCCAATAAATTCTGGGTGCCATCGTCGAGATTGGCCGGACCTCGCAAAATTCGCTCAAGGCTGCCGGTGGTGCCCACCTTGATGCGGGTCCCCCTTGGTAAAACGGGGCTTGGCGTGGCCATTCCCCAGTGAAACCCCCTACCTGGGGCTTCAGCGGCCCTGGCAATCGGTGAACCGATCATCACGGCATCAGCGCCGCAAGCCAGGCATTTGCAAATATCCCCTCCGGTAATAATTCCGCCATCGGCAACGATTGGAACATAGCGACCACTTTCTTTTTCATAGTCGTTGCGGGCAGCAGCGCAGTCGGCAACGGCAGTGGCTTGGGGGATACCGATCCCGAGCACACCGCGGGAGGTGCAGGCAGCTCCAGGCCCTATTCCCACCATTACGGCTGCAGCACCGGCCCTCATCAGTTGCAGCGTTACCTCATAAGTAACGCAATTGCCGATGATTACAGGGAGCCCCATGGTGCGACAAAGGTTTTCCAGATCAAGGGTTTCCTGCCCTTCCGGACCCTGGTGATCAGTGCTCACCACGGTGGCTTGCACAAAAAATAAATCCGCCCCTGCTTCTGCTACAGCCTTACCAAATTTCAATGCAGCCATTGGGGTTGCACTCACAGCCGCGATTCCACCGGCTTGTTTGATTTCAGTAATCCGTTGGCGGATCAGTTCTTCTTGCACCGGTTGGCTGTAGAGCTCCTGCATCAAGGTCACAAAATCCTCCTTCCCCACCGCTGCAATGCGATCGAGCACTGGATTCGGATCGCTGTAGCGGCATTGAACCCCTTCCAGATTGAGCACTCCGAGGGCGCCTAGGCGGCTTAATTCCGCCACCATCGCCGCATCAACCACCCCATCCATGGCGCTAGCGATGATCGGAATCTCTCGCTTAAAACCGCCTACCTGCCAGCTGCTATCAACAACCGCTGGATCAACGGTGCGGCCGCCTGGCACAAGAGCAATTTCATCGATCCCATAGGCGCGACGCACAGTGCGGGAACGGCCTAGTTGAATATCCACCGAGTTGCCTCTGCTTACGTAAGGCTCAAGTTATCAATCAGCCGTCGTTTGGGCTGGTATTCATCGTTATTGGCGCCCTGAAAATGAACTCCAAGCGCTGCTTATGCGGCCAATAAAGAGCTTGCGCTCATCGCTTCTCACTAATTTCGGGCCGGCAAATAGGCCAAGCCAAATCAAACCCACTAGTTCTAAAAGCCTTGGCAGCATCGGTATTGCATCGAGAGTGCCCAGCACTGCGCCCAGTAAACGCAGAAAAATAATCAGCACAATCGCAATGCCCACCGCTTTAAGGGGGCGTTGGCTTTGTTCCCAAATTTGTTTGGCCTTGCCATCACCAAGCCAGGTGTTCAAAAGCCCAAGCAATTCCCGCCACTCGCCACCTTCTGCAGCGCCCTCAGCAGCGCTGCTAGTGGCAGGGGCTGAAATGGTGCTGGCGATTGGATTAGGCGTTTCAGTTTTTAAATCGCTCAGAGAATCTGGAATTTCCATCAAACATGAGCTTGCAGGGAGCTGAGTTTACCGCTGTAAATCAAATATTTGATTGGAGATGTTTAGCTATCTAAAGGATGCAGGCTGCCTTCTGCCTCTAAGGGGGCGTCCCAGGCACGAATTGGGAAGCTGCCATCTTTTAATTTTTGGCTTAACAACTCGGTATGGCTATCGCCAAAGTTAAGGCTGCATGCCGGCGCTGCCCGCACTAAACGACCATCCACCTGAATTTTGCCCTTCAGCAGAGCGCCGTAGCTCACAGTGCCAAAACTAGGTTTAATTCGGCGCGGTATGGAGAAATCCAAAACTGGCGCCTCGAGGTTTTCATCGGGCACAGCTGCTTGGCGGGCCTGCTTTTCATTTAGCAGTAGTACCGGCGCTGCAACAGCGATAAGTAGGGCTGCCCCATGGCCCTCAAACCAGCAGGGTTTCAGCCATTGGCGTTGCAGCCCTTGCAGATTTACAGCTGCGGCCACCGTTGCCCCCGGCGCCTTTGCATGGCCGCTTAATTGGCGCCGGCAGCTGGGTTGATGGCCACTGCCAGGCCCAAGCACCTGGCCAATGGCGCCCGCTATCAGTAGTGGTTGACCAGGCCCTAGCTGGCTCAAGCCGGGCATGCTGAGGCCAATGCTGCGGGCTCCGCTGCAACTGAAAAGGGCATTACCAAAAGGGCCCAGTAGCCCCCCGATAGGGCCTGGCAGCAACCCCTCTGCGCTACTTACCGCCACCACACCGTTTTCACTGATTGCCCTGCTTAAAAACAGGCGTGCAGTGCCTAGTTGTTTTAGTTGCAAGCGGCTTTGGAATTCGCGGCGGGGGTGCAGCGTGGTGGCTTCCCCCAGTAATTCCAGGGGCAACTCCTCCCCCATTAACAATTTATCCAATATGTGGGCACCGGCGCGGCGACGGGTGCTATCCAAACCACCACCAATCGGCAGGCACAGCTCCCCTGGCCCAAACCCACCGCTTGCTTCCACCCCTCCCAACTTGGCTTGTTTCAAACGCAGCGGGGGATCGCAGGGGCCAAGGCTGAGCCAAATTTGGCCTTGATCGGTGAATTCACAGCTGCCGGCAGCCACCACATGGGTTTTGCTGTAGGCGGCCTCTAGGCCTTGGCTTGCTGCCAGCTCGCGAAATTGCAAGGCCGTGCACACCTGCAGCTTCCCGGCCCGCTGCAGTTGACGCAATTCTTCTGGGATTCGTGGCCGGCAGGCCATAGGGGGCATCTGGGTAGCTAATATTGGCTGTTCGTCTGGCTTAGCGCAGTAGGTAGTTCCATGGCGGATCCCACCGGATCAACGGAAGGTTCCCCAGAAGGTTCCACCGAAAGAATCATCCAAACCGATCTGCGCATTGAAATGTCGCGCTCCTATCTGGAGTACGCGATGAGCGTGATTGTGGGAAGGGCTTTGCCCGATGCCCGCGATGGCCTTAAGCCAGTGCACCGGCGCATTCTTTACGCGATGTATGAGCTGGGGCTCACCAGCGATAGGCCTTATCGCAAATGCGCCCGTGTTGTTGGTGAAGTGCTTGGTAAATATCATCCCCACGGCGATACAGCCGTATACGACGCCCTCGTGCGTATGGCCCAAAGTTTCTCAATGCGGGCACCTTTAATTGATGGCCACGGCAATTTCGGTTCGGTAGACAACGATCCGCCTGCTGCAATGCGATATACGGAATCCCGCTTACAGGCACTTACAACAGATAGTTTGCTGGAGGATATAGAGAGCGAAACCGTCGATTTCATCGACAACTTTGACGGTTCGCAACAGGAGCCAACAGTGATGCCGGCCCGGGTGCCCCATCTATTACTTAATGGCTCCAGCGGTATTGCCGTTGGTATGGCAACTAATATTCCCCCCCATAATTTAGGTGAATTAATTGATGGAGTATTAGCACTTATTGCTAATCCAGATCTGGATGATCGTTCATTGATGATGATAATTCCAGGGCCTGATTTCCCAACTGGTGGGCAAATTCTTGGCCGCATGGGCATTCGTGAAACCTATACAACCGGCCGCGGCTCCATCACAATGAGAGGTGTTGCGGCAATCGAAACCCTTGAAGTTAAAGGGCGCCCAGATCGCGATGCGGTTATTATCACGGAACTTCCTTATCAAACCAATAAAGCAGCTCTAATTGAGCGAATAGCTGAATTAGTAAATGATAAAAAGCTAGATGGTATCTCAGACATTCGCGACGAGAGTGATCGCGATGGTATGCGCATCGTAATTGAATTACGCAGAGATGCTTACCCGCAAGTTGTTTTAAATAACTTATACAAAATTACACCGCTTCAAAATAACTTCAGTGCTTACATGCTCGCTTTGGTGAAAGCTGAGCCTTTGGTATTAACGCTGCGGCGAATGCTTCAGGTATTTATTGAATTTAGAATAGAAACAATCGAGCGCCGCACCCGTTATTTACTGCGTAAAGCTCAAGAAAGGGATCATATCCTACTCGGTTTATTGGTGGCATTAAATGATCTTGATGCGATCATTAAGCTCATTAGGCAGGCGGCAGATGCTGCTACTGCAAGGCAAGAATTAACACTTCAACATGGGCTCACTGATATTCAAGCCGATGCAATTTTGCAAATGCAATTGCGCCGCCTCACAGCGCTTGAGGCAGATAAAATAAGACTTGAACACGAAGATCTGTTAGCAAAAATTGCTAATTATCAAAATATTTTAGAGCAGCGCGAACGCGTGCTTGAAATAATTGAAACTGAATTAAAGCAACTCAAAGAACGCCACAACACGCCAAGACGTACCGAGATCTTAGATCTAGAAGGTGGGCTTGAAGATATTGATTTAATTGCTAATGAGCGTTCGGTGGTGCTACTTACCGAAAACGGCTACCTCAAGAGGATGCCTGTTAGCGAATTTGAATCCACCAGCCGCGGCACCCGTGGAAAAGCCGGCACTAAAAGCCAAGGCGAAGAAGCTGTTTGTTTGTTTATTAGTTGCAACGACCACGACGCGTTATTGCTCTTTTCTGATCGTGGTGTTGTGTACTCAGTGCCCGCCTATCGGGTGCCGATCGCTAGCCGCGCCGCTAAGGGCACTCCAATAGTGCAGTTGTTGCCGATCCCACGGGAGGAAAAGATCACTTCAATTCTGGCTGTTTCAGCTTTTGAAGATGAGGTGCAGTTGCTGATGCTTACAAGCGGGGGCTACATCAAACGCACCCCATTATCCGCCTTCTCTAATATCCGCTCCAATGGCTTAATTGCCATCGGTTTGGAGCCATCAGACGCCCTTAGATGGGTGCGTTTAGCCAAAGTTGGCGACAGTATTTTGATTGGCTCTTTAAAAGGAATGGCGATTCATTTCCGGATTTCAGATGAGGAATTAAGGCCCCTTGGTCGCTCAGCCCGTGGTGTGCGTGCCATGGCGATGCGGGATGCCGACAAGTTGGTAAGTATGGATGTGTTGCCGATGGAACTTGCTGATCGCATTGCAAATAGCAATATCGAAGTTAGTGAAGCGGCAGGTGAAGTTGATTCTGAGGCAGAGATCCCAGCTGTTAGTGAGGGTCCATGGGTGTTGGTAGCCACCGCATCCGGCCTTGGCAAACGGGTTCCGGTGGATCAATTCCGTTTGCAAAAACGTGCTGGTATGGGATTACGAGGCATTAAATTCCGCCGTGATGGCGATACCTTGGTGGGTTTGCGGGTAATGGGGGAAGACGAGGAGTTGTTACTTGTTAGCGAAAAAGGTGTGATTGTGAGATTGCAATCTGATGCGATTCCGCAACAATCAAGAGCTGCTACTGGTGTGAGGCTTCAGAAGCTTGATTCAGGTGATCGATTAGCCGAGGTGGTGTTGGTGCCACCAGCTTTAGAAGCAGAGGAAGAAGCTGCTGTGTTGGATATTCCCACTGTTTCAGATATCGAAGCCTAATGATGCAGAAGGCTGGGGTTGATTTCTGGATCGCAAACACGATTACAGATTTAATCCAGGGCGATGTGAAAGAACATCTCCCAATGGAAGCAATTCCTTTGGATGGTGATGTGTTGGGCATGGGCACCACCACGAGTATCGATAATGGTGAACTTAGCTTTTTACGTAATCAAAGCGGCAACACCACTATCTGGAAATGTGAAGCAGCTGATGCTGCAATTCGTGCCTTACGACCCGGCGATGGCAGTGCTCATTTCCCTTACGTTTGTTTTACGGGGGATGCTTCTTCTCTGCGGGTATTACTCGATCCAGCTGAACTTGGCGAGGTGCTGGATAAACCTTTGCAGGCAGTGGTAGCAAACGCTATTGAGCTTCTCAAAAGCCAAGGCCGAATTGAAGCAGCACCAATTTATGGCTTTCGCTTGGAATTGGAATGGCAATGCCTTGTGATCACGGTGGCCTCAAAACTTTGCATGGGCCAACAGCGTCGTAATTCCGCCGTCGCCCGCAGCGAAAGCAGCGACGGCACTGCCGCTAGCAGCATCTACGATTTATTGCAGCACTATCGCCTTGCGCCGGAAGATCCAGCTATCGCAAGCGATCCAGTGCGTTATTTGGGCAATTCGCTGGATTGGGATTGCTGTGGTTTTTTTGATACAAACCCAAGTAGTGGCAGGGTTACGGTGCCAAATCCTGATGCCCATCTCCATCTTCATGGTTGCAGCAGCGATTTGCGTTATGGCGGCCATTTGCACCACGAGCATCCAGGTAGCCGTTTAAAAGCAATAAAGCGTTTCGCTATTTATCCACTCCAGCAATTGCATCGCCTCAGTAGTGATCTGGCTATTGAAGAATTGCAATTTACTGCTTCTGTTATCAGCTTCACTGTGGTGAATAGAGGTGCTATGGATGTGAGCGATGTGGGAGTTGCAATTGTTGTAGATGATTGCTACTCGAGCCATCAATATTTACGTTTACCATGGCTTGCAGCTGCTGCAAGTGAGCAATTTGAGCTCACACTTTGCCTAGCAAGCGGCCCCCATCGCTTGGAAGTGATTGCTGATCCGGAAGGGGAAATAATTGAACAAGCCAATCAGCAATGCAATAACCGGGCGCATTTAGATCTTTTGCTCTGATGCAATCCCCTATTGATGTGCTCGTAATTGGTGCAGGTCCGGCTGCTTTATGTATTGCTGCTGCATTAGTGGAAAGAGGTTTACAGGTGCAGGGTTTGGCGCCCCATCATCCCGCTGAACCATGGCCAAACACCTTTGGTATTTGGGGCCCGGAGTTGGATGAATTAGCCCTGCAGGATCTGCTTGAGCATCGCTGGAGCCACTGCAACAGCTATTTTCCTGAAATTATTAAACATAAATTCAATTATGGCTTATTTAATAAAGACGCACTCCAGAAATATTGGCTTGATCAATGCTTAGAGGCTGGTGTGCAATGGCAATTGGGCTCAGCAGCAATTGTGGAACATCATGCCAAGGGTTCGATTGTTATCAGCGCTGAAGCCGAACGTTTTGCTGCTCGCATTGTTATTGATGCCAGCGGCCACAAATCGCCCTTAGTGCAGCGGCGGCAAGAAACAGTTGTGGCAAGCCAGGCGGCCTACGGAATTGTTGGGCGCTTCTCAGCGGCGCCAGTGCTGCCAGATCAGTTCGTGCTAATGGATTACCGCTCTGATCACCTAAGTGCAGCTGAAGTAGATAACGAACCAGCAACTTTTCTCTATGCAATGGATTTAGGGGCTGATTTATTTTTCGTAGAAGAAACCTCTCTTGCCCTCGCCCCTGCTGTGCCCTATCAGCTTTTAAAGGAACGGCTGCTTAGGCGTTTAGCAAAGCGAAATGTAGAACCTGTGGATGTTATACACGAAGAGTTTTGTTTATTTCCTATGAACTTACCGCTGCCTAACTTGCAACAGCAGCTATTGGCTTTTGGTTCAGCTGCCAGCATGGTGCATCCAGCTTCTGGTTACCTAATTGGAGCTCTACTGCGCCGTGCCCCAAGTTTTGCAGATGCAATTGCTGCAGGTATTGCTGATCCAGAGTTAGCTGCTGCTGTTATTGCAAAATCAGCCTGGAGGGTTTTGTGGCCCTTTGAATTGAGGGCTAAACGCGCTATTTATTGCTTTGGTTTAAATAAATTAATGCGATTTAAGCAAGAAAAGTTACAACAATTTTTTGTTAGTTTTTTTGCCCTACCTCAGCAGCAGTGGTTGGGATTTCTTACTAATCAACTAACTTTTCTGCAGTTGCTTGCGGCAATGTTGCGTTTATTTATTAGTTCTCCTTTTGGGGTGCGCTGGGGTTTGCTTCTGTAATTGCTCCGCTGCAGCTGCTGCCCTGACCTGCGGTGCAACCATAGCAATGATTGGCAGTGTGAATTTTATTTCCTGCTAAATCTTCAAGTGTAATATTACTAATATTTGGTAAATTTGTTTTACCTTGCAGTGCTAAAGGTAGATTTAGCATCTGATTAAAATCACAATCGTATAAAGAGCCATCCGCTGCTACCGATAAGGTTGTGCGGCACATTAAGCCGCATATACTAGCGGGGTTGAAAGCGTCTACTAGAGATTGCATATACATATTTGTGCGTTTTTTTGCTTCTAATCCATCAAGGAATCTAGCAATAGGCATATTATTAAGCCCGATTAGTTGATCGAAACTTACTCCTTCTTTCTTTAATTGTTTACGCCAGTAAATTTGATCGCAGCTGCTTAATTGTTGTAGTGCTTCTCCGGGAGGATTGCTCATTAAATTTAAAAGCAGGGCTGGATTGCCTCTGCCGTAGCCCAATTGGTTTAACTGGCGCAGGGCTTGCATTGATGCCTTCCAGGTGCCGTCTCCCCTTTGCGCATCGGTATTGGCTTGATCGCAGCTGGGCAAACTTGCCACGATCTGCACCCGTTGCTCCGCCAACCAAGCGGCTAAACCAGCAAGGGCTGGTATCAGCAGCACCGTGAGATTGCTGCGGTTGATTACTTGGCAGCCCTTGGCGCGGGCGGATTGCACCAAGGTTTTGAAATGGCTGTGCAATTCAGGGGCGCCACCGGTTAGATCAACAACTTCCTGTTGTAATTGGTTTATTGCCTTGATGCATTGGGCCACAACCGCATCCCCCATCTGGCTTGCCCCTTGATGCGGACCGGCTTCCACGTGGCAATGGCTGCAACTCATATTGCAAAGTTTGCCCAGATTTAATTGCAGCACTTTCAATTGCTGGCTGCGTTTTAAAGGTGCAGCAATTTTTTCGTTAAAGCAGGGCGTTGCCGCCAGGGTTACTGGGTTTGCCAATCGCTTGGATCCACCAAGGGGAATAAAGAATCTTCTTGTTCCAGGGCATCAAGCCAACTTATTTCTGCGGCATTACTGAGATGGTTTGGTTTCAATACCTCAATCAAGCGCCAAAATCGATTCAAATGGCGTTGGATTCGATCTTTTGCTAGTTCTGTTGTGGTGCCAGCCCGCAAAATGAAACTCCAATCAGAAGATTGGGCAAGCAGTAATTCCCTTGCCGCTTGGCGCAAATAACGTAGACGCTGCGGATTTTTTTTGCCTTGTTCGTAGTTGCTAGCTGCCACCATGGCTAGGGAAGCTCGATGCCAATCGGGCACCACCCAGGCATTGCTTTCGCTTAACCAATAGGAGTGGTAACCACCCTGCCCCCAGCTGGAGGGCGACGGCCGACACACCTGTAAATCCACCCCACTGCTCAAGCTGCCTTGCAAGCTGATGAAATTAAGGCCTGCTGCAGCGCCTTGCAGAAAAACTTGTTCAAGAAATTGGGGGCCTTCAAACCACCAATGGCCAAACAGTTCCGCATCAAATGGAGCCACCAATAAAGGGGGGCGATCTATTAATTCGTTTAATCCGCGCAATTGCTCTAGGCGCGCTGCCACATAGCTGCTGCCATGACGTTTAGCTGTGAGGGCAGCAGCATTCGGCTCGTAAGGCAATTTTTTATTAAGGGGGCAATCGCCGCCACTTACACGCCTGAGCTTTAGCCCCAATGGTCTGCTGCTCAAGATGCCGGCGGCTTGAAGCTCGCCCTCTTCTAAATCCCAACCGAGATCGCGATGAAATTCGCGATAAGAGCTATCACCTGGGTAGCCATCACTGGCAGACCACACCGGCAAGGTGGCTTCGCTGTCGCGGCCAAAAAAAGCAACCGAGTTTGGCGAACAAATAGGTGCATAAACCCCGTAGCGGGGCCTCGGCAGGGCATGGAGCAAACCGTGGGCATCAAGCACGGCGTAGCGCAATCCCGCAGCTGCTAATTGCTGATCTAAGCCTTCGTAGTAGGCGCATTCCGGCAACCAGATGCCCTGCGGCTTTACTCCTAAAAGGCGTTCATGCTCCTTTACAGCAGTAAGTAATTGCCCCCGCACCGCCTCCACCGGATCCCGCAGCAAAGGTAAATAACCATGGGTGGCACTACAGGTAAGGAGATCGAGCACCCCCGCTTTTTGTAAGGCTGCAAAGCCACGGATTGGTTCGCCTCCTAAATCGGCAAAAGCCTGGAGTTGAAGCTGAAAATGTTGCAGCAACTGGTTGGCTGCCTCTTCCTCTTCCGCTTTTGCTCGCTGCAATAAGCCGATGCGCTGCTCTAACCAGAGGGGAAAGCGCTCTTGTAATAAAGAATCATTCAGCAGCGACAGCAGGGTGGGGGAAAGGCTCATCGTGAGCCTGGGGTTAAGGCCATTGCGCTCACAGCGCTGCAGCATGCCCAGAAGGGGCAAATAGCTCTCAACTAAAGCTTGAAAAAACCAATCTTCCTCAAGGGAACCAGGATCCCTGCTACGCACGTAGGGCAGGTGACCATGAAGCACCAAGGCCAAAGCGCCAGCTGCCATGGTTATCTATCAGTGCTTTCAGTTTACGGCCCCCCCGGCAGTTCTTAGAGTTGCAACAGAGCTAAATAAGGAGGACGCGGTTTCCGCGATGCACTGATGGCTAAGGATCCAGGCCGTGTTTTGATTTTTGATACCACCCTTAGAGATGGGGAGCAATCTCCTGGCGCCAGCTTGAATCTGGATGAAAAGCTCGCCATTGCCCAGCAACTAGCCCGCTTGGGAGTTGATGTAATCGAAGCAGGCTTTCCGTTTGCTAGCCCTGGCGATTTTGATGCTGTGCAGCGCATTGCCAGCAATGTTGGCAGCGCAGATGGACCCATAATTTGCGGCTTAGCCAGAGCAACTAAAGGTGATATCAAAGCCTGCGCAGATGCGGTGGCGCCCGCTGCCCGCCGCCGCATTCACACTTTTCTTGCCACCAGCGACATCCACCTGGAACATAAGTTGCGTAAAAGCCGAGCTGAGGTGCTCGCGATTGTGCCTGAAATGGTGGCTTATGCCCGTTCCTTTGTGGAGGATGTTGAATTCTCTTGTGAAGATGCCGGCCGCAGTGATCCTGAATTTATGTATGAGGTAATTGAAGCAGCAATCTCTGCGGGAGCTAGCACAATCAATATTCCAGATACTGTTGGTTATTCAACCCCAGGTGAATTTGGCGCCTTAATTGATGGCATAAATAGACACGTGCCAAATATTCAAGATGCGGTAATTTCTGTGCATGGTCATAATGATCTTGGCTTAGCGGTAGCTAATTTCCTTGAAGCTGTTAAGTATGGTGCCCGGCAATTGGAGTGCACAATTAACGGAATTGGAGAAAGGGCTGGAAATGCTTCGTTAGAAGAATTGGTGATGGCACTACATGTAAGACGGTCATATTACAATCCATTTTTGGGAAGAGAAGTAACTAGCCAGGAGCCCATTACTGCAATTCGCACTGAAGAGATTTATAAAACCTCCCGTTTGGTAAGCAACCTCACTGGCATGGCAGTGCAGCCAAATAAAGCGATTGTGGGGGCGAATGCCTTTGCCCACGAAAGTGGGATTCATCAAGATGGTGTATTGAAAAATCGCCTCACTTACGAAATTATTGATGCTCGCACCATCGGACTCACCGATAACCGCATCAGTCTTGGCAAATTGAGTGGTCGCAGCGCTGTGCGCGCTCGCCTTGAGGAGCTTGGCTATACCTTGCAAGGCGATGATTTGGATGATGCATTTGCGCGGTTTAAAGAATTAGCTGATCGCAAGCGTGAAATTACCGATCGCGATTTAGAAGCCATTGTTAGTGATCACACTCAACAATTAGAGGCCTACTATCAATTGCTTGGGGTGCAGGTGAGCTGCGGCACTAATTTGCAACCCACCGCCACAGTTACTTTGAGCAGCATCGATGGTGAGCAGCGCACTGTTGCCTCCATTGGCACCGGCCCGGTTGATGCGGTGTGCCAGGCCTTAAACCAATTGGTACAGGTGCCTAATGAATTGGTGGAATTTTCGGTGAAATCAGTTACTGAAGGCATTGATGCCATGGGTGAAGTAACAATTAGGTTGCGCCACGAGGGGCGTTTGTATTCAGGCCATGCCGCCGATACCGATGTGGTGGTGGCAGCAGCTCAGGCATTTGTGAATGCCTTAAACCGTTTGGTTAACGGCTTGCAACATCAACCTCTGCACCCTCAGCAGGCCCCCCTTCCGGTTTTATGAGGGTTCGTAATTACTCACTTATCGGGCGGGCGCTGCAGCTAGGGCTTTTGCTTTTGTTCGCTCTGGTAATGCTTACGCCGCTGCTATGGCTGTTGAGTACTTCGCTCAAAGGTGTTGCTGAAGATATTTTTAGTAGTCCGCCAGGGCTTTTGCCTACTCAGCCGAGCTTGCAGGCCTATGGCACGCTCTTTAGCCAGAGCCCTATGGGGCAATACTTGTTAAATAGTGCCATGGTGAGTGGTTTTAGTGTGATAGCAAATTTATTATTTTGTTCTCTCGCTGCATTTCCTCTTGCCCGCATGAAGTTCCGCGGTAGAGGGATGGCCTTAGCCTTGGTTGTGGCAACGATATTAATACCTTTTCAGGTGGTAATGATTCCCTTGTATGTATTAATGGTGCAATTGGGTTTGCGTAATACATTAATTGCTTTGATCCTGCCTAATGCTGCTACAGCGTTTGGCATATTTCTACTGCGTCAGAGTTTTCTTGCAGTGCCAGTTGAGCTGGAGGAGGCAGCTCGGATGGATGGCTGTAGCCCCGTTGGCGAGTGGTGGAATGTGTTAATCCCAGCGGCTCGGGCAGATTTAATTACTTTAGGAATGCTGGTTTTTATTGGAACTTGGAGTGATTTCTTATGGCCTTTGGTAATTTTAGACGATCCCAATCTTTATACTTTGCCATTGGGTTTGCAGCAACTTTCAAGTAGTTTTTCTTTGGATTGGCGCTTGCTCGCTGCCGGCTCAATAGTATCTATCGTGCCAGTACTTCTTATTTTTGTTCTGCTTCAACGTTTTATATTGCCTAGCGCTAGCGGCGATGCTGTGAAGGGGTGATTTGGTTGCTAGTTATTCTTTAACTACTAAATGTTTTGCGAGCTGGAATTGGATATGGGATGCGTCTGTGGCGCATGCGTTTCCACACTTGCACAAATGCCTTAACCAGTAACTCGAGCTCAGCTATTTCAAGGCCGCTAAGGCTTAACTGGCCGTCATCGCGCCGGGCCTGAATTATTCGCCGCACGGCGGAATGGGCTTCTATTTCGTTTGTTTCGGGGGGCATTGAGCGCAGGGCTGCTTCGCAACCATCGGCCAACATCAGCACTGCTGTTTCTTTTGATTGGGGCCTTGGGCCGCGGTAGCGAAACGGCTTGTCGCTGGCATTTGGGTTTTGTTCCCTGGCCTTATGCAAGAAAAACCCCATTCGCAAGGTGCCTTGATGTTCTGGAATGAAATTTGCTACTGGTTTTGGCAGCTTGTAGCGCTGAGCAAGCTTGAGCCCCTCATCTACATGGGCCTGCAAAATTTCAGCGCTGCGCCAAGGATCGTTTAGGTGCTCGTGGGGATTGGTACCACTTTGGTTTTCAATAAACCATTGGGGCGCATGTAGTTTCCCAATATCATGATAAAGAGATCCTGTTCTAGCAAGATCTATATCGCCGCCAATTGCTCTTACCCCTTCTTCCGCCAGGCTGGAAATCATCAAGGTGTGTTCAAAGGTGCCAGGTGCTTCTGATGCCAATTTGCGCAGCAGGGGTCTTTGTAGATCGCTCAGCTCTAGTAGCCGTGAACGGGTAACAAGCCCAAATTGGTTTTCCACAAATGGGGCCAGCAATAACCCCAGTAGCAACAGTCCCCCCATCAATATCCCCTCCGCCAGTAGCTCACCTCCCGGGGCCCGCCCCTGAAGTTGCAGCCATAAAGCCTGCGCCAACAGCGCTGCAACGGTTAATAAAACGCTGTTTTGCAGCATTTCTCCCCTGGAGCGCTGGCGGCCCGCCAGCAGCGTTGCCACCACTGCCACCCCAGCTGCCACCAGCATGCGACCTGTCCCAATGCTGCTCAATGGGATTGGCCACAACAGTGTTGCTAAGGCCAGCCAACTAAGCCCGCAGGCGGGTCCGAGGCCCTCCGCCAATAAAACGCTGGGGGGCACCAGAAGAGCAAGGGCGCTTGCCGAGGCGCCAAACCAAAGTTTTGCCCCTTGCACAAGGGCAAGGCTTCCCAGCACCAAAAACGCCTGGGATACCTCCAAGCTTGGTTTCCAGCGGCGGCAGATCAGCAGCAATAAAATTGCACCAAAACTGGCTTCTGCCCAACGCTGTAGAAATAATTGTGGAGCAACACGACGGCTGATTAGGCCGAAATTATCGAGAACGTCGTAGGCCCTTTGGCTAATGGCTTCGCCGCGACGGGTAATTACTTCCCCAGCGCGCACTTGAAATTTTGGTATACCTTTTTGCTGAACTAAATCATTCAGCAGCAGTTGGGTGAGGTTGTTGTCGATCCGCAGGTTGGTGTTGCCCTGCAGAGAGCTTGTAATTAATTTCGCGCCAAGGCGGCGGTTTGGTTCGGGCAGATTTCCAAGTTGTAGCCAGCTGGCTTGAAGTAGTTGGCCAGGGGCGAGGGTTGCTACTACCCCTTGTGCCAACATTTTTTGTTGGGCTAGCCGTAGTTCCTGGCTCCAATTTTGCAGGGTTTGGGGGGCTGAATCTTTTAGAAAAAGCAGCTCACCAGGGTTGAGATTTACTGGGGGCAGTTGTTTCTCATCCCCCCTGCTGCTGCTCAACAGTTCCTGCAACAGGCGCTCAAGCCTTTCTTGAAGTTGGCGACTGGCAGCGGCATCGCTGATTTGCACCTGTATGCGCGGTCCGAGTTGAGAGCGGCGTTGCTGCATAGCTTCGCTATCAACAACTGTTCTGTTGCTGGGGGCTCGCACTTCAAACGGTGCTGGCACCCCTGGCCGCAATGTGGGCTGCACCAGCCAGGGCCAGGCCGATAACAACCCCACCAACATGCAGCCAAGCAGCAGCAGCAAGCCGTCTTGGCTTGTCCAGCGCACAGGCAAGCGCCATGGCATCTCCTGGCGCAACCAGCGACGCCAAAAATTTTCAGCTTTGAGCCACTGCCTTTGGAGCCACTGCCTTGCGAGCCACTGCCTTTGGAGCCATTGCTTTTGGAGCCATTCCAACAAAACTGGAGCCACCAACGCACTAACCGTCAAACTGACGCTAGCTCCTGCAATTGCCATGGCGGCGCAACGCTTAGATGGACGCCTGCTGGCGGCGCAGCTTGAATCCACTTTGGCGGCTTCTATCGCCGCAGGTTTAAGCAAAGGGATTCGCCCACCTGGGTTGGCTGTATTGCGAGTTGGCAACGACCCAGCCAGTGGCGTCTACGTGGCAAACAAAGAAAAGGCCTGTGCCCGCATTGGCGCCATCAGTTTTGGTTGTCATCTGCCAGCTGATATCAGCCAGACAGAACTGGAAGCAGAACTGCAACGGCTAAATAAAAACCCTGCCGTAGATGGAATTTTGGTGCAACTACCGGTGCCGGCATCAATAAACGACAGGGCTTTATTGCAAGTTTTAGATCCCGCTAAGGATGCCGATGGGTTACATCCGCTCAATTTGGGGCGGTTGCTGAGGGGGGAGCCAGGGCCCCGCAGCTGCACTCCTGCCGGTGTTATGGCCCTTTTGAAAGAAGCTCAAATCCCCCTAGAGGGAGTGAGGGCGTTGGTGGTGGGCCGCAGCATTTTGGTGGGCCAGCCGATGGCTTTGATGCTTCAGCAAGCAAATGCCACCGTTACTGT
>NZ_JAGQEK010000090.1 GCF_024346075.1 Synechococcus sp. Cruz CV12-2-Slac-r
GGTGGTGTTTTCAGAGCTGCAGGCGGAGCTATTAATCCGCCTTGGTGTTGCTAAAAGCACCCTTGCTGTTATTCCAAATGGGGTGGATCCAAATATTTGGCGGCCTGGTGTTTCCCAATTGAGCGAACGCTTTAGAGGTAAACGGGTCTTCCTTTATATGGGCAGGTTGGCAACAGAAAAAAATGTAGAGGCCTTGCTGCGGGCCTGGAAATTAGTGCAACTGCCCGGCTGCGTTCTTGTGGTGGTTGGTGATGGACCATTGCGCCAAGCGCTGCAAGCCAACTACAGCAACGATGATGTGATCTGGTGGGGCTACGAAGCAGACCAAGCAGTAAGGCTTGCTTTATTGCAAGTGGCGGAAGTTTTTATGTTGCCATCCCTTGTTGAAGGCTTATCGCTTGCATTACTTGAGGCCATGGCAAGTGGTACAGCATGCGTAGCAACCGATGCCGGCGCCGATGGCGAGGTGCTGGAGGGTGGCGCGGGGATTGTGATCAGCACCCAAGGAGTAACAACCCAATTAAGAACATTGCTGCCAGTGCTGCGGGAGCAACCAATCTTGAGCAAAGAATTAGGTAGAAGAGCCCGCGAACGAGTATTAGAGCGCTACACACTTCAAGCCAATATTGATGCTCTTGAACAGCTTTATTGCAACTTGATTCCCAATATGCCCTTAGCCGCGTAAAACTGTTGCTTAAAATTTAATTATCAGATTTCTTCAATACTCCGGCAACATTCATTAAAAGCTTTTGCTGGATCTTCCGCTTTGGTAATTGGCCTGCCGATAACTAGGGCGCTTGCACCGGCCGCTAATGCTTGGCTGGGGCTAAGTACCCGTTGCTGATCATTTTTGTTGCAACCGATAGGGCGAATGCCTGGGGTAATCAAAACAAATGGTTTCGGATGTGCAGCTCGCAAACTTGCAACTTCAAGGGGAGAGCAAACACAACCAGCGATGCCAGCAACAGTTGCTAAGCGAGCTAATCGATGCACATATCGATCTACGGGTTCGCTAATCGCCAACTGCTCTTTGAAATAAAGAGGATCCCAACTCGTAAGCACCGTTACCGCCAATAGGGAGGGTGTTTGCAAACCCGCTGCAGCGGCTCCCTCCACAGCCCCCTGCTGGGCTGCTGCCAATGCCTCAATGCCTGCAGCAGCATGCACTGTGATCAAATCAGCCCCAAAACTGGCCGCCTCACGGCAAGCCGCAGCCATTGTGGCCGGGATGTCGTGAAACTTGAGATCAAGAAAAACGGCCAAACCTTGATGGCGCAATTGTTCCACCACTGCAGAGCCCCCAGACATAAATAATTCCAAGCCAACTTTTACTCTGCGCAGGCCTGGCAAAGCAGCGGTAAATTCGATTGCTTGCCGAGGATCCATGCCGTCTAGGGCAACGATGATATGGTTTGCGGAATTACTAAAATCCATGGAATTTAAATAAAAATATTTTAAATGAAAGTATTTTAAACAAATCTGCGAAATATCTTTTTGCCCAATTGCAATACCTTGCCTTCTAGTTCAGTTGAACTTTGGAATTCCTGGTTGGGATCACTCAATTTTTCACCATCCAACTTCACCCCGCCGCCAATTATTTGCCGGCGTGCATCGCTGCTACTGCTGCAAATACCAACGGCGCTTAGCAAATAAAAGGCCTTGGCTGGAAAATTCACAGCCCCAAGTGAAACCTCAGGCACCTCCGCCGCTGCTGCCCCATTCCCAGCAGCTCCAGCCACCAGGTTTGCGGCATCAGCTTGGGCGGCAGCGGCGGCCTCGGGTCCATGGCGCAAACGGGTTATTTCTAAAGCCATCGCCTTTTGACGCTCCCGTGGATTATTTGGTAAAGCAGCCAAATCCAAATTAGTTAAAAGGGTTAAATACTCTTCCACCACCGCATCAGGAACTTTTTCTAGCTTTGAATACATCGATAGGGGATCTTCCGTAAGGCCCACGGTGTTGCCCAAGCTTTTACTCATTTTCTGCACCCCATCTAGGCCGGGCAGAATTGGCAGCAACAGGCCAAGTTGAGGTTTTAAGCCAAAATGCCGCTGTAAATCTCTACCCATTGCCACATTAAATTTTTGATCTGTGCCCCCCAATTCCAGATCGGCTTTGATCGCAACTGAGTCGTAGCCTTGCAACAGCGGATATAGAAATTCGTGGAGTGAAATCGCAGTGCCATTTTCATATCGATTAGCAAATTCTTCCTTGGCAAGCATCTGCCCAACCGTGCTTAAAGCTAAAAGTTCAATAACTTTTGGCAAATTTAAATCTGTAAGCCATTCACTATTACGGCGCACCTCAAGGCGGCCCGGAGTATCAAAATCCAAAAGGGATAAATTCGGATCTTGGCCCTGCCCTAGTTGTTGTAGATAAGTGTTGGAATTTTCCTCTACCTCTTCAATACTAAGTTGCACCCTGGTGGCACTTTTACCGCTGGGGTCGCCAATCCGCGCAGTGAAATCACCGATTATTAATATGGCTGTATGGCCGGCATCTTGAAAGGCCCGCAATTTACGAAACAGTATTGAGTGGCCTAGGTGAATAGTGCTGCCGGTGGGATCAATTCCAAGCTTTACCCGCAACGGTTTGTTTTGTAGAGCTGTTTCTGCAGCGTCGGCTGGAAAGAGATCAGCCACTCCGCGGCTAAACCAGTTAGGGATGCTTGCAACTGTCAAGATTCGGCCTCAAGCTGGGCTTTCATCCTCTCAAGGGTGAGATTCATCTGTTCAAACATCTGCTCTGGGGTTATACCAAACTGACTCAATTGAGTGCGTAATTGCTCTACTGTGAGTTTTGCTTGAAAATCTTCAGATAGTTCGAAACGTTTCATAAATACGCGATAGCGATCCATGAGTTCTTCCATTCTGCCAATGAAAAGTTTTTTACCTTCACGGTCAAACTTTCCGTATTCGCCGCCCAGCTGCATCAGCGACTGGTAATCAGCAAAGAGGCGCTTTGCCTCATCTTGCACGATTTCGGATTCAAAAAAGCCCATAGGCTGCCGAGTTAAGCCGCCATTCTGGGCGGCCCTACCCCCCTGGCCAGGGCGGATCGCCGCCCCGATACTTAGCCCAAGTTCATATTGGCAAAAACCACCTATGGCGCAGGGCCACTGGCTGGATCCTCTCGCCCGCCAGATGTTGCGGGTTTTGAAGCAACCAAGCAAAAAAATCAATCCTCCAACCCCTTGGCTGATTGATGTGAACAGGGCAAGCCTGAACGATTGGCTCAAACTGCCTGGCTGTAATAACAGCCAAGCGGAATTACTACTGCGCTTGCAACAGGGGGGAGTACAGCTAAGTGGGGTAGCAGATCTTGCTCAATTATTAGAGCTATCAACAGCTCAACTGGAAGCATGGAAGCCGCATTTGCTTTTTCGTTGGTATAGCGAACCGCCAAGCCCTAGCCAGCCACCAATAAATCTGAATAGTGCTGTAGCAGCGGAATTGATTGCTCTTGAGGTGTTTAATCCGGAAAGATACAAGCGCTTACTCAGGGAACGGGCACGCAGACCCTTCAGCGATCTAGCGGATCTGCAAGATCGCTTAGGCCTGCCAGCAGCAGTGGTGGAAGCATTAATTGGCAGGGTGAGCTTTGGCCAGGGCAGCGGGCCGGCATTACCAAGCACTCGCCCATGAACAGAATCCACCAACCCAACTTGTTCACTGCCCCAGCCAGTTGCAGCAGCGAACCAGAATTAGCCCTAAATCCAGAAGTTTTACGGGCCTGGCAAACCCGGGTGCTGCTACACCAACAGCAGCAGTATCAACAGCAGCAAGAGTGCCAGCCAGGCCAATACCAATTATTTGAACTGGAAATAGCGCCAGCCCGCAACCCAGTGCCAAATCCTTTGCTTTTGCCAGCTCAACACCTGCATTTCTGGCGCTGGCCGCAGCCGCCTCAGCGGGGAGCAGCGCTTTATTTCGTATACGACCACAGCCTCGGGGCGGCGAATGATCTGCTGCTTTATTTGGGGGAAACCGGCTGCGCTGATCGGCGCTGGAAAGGGGAACACGATTGCAAGGCCTACCTAGCTGCCTACGGGGAAGGCTTAGTGCGCTGTGGCCAGAAAGCCCAGCTGAGCATTCGTTTTTGGTGCGATGCCCCCAGCAGCACCCGGGCTCGCCGCCAGGTGGAACAAGAGCAAATTCGCCTCTGGCAACCCCCATTTAATAAAGAATGCCGTCAGCGCTGGCAAACCCCATTCCAGAACAGTTGAGCCCCCTTCCCTCTTACGATCGCGCCATACGTTAATTGCTATCAATGGATTTTCGCTGCAGCACTAGCCCCTTTGCGGAGCTTTCCTGCGATGCACTCGGTATCGGCCTCTTCAGCGGCCACTGGCAGGAGCAACTTAAAGCCGTAGCACCCGAGATCGCAATAAATGCCCTTGCATTGCTGCAACAGCGTGAATTCAAAGCAAAGTCTGGTGATTTGATCTGCCTCACCCTGCCAGGGCAGAAGCCAAGTTTTTTAATCGTGGCAGGCCTTGGCGAACCAGAAAATTTTGATGGCCGCGCCCTTCGCTCAACTGCAGCGAAATTAGCCAAAGCATGTGTTGGCAGTGGCGTTGAGGCCCTAGGGCTTTCTTTACCGCTGGAAGGTTTTGCCCCAGAGGAAGCAACCGCGGCCTTGGTGCAAGGCGCAAGGCTCGCATTGTTTAAAGATGATCGCTTTCGCAGCGAACCTGAACCACGCAACAAACCAAACAGCTGTTGGCTTTTAGGCCTGAACGAGCTTCAAGAAGCGGAACTGGAAAACCAGCTGGCCATATGCGCTGGAGTGGAATTAGCCCGCGAACTGGTGGGTGGGCCCCCAAATCTGGTTAACGCCCTCAGCCTTGAAGCCACTGCCCGCAGCCTGGCAAATGAATTTGATTTAGAACTCACTGTTCTTGATGAAGAAGGTTGCCGGCAAAAGGGGATGGGAGCTTTTCTTGCCGTTGCGCAAGGGGCCTGCATCCCGCCACGGTTCATCCATTTAGTAATCAAGCCAGTGGGGGCTGTTCAACATCGGCTGGTATTGATCGGTAAAGGGCTCAGTTTTGATTCGGGCGGCTACAACCTCAAAACCGGTGGCAGCCAAATCGAACTGATGAAATTTGATATGGGCGGTTGCGGCGCCGTGCTCGGAGCGGCCCGCAGCCTTGCGGAACTGCGGCTTGAGGGGATTGAAATTCACATAATCAGTGCCACAACAGAAAACATGGTGAGCGCTGAAGCCATTCATCCAGGGGCGATTATTACTGCCTCAAATGGCAAAACAATTGAAATCAACAACACAGATGCAGAAGGGCGCCTTACCCTCGCTGATGCTCTTGTTTATGCCTCAGCATTGAAGCCTGATGCAATTGTTGATTTAGCTACCCTCACCGGCGCTTGTGTTGTGGCTTTAGGAGATGAAATTGCTGGGTTATGGAGCCCCCACGACGAATTAGCTCAACAATTGCTGGAGGCAGGCAGGGCAGCAGGGGAGCCCCTTTGGCGTATGCCACTGCAAAAGTCTTATAAAGACGGGTTAAAAAGTTCTTTAGCTGATCTGAAAAACACAGGCCCAAGGCCCGGTGGCGCGATCACAGCGGCACTTTTTCTGCAGGAATTTGTTGATGCCGATATTCCATGGGCTCATTTAGATATCGCCGGACCGGTATGGAATGAAAAAGGGAAAGGGCCAGATCCAGCTGGAGCAACGGGTTTCGGTGTTCGTCTGCTAGTGAACTGGTGCCAAGCTTTTAGTGCCACTCTGGGTAAGTAGTTGTTGTTGAAATTTATGGAAAGTAACGGACGCCGTGGTTGGTCGAAGTGGGGTTGGTACTTAAAAGCTCAATCAGGAATCCTGTTATTACCCATGGGGCTTTGCTTGTTTGGAGAAGCGGTAATGAGGCGTGCGGCCTATCCAGCAAAACCTTGGTTCTGGCTTGGCACCTTGAGTTTGATCTGCGTTAATGCTGGGGTTGGCTTAATGGTGGAAAGCGGTTTATTCCGCGGCCATCCCCGCCGCTAACTGCCGCAAGCCTCGAAATTGTGGCGATTGCAACTCATGAATCTGCCAACGGGCCTTGGCATCGCAATCAGCCAACAAACGATCTAGATCGTCTGCTGCATGTTTTGGGCTGTCGTAAGGACCCACATACCGGGTAGCCAACCCTTCACGAATAAGCAGTAAATACATGCCTACCTCTTCAACAAGTCAAACCTAGCGCTGTCCCCCTGGCTTTAACGGTAGGGAAGACCACATAAGCCCTTTCCGAGCTTTTTTTCCCCACACAGCATCGAGGCGGGCATCACGGCCACAACTCCAGCGGTAAAAGTTGTATTTAGGCTTATTTAGTTCTGCGTAGTTTTGGTGGTAGTTCTCAGCAGGCCAAAAGCGCTTAAGCGGTTCAATCGCCACCCGCAGAACTTTTTTGCTGCCTAATTCCGCTCTAGCAGCTGCAGCACTTGCTTCTGCCCCCTTCTGTTGATCGGCATCAGCAACAAAAATCACCGGTCGATAGGAAGAACCCCGGTCGCAAAATTGTCCGCTGCCATCGGTGGGATCAACATTGCGCCAAAAGGAGCGCAAAAGGGTTTCGTAACTCAATTTATTTGGATCAAAACGCACCTTCACACTCTCCACGTAGTTGGTGCCACCTGCACTCACCTCTTGGTAAGTGGGATTTGGCTTATCGCCACCGGCATAACCGCTCTGCACATCCAGCACTCCAGGTAGCTTTTCTAAATCGTGTTCAACGCACCAGAAACAGCCCCCCGCAAGCACTGCTTCATTGATAGGAGCCGCCTGCACTGGGCTGCTGATAAAAAGCAAAAGAGCTCCTAGGAAGCAAGCAAATCCTTTAAGCACTTATTTTCAAGATTTAACAACTGCATCAAGTATGAGTGCTGCAGCCCTTTGGGTAACACCCGGTTCGCCAAGTAATGCCCGCAATCGCCCGTAACCACTCAACATTTTGTTGCGGGCCTGCTCATTTCGAAGCAAAGGTAATGCCTCTTCCACCAATTTATCCACCTTGAGCTCCTCCTGCAGCAATTCAGGCACCAATCTTTCTCCCAAAACCAAATTCACAGGCGAAATGTGGTCTACCTGGAAACGCAACAAACGCCTCGCCATCAGGGCCGTAAACCGGCTCACCTTGTAGGCCACC
>NZ_JAGQEK010000091.1 GCF_024346075.1 Synechococcus sp. Cruz CV12-2-Slac-r
CACTATTACTGTTTACCCGTTGGTGCAATACCCGCGGAGCAGCAGCGGTATCAGTTTTATTTGTTTTGCTTAACTCCTTGGCTGGCTTTGCCGGTTTGCTGCTTTCAAAGCCAACTGCGGCCGCTGAGTTGCTGCGTGGACCCATGCTTCTGTGGCTTCCAGTAGTTTTTATTTCAGGGGCAATTGGATCGCACTTAGGCAGCTCCTATTTGCCGGTAAAATGGATTCGTTATACGTTGGCGCTAGTATTAGCTATTGCTGGTTGTAAGCTTTTGGGAATTCATTGCTATAGTTAAATAGCTTTTATTAGCCACCAAGTAATGCCATCTCAGCTGGTGCTTTACGGCTACCACTTTTAAGTTGTTGCTCCCGTTGTTCGCTGTAGCGATCGCTTCGATTACCCCAAAGTTTGCCAATTGCTTCTTTAAGGTCGCCGGAACAACTGTTTGCTTGTAGGTAATCACGTAAATCTAAGCCACTGTTTTGGCTTGCAAATAAACAGGTGTAAGCAATGCCATTTGCAGTTACCCGAAGCCGGTTGCAATCGCCGCAAAAAGGTTCACTAATAGAAGCTATAGTTGCCAAATAGCTCTTGCGATCTGTATATTGCCAGCGCTTTGCTGTGGTGGCTGATCTCCTTTTAAGTGGTTCAAGGGCCCACTGCTTATTTATAACCGCAATCATTTCAGCACTTGTTAAAACAGCTTCTGGCTGCCAGCCGTTGCGGTTACCCACATCCATGTATTCAATAAGACGTAGTTCAATGCCTTCGTTTCTTGCTAATTCTGCTAGGGGTAGCAATTGGTTGTCATTTTTTCCCTTTTCAATAACAGCATTTAGTTTTAGGTCACCTTTGGCTGGATCAAAGCCTGCTGAACGGGCATGGCCAATGGCTGCCAACACCTGGGCCAGATGTAATTCGCCATGTTTAATCCCAGCCATGCGAGCCACTGAATCTGCTGTGGTTCCATCAAGGCTAAGGCTGATCCGATTTAATCCTGCCTTGCGCAGGCGATGGGCCCGCTCGCCATTTAGTAGGAATCCGTTGCTAGTTAGCGCTATGTCGCTTAAGCCTTGATTTCGTAGTGGATTGATTGCGGTTATCAGTTCTTCAAGGTCTGGATTTAACAGTGGCTCACCGCCCGTTAGCCGCAAGCTGTGAACACCAAGTTCAACGGCAGCTTTCACTATTTTTAAGCGCTGCTCAAGATTGATTAAACCCAATGGCTCTTTGCTATCTGGAAGGCAGTAGGGACAAGCAAGGTTGCAAAGGGCCGTAAGGGATAGTCGTAAAACTCCAATCGGTCTGCAATGTTGGTCTAATTGGGTCATAGGGTCAAATCCTTGGCCTTAACCTGTGCTCCAGGCCGAAAATTAGCGGTAGAGATTGTGCAACGCCACTCACGATTTGGTGTTATTGCCAGGATTCATAATAGGTTGTGATTTTCTGTGAATAGTTGATATTGCGAATTGCCTTTGCATCGAGCAGCAAAACTATCTTAGCTAATTGTTTTAGCCAGGCCATAAGGCTGCGTTCACCAGTATTTATGGTTTGGTTTAGGTTCTTGCTAATGGCAGCGTTGCTCGGATAAACGCCAAGGAGGGGTTGCAGTTGTTCACCATCATGGGCCAAAACAAGTGAATTTGGCTTTCGCTTAGCTTTCTCTAGCAAGCTGTTGATCGCCCCGAAGGTTAGGTAAGGCATGTCTACGGGGCACAGCAGCAACGTTTGCTCCGGGTGGATTTGCATCAACCGATGTAGAGCTAACAGGGGGCCCTCCCAGGGGGGATCTTCTGGAATTGCAGTTACCAGCTCCATAGTTGAGCCCATTTCCAGGTGGGCTTGATGACAACTGAACAATGTGATTGGCGCCTGCAATTGAGCAAGCAGTTTCAGGCTGCGCTCCAACCAAGTGCCTCCCTCAGGGTGAGCCAATAGGGCCTTGTCTTGCCCCATACGACGGCTGCTGCCTCCGCTTAGTAGGCAGCAACGCAGGGGTGGATTTTGTAGCAACGGCTGCCGGGATAGCTCTTCGGAATTCATAGGGTTAACTCGATTCATCTCTGGTGTGCCATGGCTCAATCCCAGCTCACGGTTACTTTGCTGGCGGCTAAACGCAATCTTGGCTTAAGTTTTGCTGATTTAGGCGAAAAGTTAGGTGTTGATGAGGTGTGGGTAGCAAGCTTGATCTATGGCCAGGCAACTGCATCTGAGCAGGAGGCAAAAGCATTACTTGAAGCCTTGGGTTTAGAAAAAAACGATAATTCAATTGAAATGAGTTGCGAACTTATGGCTTTTCCTGTTAAGGGTGGATTAGATCCGGTAATTCCAACCGACCCGTTGCTTTATCGTTTCTACGAGATTATGCAAGTTTATGGCATGCCATTGAAAGATGTAATTCAAGAAAAGTTTGGTGACGGAATTATGTCTGCGATAGATTTTAGCCTCACAGTTGATAAAGAGGAAGATCCTAAAGGTGATCGTGTGCTGATAACTATGAATGGCAAATTCTTGCCCTATCGAAAGTGGTAACTAGCCCCGCACCCTTTTTAGGGCAATGCCCCTACTGCGGTGTTGGCTGTGGTCTTGAATTATTTCCACCTAAAGAAGCTTCAAATTCCATTTCATGGAGTGCTCGGGGTGATCGCAAGCACCCCTCCTCTCTTGGCCAGGTATGCGTTAAAGGCGCCACTATTGGGGCCACCCTTCACCAAAACCGCCTCACTGCGCCCCTATGGAGAGAACAACTTGACCAGCCTTTTACCCCCATCTCATGGGATCAGGCCTTTGAGCTATTAGTTGCACAGATTCAAAAAATTCTGGCTACAAAAGGCCCTTCTGGATTGGCTGTATATGGTTCTGGTCAGTTCTTAACTGAAGACTATTACCTTGCTCAAAAACTTTTTAAGGGTTATTTAGGTTGCAATCACTTTGACGCTAATTCACGGCTATGTATGAGTTCGGCAGTGGCTGGCTATAGCCGCAGCCTTGGTTCTGATGGCCCGCCCTGTTGCTACGACGATTTAGATGTGGCGAATCTGGTGTTTTTAATTGGCACAAATACAGCTGAGTGTCATCCTGTTTTATGGCAACGTTTGATTAAACGCAAACGCCGTAATCCCAATGATCTTAGAATTATTGTTGTGGATCCCCGATGTACTGCAACTGCCTCAGAGGCGGATCTGCATTTGGCCATTAAACCCGGCACTGATCTGTTTCTATTACATGGTATTGCTCAACTGTTAGTAAGCAACAACATCATTGACCATGGTTTTGTTGCTGCAGCCACCCACGGCTACGCCGAGCTAACTGATCAGTTATTTGCTTATACACCGCAACGAGTAAGTGATATTTGTGGCATTGATGAATCACAATTGCATAAATTATTAGAGTATTGGCAAGCCAGTGATGCGGTTTTAAGCGCTTGGTCTATGGGGGTGAATCAAAGCGTTGAAGGTAGTGCCACGGTGAGCGCAATTATTAATTTGCATCTTATTAGTGGACAAATTTGTAAACCTGGGGCAGGACCTTTTTCCCTCACAGGCCAGCCCAATGCCATGGGGGGGCGAGAAGCAGGTGGCTTGAGTCAGCTTTTGCCTGGATATCGCACTGTTACAGACCCACTGCATCGAATTGAACTTGAACATCACTGGAATCTTCCAGAAGGATCAATTGCTCCAGAAGCAGGTAGAGATGTGTGGCAACAAGTTGAAGCTATGGAGCGAGGTGAGCTTGGCTTGTGGTGGGTAGCTGCAACAAATCCGCTTGTAAGCCTTCCCTCCTTAGATCGGGTTCGCGCGGCAGTTCAGAACTGTCCTTTTGTGGTGCTGAGTGAAGCCTATGCCGGCACGGAAACCGCAGATGTTGCGCACTTGTTATTGCCTGCTGCTCAGTGGAGCGAAAAACAAGGGGTGATGACCAATTCAGAACGGCGCGTAACTCTTTGCCAGGCCTTCCGTGATCCCCCAGGGCTAGCTCGAGCTGATTGGGCAATTTTTGCCGAACTGGGCAGAAGGCTTGGATTTTTTTCTGCCTTTGATTACAGCCAAAGCAGTGATGTTTACGCTGAATTTGTTGCTATTACCACTGGGCGAGTATGCGATATGGCTGGTTTAAGCCACTCTTTACTGGCTGATCATGGACCGCAGCAATGGCCCTTTCCTTTGCACACCCTTCCAGGTGGAGGCGCGGCCAGGCTTTATTGCGACAAACGTTTTCCCACTAAATCGGGCAGAGCTCGCTTGTTGTGGGATCCTCCTTTTGGACTTGCTGAACCTCCATGTGATGCCTATCCCCTGATACTTACGGTGGGTCGTTATCTGGGGCATTGGCACACCATGACCCGCACCGCATTGGTGCCAAAACTTATGCAACAGCATCCCGAGGCGCTTTTAGAGGTGAACCCCCTTGATGCTGAGCATGTTGGTTTAAATGAAGGCGACTGGGCTGAAATTCGCTCAAGGCGAGGAATGGTTTGCGCTCGGGTACAGATATCTAAAAAGATCAGGCCGGGCACTGTGTTTTTACCAATGCATTGGGGGGCATCTCAACAAAACCACTGCGAAGCAAATCGTTTAATGCATGAATTGGGCTGCCCCTATTCGAAACAGCCTGAACTTAAGGCTGCTGCAGTATCAATTTCAAGACAAGTTTGAACCTTCACCTTGGCTTTCAAAAAGAAATTCAAGAGCTCGGTTTCGTAATTTGCCGTAGCGCTGATCACGAGTTAGTTCGTCTCTATCGCGGGGGCGATTAAAAGGAATTTCTAGAATTTCTCCGATCGTTGCTGCAGGCCCATTGGTGAGCATTACTACACGGTCAGCAAGGAAAAGAGCTTCGTCAATATCATGGGTAATCATTAATACAGTGCAGCGCTGCTGCCTCCATAGCGCTAGGAGCTCCTCTTGTAATTCTTCTTTTGTAATTGGATCAAGCGCTCCAAATGGTTCATCAAGAATTAATACTGGAGGTTTGATGGCCATAGCTCGTGCGATAGCAACTCTCTGGCGCATGCCGCCACTTAGTTCATTTGGGAAGAGATGAATTGAATCACCAAGCCCAACAATTTCAAGCATTGCCTCAGCGTCTGCAAGTATTTTCTTTTTTGAATCGTTTGGGTTGATTGCTCGCAACCCTAAAGCAACATTATTTAAGGCGCTTTTCCAGGGTAACAAGGAATAGTTTTGGAACACTACCATTCTATCTGGACCAGGGCTCTGAACTGGAATGTCACCCACTAAAACCGAACCGGAACTTGCTTTTTCAAAGCCGGATAATGTATTTAGCAGGGTACTTTTGCCGCAACCGGAATGGCCGATTACACATACAAATTCACCAGGCGCCACCGAAAGATTAATTTCCTGTAAAACAACAACTTGGCTTTCTTTACTGCCAAAGATTTTGCCTAGATTCAGGAACTCCACCCCAAGCCCCTGAGCTTCAGATAATGTCATTTTTAATTCCTATTAAGAGCAGAAAATGGTAGGTTTTTTAAATAGCCAATTGGATCATCTACATTAAAATATTCGCCATTTGCTAATTCGTATACTCTTTTACTTGGTTCCTGGTCATTAATTCCTACTAATTCACAGGCTTCAAGAAATAAGCGCCGGTCGTAAACTCGATCCAGTAATTCTTGCCTATGGCTAGGTAATTCACTCATTCCCCAGCGGGCAAGCTGAGTAAGAACCCAAAGCCCTTCTGCGGGATCTGGATAGCAGGCTTGGCCAAGAAAGTAGCGATTAAAACGCAGTAAACTCGTGGCATCATTTAAATTTAAGCTCTGCTCAGTATCACTAAAACCTTCTTGAATTGGTGTTAAAAGTTGTGGGCCAAACGCTTCTGGTGCTGCTAATACCTCCAATAATTCATCTCTATTGCTTACTTGATCGCAAAAGTTTGCGGCCTCCAGCACTGCTCCAGTGAGCGCCACAGCCTGGTTGCGGTGGTTATCAACCCAGGCCTCCCTGAATGCCAATACTTTTTCTGCATGGTTTGGCCAAACTGAAGCATCTGTGAGCACAACTTTGCCGCTGCCGCGATGTTTTGCCAGACAGGCTCTTAATTTCCCTGCCGCAAAGCCATCTATTAGATCTGCTTCCATAGCAGCTAGCAATGTGATTGGGCTGCGGCGTTGCCATGAAATCTGTTCTGGATCAACCCCTTGAGCTCCAAGCCAGTGGCGCAATAACAATTCAGCCATTGATAGCCGATCGGGAACTCCCAGCCTCAATTCATCGCCCGAGCGCAGCTTATGTAATAACTCTTCAGTGTTGCTTATTCCTAGGTTGCTTGATAGCACCAAGGCATTGCCATTACGGCTGAGGGTTTGGCTCACCACCATTGGAAGTGATTTGCTATCCACCGCCCCTGCTGCCATTGAGAGTGGCTGAGCAGCACTAAGGGCAGCACCATCTAAACGCTCCAATCTAAGAAGATCATCAATCTCGCACCAGCTTTGGCATTGGAGTAGTTCAATGTTTAAGCCATACTTCTCAAAAAGTTTTTTTTGTTTCGCCACCAGTAGTGGCGCAGCATCAAGACCTGCTAGATAACCAAGGTGAATTGTTTGTAAATTTGCTTCCTTTGAAATTGTCGATTGCAGATTAATAGATAAGCTCTTTTTCTGTCTTTTGCTCACCTTTTTTTGATCGTGTAGAAATTCAAGCAGCTCGTTGCGTAACGTGTAGTAGTTCGGATTGTTTAAAACATCTTTCCGGCAGCGGGGGCGCTCAAAGGGTACTGAGATGATCCGGCCGATGTGCGCTTTTGGCCCATTTGTAAGCAGAATTATTCTGTCGCTAAGCAATAGTGCTTCATCTACATCATGGGTAACCATTACTGTTGTAATGCCCGCATTTTGGCAAAGATCCATAAGCTGGCTTTGTAGATGACCACGTGTAAGTGCATCTAGGGCACCAAATGGTTCGTCAAGAAGTAAGAGTTTTGGCTGCAGCGCAAAA
>NZ_JAGQEK010000092.1 GCF_024346075.1 Synechococcus sp. Cruz CV12-2-Slac-r
GTAACGCGGGCAGTGAGTGGTGATGGTTTCTACTTCGCCCCTGATCCCTCAAGCCAGGTGGCCTGCAGCGTTGGCGGCAATGTGGCAGAAAATTCAGGCGGGGTGCACTGCCTTAAATACGGCGTTACCAGTAACCATGTTTTGGAACTTGAGGTGGTGCTGCCTGATGGCACTATCACCACCCTGGGTGGGCCGTTAGCGGAAATGCCTGGGCTTGATCTGCGCGGTGTTTTTATCGGTAGTGAAGGCACCTTGGGGATCGCCACCGCAATTACTTTGCGCTTGTTGCGCCAGCCGGAAGCAGTGGCTGTTCTATTGGCTGATTTCGGCTCGATGGAAGCAGCAGGAGAAGCGGTGCGGGCTGTTACGGCTGCCGGTGTGCTGCCGGCGGGTATGGAAATCATGGATAACCTCACGATTCGCGCTGTGGATCTGATGCTCGATCAGGAGCTTTATCCGGTGGATGCCGCTGCAGCCTTATTGATCGAACTCGATGGCAGTAGCCGCGAGGTGGAGATGAGCATGGATTTATGCAGTGAGCTCTGCCTTCAGGCCGGTGCCCGCTCTGTGCAACGAGCTACTTCTGCGCAGGATCGCGCGCGCCTGTGGCTTGGCCGTAAAAGTGCAATTTCAGCTTTGGGTCGTTTATATCCCAACTATTACCTTCAAGATGGTGTTGTGCCCCGCAGCGCTTTACCAAAAGTGCTTGCCGCGATTGATCTGCTTAGCAAGCAATATAAATTGCCCGTAGCAAATGTATTTCATGCCGGTGATGGTAATTTGCATCCATTGATTCTTTATAATCAAGCAGAGCTAGATGTGAAAGGAAAGGTGAAGGATTTGGCTGCAGCAATCCTGCGGCTTTGCGTTGATGCAGGCGGCAGTATTAGCGGTGAACATGGAATTGGCAGCGATAAACGCTGTTTTCTGGATTGGATGTTTAATCCAGCTGATCTTGAAACAATGCAGCTCGTGCGCAAGGCATTTGATCCAGAGCAGCGGGCAAACCCAGGTAAATTATTTCCCACTCCAGCGGGTTGCGCTGAATCCAGCCGCAGGCTGCAACATCTCGATCTACCTGCGGATGTGGTGGTGATTTAATCATCATTCTCTTCTGCTACTTCATCAAATAAATCAAGGCTTATAGGTGCATGATCGCTCGGTTTTAGCTCGCCCCTTTCAGCTTTATGGATCATGCTACTCAACGCTCTTTGCTGCAGTTCTTCATCTATATAAATATGATCTATACGCCAACCCTGATCTCGATCCCAGGCCCCTGAGCGATAATCCCACCAGCTCCAATGGCCCCCTTCAGGTTCAAACAAGCGAAAAGCATCTTGTAAATCATTGCCGATGCATCCCCGCAACGCTTCCCGCTCCGGAAGCGATGCCATTATCCCACCATTATTACGGCCTGGATTAGCAAGATCGATATCTTCTAAGGCAATGTTGAAATCTCCTAACATACAAAATGCTTCCCCTTGTTGCCTTTGCACATTCAGATAACGGTTTAAACAATTGAGCCAGGCTAATTTATATTTGTATTTATCAGATTTCAAATCAGAGCCATTTGGCACATATAGATTCAGCACCCTCACCCCAGCAACTGAAGCACTAATCACTCTTTTTTGTTCCCCTAATTCCTTTGCCGTTTGATCACTTGGTAAAAGTGCTTCAAAGCCAATTCGCACGTCTTCAAGGGGGAGCCGGCTCAATAGGGCAACGCCGTTATAACTTTTTTGGCCGCTGATGGCTGCTGTATAGCCGGCTTTCTCAAGGAATTCATGGGGAAACAGGGCATCTTCCACCTTTGTTTCCTGTAATCCCAATACATCTGGTTGGGCCATTTGCAGCCAGCGCTGCAGATGGGTTTCTCTACTACGGATTGAATTTACGTTCCAGCTGGCGATACGCACGGAAAAAGCCCTTTAAACTGATTCCACTTAATAGCTGATCGATGGCAAATCAAGGTTTTTGCATATTGAGCCTTTCACTACCCGCTGCACTTTTTGCCTTGCTGGCTTCTAATTCAGCTTTCGCAAATCCGAAAAACGAAAGTATCCAAGAGCAAAACCTCTACAACTACGGCACCACAAAACCGAGTAATTCACTGTTGGACGTAACCAATCCGATGGAATTAATGAATCGTTTGCGTAATTCCAGCTCTATGGACAGCGCCACCTCACCTAGAGATGCAGTGGATGAGGCCTTGCGTCAGTTGGATAAGCCGGCTGCACCCGCTCGCAAAGTGTTGCCCGTGGGGCCTTGAGCCGCTTTTTGTAGATTTTTCATAGACCAACCAGCTGCCACTTGATCGAGCACTAGCTGTGATTCTTCAGGCATGCGTTGCCGCGCTTCCCTTAGCAATGCAACGGCTGCCTCCCCCTGCCCCGCCGCCTGTTTCTGTAGGGCCAATGCCAACAGTGGGCGGGGATCCTCCGGGTAGCGATTGATCAAGTTGCGGTAGGTGTTTTCAGCGCTTTGTTTTTGCTGCCGCCGCTGTTGCAGATCAGCAAGCAAAAGGCCAAGAGTTAATTCCTCTGGTTTCCCTTTTGCTGCCACTGCTGCTTTATGTAACTGAGCTTCTACTTTTGACCCCTTACCTTGATTTAGCTGTAGCTGGCTGAGTTGCTGCCAAGCCTCTACCTGTAGTGGTTGCACATTGAGCACCTGGCGGATTTCCCTTTCAGCGCCGCCTTGATCCTTTTGCTGCCTGCGTAAATCCGCCAACATCAACCGTAATTTCCATTGTTCAGGCCGTTGATCACTTAGCGGCTCCAGTAGCGAAATAGCTCCATCTTGATCGCCTAACGCAAGCCTTAACTTCAGTAATTGCAATTGCTCTTCTGCCGTTGCTTCCCCTTTTGCCAGTTTTGTTTCTAGGGGCGCTCGGCGCCGCTGCAGGGCAGCTTGGGGCGCTTCTGCTGGCGCCAGGCCAAAACCGGAGCGCCCTAGCCACCAGCCGCCAAATCCAGCCACGCAAATAGCTACTAACGCCGCAACGGTTTTTTTAAGCAAGAAAAAGGCTTGCAATTAATCCAGTAAACCGTCTAGGTGGAACGGTGTCAGGGGCATCGCTAGATTTCAATGTGATTCAACGCGGTTCTGCCTTTCTGATGCGTCAGCACCCGATTCCTCCGGTTACCGAGCCGCTGCAGTTCCGGGCGATCGGGATCGTGAGGGGCACCTATTGCCCAATCGAGCCCGCCATCGTTACCCGCGGCAACCTGGTTGGAGCAGATGGTTCTTCTATTGATGCGGTGCTGCTTGGGCGCGTATTGAGTTTGGTGAAACGGCACCTCAATCTTGATGATGAGCACCTCTGGGTTGTTTATCCCCGCAGCCGAGACGATCAAAAATTGCACCTGCAGGTGGTGGGGGTATGGGAACCTCGCACCTTGGCAAGCGATGATCCCGATCTCCCTGATCAATTGCCAGAGGGGGATGGATTTTTTTCTGTGCGGGGTGAATTGATTTTCACCAAGCCAGAAAGCGGCGATGTGGTGATAAAAATTCGTCAGTTGCCCCGCGCTGATGGCAGCCGCCCCCAGCCCTTCAAATTGCAACTCAAGGGCAACATTTCAATGGAGCATTTGCGCCATTTCCTCGATCTACGCGTTCGCTTGCAGGGGGAATTACTACAAATTGAACATTGGGAGGTGATTGCGCCAATGCCCCAGCGCAGCGATCGCCGCGGCGGAGCGTCTAAAAAACCAAAACGCCATTAAATGCCATTAATGAATACCAATAATTGGGCTTATTTAGATGCCCCCACCGGTGTGGCTGGCGACATGCTGTTGGCAGCTTTATTTGACCAAGGCCTTCCAGAAGAAGTGGTTTTAGAGCCCCTTAAATCCTTTGGCCTTGGCGCTGCTTTTCGTTTGCAGATTTGCAAGAGCAGCAGTGCTGGGATGCGAGGTACAAGGCTCAATGTGGAACTGCTCGAAGCTTCTCCGCCCCATCGGCTATGGCGTGATTTAAGGCCCCAGCTGGAGGCAGCCCCTTGGCCAGATCAATTGCGTGCCAAGGTGTTAGCGGTTTTTGGCCTGCTGGCTCAAGCTGAGGGTTGGGTGCATGGCCTCCCCCCGGAAAAGGTGCATTTCCATGAGGTTGGGGCCATAGATGCCTTAGTTGATGTGGTGGGCGTATGTGCTGGGTTATTGCATTTCAAGGTGGATCATCTTTTTGCCAGCGCCCCTCCCGCTGGCCATGGTGAGGTAATCAGCGCCCATGGCCCCTTACCAGTGCCGGTGCCAGCTGTGCTTGAGATCGCAAAGCAGAGGCAGATTCCCCTTGCAAGCAGTGCTGGTTTTCCAGCTGGTGAACTCACAACACCCACCGGCATTGCCTTGCTCAGTGTTTGGGTGAAGCAATTTTGTGCCCCCCCCGCCCACATACCTGGCAGTGTTGGCATCGGCTTGGGGCAACGCACTCTCGATCGCCCCAATCTTCTGCGGCTTTGGCAGCCTTTAAAGCAAGATTTATCCAGCCAAGATTCAATAAATCAGCCGGAAGCTGCTTCTGAAACGCTGTTGGTGCAGCAGTGCCAAGTAGATGATATGGATGGAGAATCAATCGCTTTTTTGCAAGAGCAGTTGCGAGATGCAGGTGCTTTAGAGGTTTTTAGCCAATCGATTCAAATGAAGAAGGGTCGCCCAGGGGTATTAATTACTTGCCTGGCCCGGCCTGATCTCGCTAAGGAGTTGCGAGCAATTTGGTGGCAACACTGCAGCAGCCTTGGCCTGCGTGAAAGATTGGAACCCCGTTGGGTATTAAGCCGTGAAAGCGTTTGCCTCGATAGCCCCTGGGGGCCCGTGCTGGCAAAGCAAGCCCAAGGCCGGGTGAAGGTGGAAGCAGATGAGCTGGCCCGGCTTGCGCGAGCCCATGGGCTCAGTTGGCATCAATTAAGGGCTGCCCTCACTGCGCCATGAGGCCAATATCTAATTGGCAACGTTTAATCGGCCCCCTGGTGGGTTTTATAAGTGTTGGCTTTTTATTAACTACCCTTTGGCGCCACGGCCACCAAGTTCTTGAATTGGCACCTGATCAGCAGGGTTGGGCGCTGTTGCTTTTTGGTGTTGCTGCAACGGTTGCGGCCCAGTGGTTTAACGGTTTGGCCTGGTGGGCTCTGCTGAATTGGTTGCGATCGCCATTGCCTTTAATCGAGGTGTTGCTGTTATTTATGCGCACCAATATTTATAAATATCTTCCGGGTGGAATCTGGCATCAGGCAGGCCGCTTGCGTTGGTTGAAGCAGCGGGGAGTTGGGGCGAGGCGAGCCTTGCTGGCGGTGCTACTTGATCCCCTTTTGATGTTGCTTGCTGCCCTTTGCTTACTACCTCTTGGTGGTTTGCAAGGGGGTCTTGGTTTGTTATCACCTTTTGCGTTGCTGTTGCTGCGGCCCCGTTGGTTGAATCCTTTGCTGGAACGCTTATTACTTAGTAAAAGAGCTTTGCTGAACCTCAGCGGTGAGGTGGAAAGCGATGAGTTGAAGCAAGATCAAGCCCTCCTCAGCAGCCCCTGGGCAGCTTTGCTTTTGCAATTTCCTTTTCTGTTGCTGCGTTTTGGCGGTTTTGCTTGTTGCATAGTTTGTTTCAGCAGTATCAACAGCCTTGGCATTGGCCTATGGCTTGCCGCTTTTGCCCTTGCTTGGCTGGTGGGTTTAGTGGTGCCAGGAGCACCAGGAGGTATTGGTGTTTTTGAGTTGGTTTTATTAGCTCGCTTGCATGGATCGCTTCCAGAGGCAGAGCTTTTGGCAGTGGTTATCAGTTATCGCCTGATCAGTGTTGTGGCGGAATTACTAACGGCTGCTGCAGCTCAACTGGATCAACCCATAACCATTCGCTCTCAATAACAGCTAGTGTTGAGAAAAGGGTCCTTTTGTTGTGGCGGTATCGGGGGGGCTTCGCCACGACTTACACGATCGCGGCCAACGACTAACTCCCCAACGCCAGCGCGTGCTTGATTTATTCGAGCGGTTGGGGCCAGGCCAACACCTCAGCGCAGAAGACGTGCATCTGCAGCTACTAAAAGGTGATGCTCGCGTATCACTTGCCACTGTTTATCGCACCTTACGGTTACTTACCTCAATGGCTCTTTTGCGGGAACTGGAGTTGCCAGAAGGAAGCCGCCGTTTTGAGCTTGCTAGCGCTGAAAATAATGATCACCACCACCTCATTTGCGCTGCTTGCGGTAAAACTGAAGAATTCGATAGTGCCCAAGTGTTTCAAGCCGGCGCTGATGCAGCGGCTCAATTTAATTTTCGCCTACTTAGTTCCAGGCTCACAGTGAGGGGTTTATGTGCTGCGTGCGCCGCTGCGGTTTGATGGTGCTATGGCGTTTCTAGAAGCAACAGATCTTTGGCATTGCTACAGCCCTGGTGAATGGGCATTGCAAAATATCAGTTTTAAGCAAGAGCAAGGGGAATTAATCGGCTTACTTGGCCCCTCCGGCTGCGGTAAAACCACTTTGCTGCGCTTGATTGCTGGTTTTGAACGCCCCTGCAAAGGCACATTGCAGCTGGAGGGGCATCAGATTTCTTCCCCCCAACGTTGCCTGCCGCCGGAGCGGCGTGGGGTGGGAATGGTTTTTCAAGACTATGCACTTTTCCCTCACCTAAATGCGTTTGATAATGCTTGTTTTGGCTGCCGTAAAAAAGAAGATCTACATCGGGCAAAGTGGCTTTTAGAACAGCTCGGCATTGCTGAACTGCAACGCCGTTACCCCCACGAACTCTCCGGCGGCCAGCGTCAGCGTTTGGCCTTAGTAAGAGCATTAGCGCCTGGCCCCAAGCTCTTGCTTTTAGATGAACCCTTTTCAAATTTGGATGTGGAAGTGCGCCTCCGTTTGCGAAGTGAGTTGCGTTTATTGCTTGCTCAATGTGGTGTTAGTGCTGTGATGG
>NZ_JAGQEK010000093.1 GCF_024346075.1 Synechococcus sp. Cruz CV12-2-Slac-r
AATCGTGCTAATCGCACAAGCTCCAACCCCTTTGCTGCAAGCGATGGGGGCCCTAAGCCTCGGGTTTGCACTATTCAATGTGGTTGGTGGCTTCCTTGTTACCGACCGAATGCTTGCCATGTTCCGCCGCCGCAACGACCAATGATCAGCACCGAATCCTTTAGCAATTTGAGCTGGTTGCCCTTCACCCACGCTCCCCTCGATCTAGTGGCAGTGTTGCTGCTAGCCCTTGGCATTAAGGGGCTAGGCAAGGTGCGCTCAGCTCGAACCGCCAATCGTCTTGCCGCCCTTGCCTTAGCCATTGCAGTGCTCGGATTGCTGCTTCAGCAGGGCTTGCAGGGTTGGCCTTGGCTGCTGGCGGGCGGAATTGGGGGCAGCGTGCTTGGTGTGTTGGTGGCCCAGCGTGCGGCGATGACAGCCATGCCGGAATTGGTTGCCCTTTTCAACGGCTGCGGTGGGATGGCCTCATTGTTAGTGGCATTAGCCGCTGCTTCCCTGCCATCCCAAACCGGCCTATTGGCCTTGGTTTCGATCGTGGTTTCGGTTTTGGTGGGTGGAATCACATTTAGTGGTTCCCTCGTGGCTATGGCCAAATTGCGGGAATGGTTGCAAACACCCGCCTGGATGCTGCAGCCAGCTCGCCATTGGGTGAACGGCTTCACTGCTGTTGCCGCCATTGCTTTGGGTTGGTGGGTGTGCAGCGGCCACAACATTGCGTTGCTGCCGTTGGCATTGTTATCTCTTTTGTTGGGTGTGGGGCTAACCCTGCCTGTGGGGGGAGCTGATATGCCGGTGGTGATTTCTTTGCTTAATTCCTACTCCGGCGTTGCAGCAGCAGCAGCGGGTTTCGTGGTGGGCAGTGAACTACTAATCGTTGCTGGCGCCATGGTTGGCACGGCCGGTTTAATCCTCACGCAAGTGATGTGCAACGCCATGAATCGCTCGCTAACGAGTGTTTTGTTTGGTGGCGCTTTGGGGGGATCAAGTGCAAAAAGCGCAGATCAAGGGGAATACAGCGGTGTTACCTCCTGCAGCCCTGAGGAGTGCGCCATGACATTGGAGCAAGCCCAAAGGGTTGTGTTTGTGCCCGGTTATGGCCTTGCAGTGGCTCAAGCCCAACACAGTCTTAAAGAAGTAGCCCAAATGCTGGAACGCCACGGCATTGAAGTGAGTTATGCCATTCATCCAGTGGCTGGACGCATGCCAGGCCACATGAATGTGCTCTTGGCGGAAGCCGATGTGCCTTACGACCAGCTGATCGAAATGGAAAGCATTAATCCTGACTTTCCACGCACCGATGTGGTGATCGTGCTTGGGGCTAACGATGTGGTGAATCCCCAAGCTCGCACCGACTCCTCCAGCCCCCTCTACGGCATGCCCGTGCTGCATGTGGAAGAAGCCGCCACTGTTTTTGTGGTGAAACGCAGCCTTGGCGCTGGCTACGCCGGAATCCGCAACAGCTTGTTTGAATGCCCAAATACCTCAATGATTTTTGGAGATGCCAAACAGGTACTGAACGGTTTAGCCCAAGAACTGCGAGATCTAGGGGTAGGTAAAACCGATAAAAAATTAGCCAAAGTGGGATAACCATCTAGCGGTAGAACGAGTGGTAGCAAACTCTTCAGTTGCAAAGGTTTTGCTGGTGGCTGGCACCCACGGCAACGAACGCAATGCCCCCTGGTTGCACAGCTATTGGCAGCAGCATCCGGGGGAATTGCAAAAACAAGGGCTTGAAGTGGTGAGCCTGATTGGCAATCCCGCTGCCTACCTGCAAAACAAGCGATATGTGAATCGAGATCTCAATCGCAGTTTCAGCAGCAATCTGCTCGATGATCCTGAAAACCAAGAATTAGAACTGCTAAGGGCCCGTGAATTGCTCGCAATGCATGGCCCCAAGGGCAGCGCACCTGCCCAGGTGGTGATAGACGTGCACAGCACCACTGCGGCGATGGGTTCTTGCCTTGTGATTTATGGAGATCGTGAAGCGGATCTTGCCATCGCAGCAGCCTGCCAAGGAGCGCTGGGATTACCCGTTTACCTCCACGGTTTTGATGCTAAGCAAAACGGTTTTATGATTCAGGCCTGGCCCTGTGGGGTGGTTTTAGAAGTGGGGCCGGTGCCCCAAGGGGTGATCTGCCCAAAAATCTGCAAGCAAACCAGGATCGGGATCAACACGCTTCTAGATGTGCTCACATCAGCTCGAGCTGGGAAGCTGAACTTGCCAAAATTTTTAAATGTGCATCGCCATTTATGTAGCCTTGAAATACCAAAGGATGTTGGCGGCAACCCTTTGGCTTGCTTACACCCCGATCGCTTAAAGGGAGATTGGCAAGAAATCAAAACCGGTGACCCCTTATTTCTAGACGCTGCTGGAAAAGTGGAGTATTTCAAATCAAGCCAAACTGAACCCGTCTACACAGTGTTTAGTAACGAAGCTGCCTATCAAGAGAAAAATATTGCCCTCAGCCTTACTTGCCGCGAAAAAATAAGAGTTACCGAAAACTGGGCCCCTGCCCTCAGGGCTTTGCTGCAGGGGTAAGAATTTTATTTAGGGGGGTGCCAACCACTTCACGGCCACCGGGGGCCACCAAAATTTCGGTAAGGGTGGTGGGGGGTTGCTTCAACTGTTGCCAGGCAGGGCTGCCACCTTCAAAGCGGAACAGGAATCCCTTTGCGTCGCTTTTTACAAGGCAAGGGGTGCCACCAATAACAAACATGCATGCTGCTGGCCTGTATTTAATCAAACCGCCATTTAGTTTTATCGCAGTATCTCTGGCTAAATTTGCAGCCCTTTGCTGGTTGTTATCAATACCAGCCTGACTGAAACTGGGTTGAGCTGAAATTAATGCTGTAGCTGCTGCAATTAGAGCAAATGAAGAACGCAAAGCCATTTTCTAGCATTTAATTACTTATATAAAGCATATCGCTTTCTGATTTAGGGGTCTTGATCAGCAGGCAATACGCGGTTAAAAAAGCGCTCTGTATTCTCCAGGATTTGGGCTTTCAGCAGCTCACTGCGAAAACCATGACCTTCAGCCTCTAAAAAAACCACCTCTACGCTTTGCCCTTCGCGCCGCAGGGCATTCACCATCATTTCGGTTTGCTGGGGCGGCACCACTCGATCCTGAAGCCCCTGGAAAAACAGCACCGGTTTGGTTAACGCTGAAGCACCCGGCCAACGCCATGGCCCGATCAAGCGCCCCACATAACCAGATTCGAATCGATGGGTTTGCTGCCCTAAGGCCTCCACATCTGCCACCGCATACCTACAAACCCCCGCTTTAAAAACCGGCTCCCTAATAAGTGCCGCCAGGGTGGTGAATCCGCCGGCACTGCCCCCTTCAATAGCAATGCGCGCTGGATCCGCGGCTCCACTGGCAATTAAGGCCTTGGCGGCGGCTGCACAATCCGCAGAATCCAACAAGCCCCATTTGCCATCAAGCCTCTGGCGATATTGGCGGCCAAAACCTGTAGATCCTCCGTAGTTAACGTCTACTACGCCCCAGCCGCGGCTGTTCCAGTAAGCATTTGACAAGTTCAAGCCGGATCGGGCCATGGCCGTGGGGCCACTGTGGCTGCGTACTAATAACGGTGCCGGCTTCGCAGAATCACCCATAGGCGGGTAAAACCAGGCCTGGCTCTGCTCACCATCGCCACCGGTAAACCAAATTGATTTGGGCACCACAGCTCGCTCAAATCCCAAAGCGGAATGGATCCAATGCCCGGTTTTGAGCTCAAGTTGCAGAACACCTTCCGCCTGCTTGGGGCCACTGGCGAGGCAAACCAATCGATCCGCCTCAGCGGTAAGCACCGCAAGGTCGTTGAAGGGTATGGCAATGGTTTGCCATGGGCTGCTGTTATTGGCATCTAAAAACCGCTGGCAAAGCTGCCATTCGCCCTTTTCGCAAAACAATGCCACCAGGCTTTTTCCTGCGATCGCAAGGGTTCGCATGCCATATACCCACTGGGGCATAGCGCATTCCGCCTGGCGCGGCCCCATAAAAATCGGTTCTGAAATCGCTGTAGTGCCGTTTCCTTCCAAAACAGCGATGCGCTGCACATTCCAGTTGCCGTTGCAATCAGATGCCACAAGGAGTTCAGCTTCAGATGCCCATAAGGGTTGAAATAAAGATTGAGGGTTGCTATCTCCGCCAGCCACACACTGGGGAGCTAGCAGTTCACCCGTTTCCCCCAGAGTTGAGCACCAAAGCTCACTGCGCTCCCACGGCATCCAAGGCAGATTCCACTCGAGCCAAGCCAATTTTTTGCCGCCAGGGGAAAGAACGGCATAGCCGCAGAAATCAGCTTCCCCTCGCAAACGTTGCGCACCGTCACCGGCCAAAGGCACCGCCACCAACCAATCCCGCTCTTCAGTTTCCAGCACCCCAAGCCATCGCTGTCTTGCCTGATCGATCAAGCCATCAGCAAAACCACCTATCTGATCAAGCCTTGGCGCTGTTATCCGTTTAGGGGGTATATCCAAGGCAAGTTCCAGTAGCCAGATAGCGCCATCAGCACTGTTGATGAAGGCCACCTGATCGCCTGATACGGCATATAAACCTCCTCCAAATTCATGATTGCGAGTGCGCAAATTAAAAGGGGCGGGGGTTAGTTCCTGAGGGGGCAAATCATCAAGTTGAAGCATCAAGGTGTTGCGATTTTTTTCCGCGGGTCGTTGCTCTACCCAAAACAAGCGGCCGGCACTTAAGAGGGGCTCTTTAACCACAAGGCAAGCGGCCACCACGTCTATGGCTTGAAGATTGATTTGAGTTGTCATTTGCCGCTACCAGTGCTGCCTAGAATGAATGGAAGAACAGCAGAAGGCATTGGCCCTTAATTTCGCCTCATTAGCCCGTTTATCGGAGCGCCAAAACTCCACAGTGCTGGTGCCTAAGGGCGATGAGCAGCCAAATTCACCTGTAATCCACACCTTGGGTGCTGATCAATTAAGGCAATCTGCTAAGCGCATTAGCCGGGTGGATGAAAGCATTCGCGAGTTAGCCCGCAATATGTTGCGCAGCATGTATGCCGCCAAAGGCATTGGCCTTGCTGCACCTCAAGTGGGGGTGCAAAAGCAATTGCTCGTGATCGATCTAGACCCAGAAGAAGCTGCCAATCCCCCCCTTGTGCTGATCAATCCAGAAATCACAACAATTAGCGATGAGCTGGATACCTATGAGGAGGGATGTTTGAGCATTCCAGGGGTTTATTTACAAGTGGTGCGCCCCAGCAGGGTGGAGATCAACTACCGCGATGAACTGGGGAGGCCCCAACGCCGTAAAGCCGATGGATTGTTAGCTCGCTGCATTTTGCATGAACTAGATCATTTAAAAGGGGTGCTTTTTGTAGATCGTGTAACGGATGAACTGTCTCTTAATACCGAATTGCAGAAGCTGGGCCTAGATCGTTCCCACGTTCAAACGCTGAACTGAGCTATGCCGATGAAACCGATTGCCGGATTGTTTTTGGCCCTGGCCTGCATCAGTGGCATCGCCAGCACCGGCTGCGTATTCGAATTGGCCTACGGGGAGCCAGATCTAGGGGTGGGGCTAACTAGCGCCATTCTGGCGGCCTGTTTACCAGGCACTGCCGTAGCTCTTCTTGTAGCTATTCGGTTTAATACTCCGGCCTAAGCCAGCTTTCGCAAACGGCAAAGCACTTCTACGATCAGCCCCTCTGCCCATGGTTTGTGATTACTAGAAGCAATTTCAAAAAAAGATTGCTAGCTGCGGTTGCTGGCCTCAGCAGCATTTGCTGTTTGCCAGCAGATGCCAGTTTGTTTCAAGCCGGTGAGGTGAAAGCTGATCGCTTCATTCTTGTGGCCGCTCCAATTGGAGATGGAAGCAACTCCCAGCTGAATATTTACGAGCAGGTGCGGGATCGCCGCCCCTGCTTTGCTCGCCAAGGCAACAAGCCAACAATTGTGAATCCATTGCTGGGCACATTTGATTTCACTGGCATCTGCAATCGCTACATCGATAGCAATGGTTATTCCGTGAGGGTGGGTAATCGTGATTTCGGCCCGGCAATGCGGCTAACGGTTTCCCATCAGGCTGGGGAGGCGATTTTGATGGGTCACAGCCCCGATGGCTTGGCTCTTCTGGTGGCCAGGGCCGGCGGCGGTGGCAGTGGCTTTGTTGAATTAAAAATGGAACCTGGCTGGAAGGTGATGCGACGCCAATTTGGGAAACGCGTCCTTGGCCATGTGTACATATATCGAGACACCATGCCCGAAACCAAGTAGGCATTTTGATATGGTTATCACAATATTTGTGCGTTTTTCTTTCCCTGTATGACCCAGGTTACCGTTGGCGAAAACGAAGGAATTGAATCGGCCCTGCGGCGTTTTAAACGCCAGGTGTCTAAGGCGGGGATTTTTGCCGACCTCAAACGCCTGCGCCACCACGAAACGCCGGTGGAAAAATACAAACGGAAAGCTCAGCAACGTCGCAGACGCCGCTAGTTAGATGCATTCCGTAATTCGTTTTTCATTAAAATCGAGTTTAAAAATATCGGGATTTTTTTGCTCAATTGCCTTTTGCTTTGCTAACCCTTGCAATGCAAATACAATTTTAAATCAATCAATTATTTACGATCAAGACCCTTGGGATCCCCAAAGCCAACTTGGTAGCAGTAATTGCCATAGCAACCCTGATGGTTCGCTCACTTGCGATACCAGGCCAAAAGGGCAAGCATGGGTTGAAACATATGGAACGGGTTACAACTAAGCCTGCTTACGGTCCAAGGGGCGATAACTGAGTGCTTCCGCCAGATGCACAGCTTCTATTTTTTCTGAATTTTCCAAATCGGCAATGGTGCGAGCTACGCGTAGCACCTTGCCAGCACTACGCGCCGACAGATATAAACGCTCCAAAGTAA
>NZ_JAGQEK010000094.1 GCF_024346075.1 Synechococcus sp. Cruz CV12-2-Slac-r
AAGTGCGAGCACTAGCACCTGAACCTAGGCTAAAGCTGGCTGCAAGGTTTGCACCAAAGCTTCTATTATTCAGCACTTGGCTTAGATCCGCTGCGCTTAAACTGCCAACAGAGCCAAAATTGCGAACAGAACTATTTGCAACTAAGCCATCAATTTGATCTGCGCCGATTTGTAGATCGGTGATTCGATCAAAGCCGTTTAGTAAGGAATCGCCACGGCCAAAGCTAAATGTGTCGTTTCCAGTGCCACCAGTTAGTTTATCGCTTCCCGATAAGCCGCTGATTAAATCATCACCAGCACCACCAGAAAGGTCGTTTTCGGCATTGCTACCGGTAATAATATCGGCATTTTCTGAGCCGCGAACATTTTGAAAATGTTCCACAGTGAGGCTGGCGCTACCGATTCCAGGTAAATTGTTGATCGTTAGCAAGTTGTTGGCAAGATTTACATTTAATGAGGCCGTGGTGCCAGTGGAGCCATCGATAGTGTTAACTCTATTGGGGTTGGCTTTAATTACTTCAATATCAAAATTTGAAATTGTATCTGTACCTAGGCCTCCTGATTTGGCCATAATTCCGCCGCGGGAAAAAGTGAGATCTGCATTCACTCTTGAGTAATCAACAATGTCTGCGCCAGCGCCGCCACTGAGGCTATCGCTACCTGCTGAGGCAAACATTAAATCGTCGCCAGCTCCTGAGCTGTAGGTATTGCTATTTGCATCACCAAGCATTACATCGGCGTTATCTGTGCCGGTTAAATTGATTGCTGGATTTGGTCGGTTGGTTGCTGGGCGTAATTGTGTGTCTGGTTGCACGGGTGCTGGGCGTGATTGAGTTGCTTGTTGGCGTGCCATGGTGAATTGCTTGAGGGCATAATCAAATTATTTGCTGCATTGGTTTTAGCCATTGATTAATAGCTCAAGTTTTTGTGATCTTGGTCACAGGCTTAGCTATTGGGCCCTGTGCCTGCAATTTGAAGTACGAGTTGGCTCTCTGCTTTGAGGGCCATCCGCTCAATTTCACTGATGGGCCCCTCTAGCCAGCGGGCCACATCCAGCATTTGCCTTAAACCCATGGGCTGGGCTAACGCGCCGCTCACAGTACTTGGGATTTCGGAGCAGGCCTCCAGCCATAGGGTCCAATCACTGCCATCATCACTGCAAGGAATTTCAAGGGTTACCTGCAGCCTCTCACTGGGATCTAGAAGGGTTGCACTAAGGCGGTTTCCACCACTACAGCGAAATAGCACTTGCCATCCGCCCCGTTCAAACAAGGTGGCTGCCTGGTCGCGTAGTAGCTGCACACCAGTGAAAGATTGGTTTGCTGGAGCGCTCAACATTTTTAAGTGGTTAACTACAAAGTTTATAAGGGGTATGGGGCATAATCGACGGTGATTAACAGCACCTGCTAACAATGGTTGCTTTAGTTTGCAATGCAGCCATCACGAAATAACAATACTTTTTGAGCGCGGTCTGCTACATCGTGTTCGTGGGTAACTAATACTACGGTCATACCTTCTTGATTTAATTGATCAAAGATAGCTAATACTTCTTTTGTGGTATCTGAATCAAGCGCACCTGTTGGTTCATCTGCAAGTAATAAGGCAGGTTGATTGATGATTGCCCTAGCGATTGCCACCCTTTGCTGCTGCCCACCGCTTAATTGATTTGGTTTATTTTTTAAGCGATCCCCCAGCCCCACCCGTTGCAAGGCTGCGGCCGCCCGCTGCTTGCGTTCTTCCACTGGAACTTTGGCGTAAATCATTGGTAGTTCAACATTTTCAAGGGCACTCAAATTTGATAGCAGGTGAAATTGTTGAAACACAAAGCCCAGATATCGATTCCGCAGGGTCGCTAGATCGTCGTCGCTGAGGCTATTAACCTCCTGCCCCTGCAACCAATAACTGCCGCTGGTGGATCGATCTAGGCAGCCAAGGATATTCATCGCAGTGCTTTTCCCCGAACCAGAGGCACCCATAACCGCTAAGTAGTCGCCTTGATAAACCGTGAGGCTTAAGCCATTAACGGCCCGCACTTCGGTAGCACCTGCTCCATAAATTTTACTTATATCTTGTAGATCGGCTACCGCTTTACCGCTGGATTTAGTGATCATTAAATTGGTTCTAACCGGTGGGCAAATTGCCGCCAGCTGCAATTACTGCTTTTAATAATGGCGTGCCCTCAACGGCTTGATTGGCCCAGATAAACAATGGATTTGAAAGTACGCCCCCAACTGCAGTAACAAGTAAACACACGATTAACGCGGTGCGAAGCGGCTGCAAGCCGGGCAGGTTCCAGGTGGGCACTGGGTAAGACTTAACTACATCGGAAGCTTCCTGCGGTTCTTTTACAACCATCATCTTTATTACTGAAATATAGTAATAAATTGAAATTACTGATGTAACTAAACCAACCACAACTAATAGATATTGACCATCTGCCCAGCCGGCGAAAAATAGATAAATCTTGCCAAAGAAGCCAAGCATTGGAGGGATGCCCCCTAAAGAAAGTAGGCAAAGGCTTAGCCCCAGGGTAATTAAGGGGTCTTTTTGATATAAACCAGCGTAGTCTGAAATGCGGTCGCTGCCGGTGCGTAATGAGAAAAGTATGATGCAGGCAAATGCGCCAAGATTCATAAACAAATAAGCGGCCATATAAAGAACCATTGCTGAGAATCCTTCTTCTGTGCCGCAAACCAAACCGATCATCACGAAACCGGCTTGGCCAATTGAGCTGTAAGCGAGCATTCTTTTCATCGATGTTTGAGCCAAAGCAACCACGTTGCCAAGGGTCATACTGAGCACTGCTAATACGGTAAACAGCAGCTGCCACTGGGCTTCAAAACTGCCAAAACAGCCCACTAGCAGCCTAAGAGCTAAAGCGAAACCAGCAGCTTTAGAGCCAACGGAAAGGAAGGCTACAACTGGTGTAGGCGAACCTTCGTAAACATCAGGAGTCCATTGGTGAAAAGGCACTGCAGATATTTTGAATGCCACTGTTGCTAATACAAATACCAGCGCTAAAGCTGTTAATGGGGTGGCACTACTTTGCAAGGCAATGGTGATACCTGCCAGATTTGTTGAACCACCACTTACGCCGTAAAGTAATGAGGTGCCATATAGAAATACCGCTGCCGCCGCCGATCCCACTAACAAATACTTGAGGGCTGCTTCTGAACTGCGCGCATCCCGTTTCATGTAGCCAGCTAATAGGTAACTAGATACAGAAAGTGTTTCTAACGACACAAAGATGCTCACCAGATCGGTGGCACCACATAGCAGCATCGCTCCCACTGTTGCAGCCAGAAGAATGCTGGCGTATTCACCTACCGGAGTGCCACTGCGTTCCACATAACGCCAGCTGATCAAAAGTGAAAGCAATGTGGATGTGGCCACCACAGACCGGAAGGCCACGGAAAGGTTGTCGCTGATAAATGAGGCGAAAAATGCAGGTGCAGGTGGTTGGTTCCACTGCAAAGCAAGCAAAACTAAACATGTACCAAGCCCTATGTAGCAAAAGGGCGGTACAAATTTCGCAGCTGCTTTTTCCCCTGCCAGATCGGCCAAAAGGCAGGCCAGCAGCGTTATCAGCAGTGCTGCTTCGGGCGCGATCGCCCCAGCATTTAACGACTGAGCCAGGGATTCCATTGCTGTGGGGTCGGCGCCGTCCTAAGCCGGATGGTAGCTCTATCGATCGGACTGGTCTCAGTGCAACATGTACTGCGGATCTAACCTTTGGATTCGGTCTTGTTCTTTACCTGCCCCGGCAGCCTGTGTCTCACACCCTTGTCATCGTTGAGAGCCCCACTAAGGCCCGCACGATTCGTGGCTTCTTGCCGCGCACATTTCGGGTGGAGGCATCCATGGGGCATGTGCGAGATCTACCCAATAACGCCAGTGAAATTCCCGCTAGTTACAAGGGTGAGAAGTGGGCAAACCTCGGCGTAAACACAAATGAAAACTTTGCGCCTCTCTACGTAGTGCCGAAGGATAAAAAGAAAATTGTTAAGGAGTTAAAGGACGCCCTTAAAGGGGCAGATCAACTGTTGCTCGCAACAGACGAAGACCGTGAAGGGGAATCGATTAGCTGGCATTTGCTGCAGCTCCTAGACCCCAAGGTGCCGGTGAAACGAATGGTGTTTCACGAGATAACGGAAGAAGCGATCAAGCGAGCCCTAAACGACACTCGCGAGCTCAACATGGAGCTGGTGCACGCCCAGGAAACCCGCCGCATTCTTGATCGCTTGGTGGGTTACACGGTTTCACCGCTGCTTTGGAAAAAAGTGGCCTGGGGGCTATCAGCGGGCCGGGTGCAGTCGGTGGCGGTGCGCTTGCTTGTGCAAAGGGAACGGGCCCGCAGGGCATTCCGAAGCGGCAGCTATTGGGATCTCAAAGCCCAGCTAGAGCAAGGCGGCTTGAAATTTGAGGCCAAGCTCAGCTACCTAGCTGGTGAACGAATCGCTAGCGGTGCAGATTTTGATGAAAACACCGGTGCCATTAAGGCCGGTACCAAGGTGCGACTACTAAGCGAAAGCGATGCCCAGAGCTTGCTTGAAACGATTCGTTCTGAAGCTTGGACTGTGGCGGAAGTGGAAGAAAAACCAACCCTGCGCAAGCCGGCACCACCGTTTACCACTAGCACCTTGCAGCAGGAAGCCAACCGCAAGTTGCGGCTTTCGGCCCGGGAAACAATGCGTACGGCCCAGGGGCTTTATGAGCGGGGTTTCATCACATACATGCGCACCGATTCGGTGCAGCTCAGTGAGCAGGCGATTTCAGCTGCCCGCGCTTGTGTATCTGAAAAATATGGGGCCGACCACCTCAGCCCCCAACCGCGGCAATATTCCACCAAAAGTAGAAATGCCCAGGAGGCCCACGAGGCAATTAGGCCAGCAGGTTCCAGTTTTCGCACCCCCGCGGAAGCGGGCTTAAGTGGACTTGATTTATCTCTTTATGAGCTGATCTGGAAGCGCACCGTGGCCTGCCAGATGGCTGATGCCAGGCTCACGATGGTGAGTGCCCACCTTGAAGTTGCTAATGCCCGTTTTAGGGCCGGCGGCAAGCGCATCGATTTTGCTGGTTTTTTCCGCGCCTACGTTGAGGGCAGCGACGACCCAGATGCCGCCCTTGAAGGCCAAGAGGTGCTCTTGCCCCCCCTCGGCGCTGGAGACCACCCAAATTGTGGATCTTGTGAAGCCCTAGGCCACCAAACCCAACCTCCAGCAAGGTTTAGCGAAGCGGCATTGGTTAAAACCTTGGAGAAAGAAGGTATCGGCCGGCCATCTACCTATGCCTCAATCATTGGCACGATTTGCGATCGCGGTTATGCAAATCTGCAAAACAATTCCCTCACCCCAAGCTTTACTGCCTTCGCCGTTACCGCTCTTTTAGAGGAGCATTTTCCCGATCTTGTTGATCCAGGTTTCACCGCAAGGATGGAAAACACCCTTGATGAAATTTCCAATGGATCAGCCCAGTGGCTGCCATATCTTGATCAATTCTTTCGTGGTGAAAAAGGCTTAGAGCAACAGGTTGCTCAACGGGAGGGAGATATCGATCCCACCACCTCACGCACGATCGAGTTGGAAGGTTTGCCCTGTGTGGTGCGGATCGGTCGTTTTGGGGCCTATCTGGAATCAAAGCGAGCAGGGGAAAACGGTGAGGAGGAATTGATCAAGGCCACCTTGCCTTTGGATCTCACCCCTGCTGATTTAGATGCTGAGCATGCGGAGTTATTGCTTAAACAAAAGGCCGATGGTCCGGAAAGTTTGGGGATAGATCCCGAAAGCGGAGAAGCGATTTATTTGTTGTTTGGGCAATACGGCCCCTATGTGCAACGGGGGCAGGCCAGCGAGGAAACCCCTAAACCAAAACGTGCTTCGTTACCAAAAGGCACCAAACCTGAGGATCTCAGCTTGGCGGATGCCTGCAGCTTGTTGCAGCTGCCTCGCTTGCTGGGGGAACATCCAGATGGGGGCAAGGTGCAGGCGGGTTTGGGGCGGTTTGGTTCCTATGTGGTGCACGACAAAGGCAAGGGCGAGAAGGATTACCGCTCCCTTAAAGCGGAAGACGATGTGTTGCTCGTTCAACTTGAGCGGGCAATGGAATTACTGGCGGTGCCCAAGAAAGGTCGTGGTGGCCGCACTGCCTTGAAAGATCTCGGTTGCGGCGAGGGATCTGAGGAAATGATCCAATTATTTGATGGCCCATATGGGCTTTATGTAAAACAAGGAAAGCTGAATGCTTCTTTGCCGGAAGGCACTACGGCTGAAACCATCAACCTCGAGCAGGCCCTTGAATTGCTTGCCGCTAAAGCTGCTACAAAAAAACCTGCGGCTCGGGCAAGATCCGCAAAACCGGCAGCCACATCGGCAAAACCTGCAGCTAAAAGCGCCAAACCAAAAGCTGCAGCAAAACCAAAAACCGCCAGTAAAACCACCGGAACTAAATCAGGGCGTCCGCGGGCCAGTGCGGTGCGAATCATCAGGGCGGCTGATAGTTGATGGCTTGGTTGCGGCTTGAAGCTGTGCTGCGGCTTGGTTTTGCTGTGGGTTTTATTTGCGCTCTAGGGGGGTGCAGCAACACTCCAATCGGTGAGCAGCTTGGTAACAGTTTTGGCCCCAGCCCTGATCTGCCAAAAGCCAAAAGCCAATCACCAACACTCCCAAAACCAACACTCCCGCCCCCAAAACCAGAGCTTCCCAAAGCTGAGCTTCCCAAACCAGAAGCAAAACAATTAGAGGTTCAAAAACCGCTTGCCCCCGCAGCAGCTCCTGTGCCTTACCGGGTGGTGTTGCGTTTACCTGCCACCGACCCCGCCGCCCCCGCCGAGGCCTTAACCCGTGCCCTAAGGGCAGCAAATT
>NZ_JAGQEK010000095.1 GCF_024346075.1 Synechococcus sp. Cruz CV12-2-Slac-r
GCTGGTTGCGCCGCAAATACTGCCTTGGAGCGCTGTAAAGCCCATTCGCGTAGATCATGCTGATCTGCTAAGAGAAGCAAACGGGGAAGTTCCAAACTGGCCGATAACCGATTCAATACCTGCTCGGCTCCTTCTAAACCTTTATGTAAATGTTGCCTAACACGTTCGTTTTCACCTTCGCATAATTCGCTTTCTAAAAGAGCTTGTTGAGCTTGCTGTAATTGATCTGCAGATTGATCCAATACCTCTCGCAAATGGCTATGCAGTGAAGTGAGCGCTTGGGCTAAAAGTTGCTCGGTAGTAGCTGGGCTGCGATCAGCCTTTTGACCAAGAATTAAAAGGGATAACTCCCTGGCAATCGTGCGGTTTTGCATCAATTTCAGGGTTTTGGTGGGCTGGGCTGCGTGGAGGGCCGCAATTGGGCGAGAAGGCTTGAAAAACTACGATTTACAGGGCTATCGCGATCTTCGGGGCTAACAATTCCTGCTGAAATAATTGTTCTAAACGCATCTTCAACACTCATATCTATATCACGAACTGCAGATTCTGGAACTACGGTATACCAACCGGTAGTTGGATTTGGTGCTGTTGGAATAAAAACACTTAACATTGGTTGAGTGAAGCTAGCAGCCATCGATGCACCCAATACACCTGTTACAAAACCCAGCGCATACAAACCTTCCCTCGGATACTCAACAAGCACCACACGGCGAAATCTGGTGCTGTTATCTTTTAATACCGTTTCTAGAATTTGCTTAAGAGTTTTATAAACCGAGCCAGCTAAAGGTATACGTGCCAGCGTTCCTTCACCATAATCTAACAGCCATCTTCCAACTATATTACGCGCCATTAAACCTATTAAAAGAATACCAAGTAGAGGTACTAATAAACCAGCAAGCAGGTTAATTATTTCCTGCAAAAATGGATTTAAAGTATTAAATGGGCTGAACTGCTTTGGCACTGAAGTGAGAAAACTCACCACAAAACGAGTCACCAAAGTAGACAACCAAATTGTGGTTGCAAGTGGAATCACCACAAGCAACCCAGCGATCAGGTCGTTCTTGAGATCTTGTTGCAACCGCACATTGATTGGCGGTTCTGGTCTAGGGCGGGTCTGCACCAATGTTCTTGAGCAGTAAATCGCTAATTCAACTTAGCCACAGGGGCGTCCACTAGAGGATTGCCCCCAATGCAACAGCGGCTGTGGCTAGGGCTAATAGCAAAGCCATACCAGTGCCATTAAAACGTCTTTGCCCCAAAGTTAGAGATCTGGCCCTTTCAGACTGCTGCACCTGCTGCTTGAGTTGGCCTAGACGGCCGTCTATAAAACGTTTTGCCTGGGCACTCGCCTGTTCATCACTCAAATTTGGATCCAGCTGACCGGCCTGACGCAGCTGAGCCACCAGGGCCTCAATCAATTGAGGATTGTTGCTTTCTGCAGTGGCCCGATTCAATTCCATCTGTTTTTGCTCCACCGCCTGATCAGACTGCTTTTGCAGGATTGCATTGCCGCCGATCGTTACCGGCACCGACACCAGCAGGGATAAAGCAAGGGCAATACCCACACCAAACACCGTCCAACGCAAGGGGCTGCGCTGCTGCTGAGGTTGATCGAGGCGGGAGCCCATCAACATCAAAAGCAAGCCAACTAAGGCCATCGGGGAAGCCTTAATCAAGGTATCCACCACCAATTGGCTAAAAGCCTCCTCACCCCAAGCATTTGCACTAAGCACTGCCATTAGCTCTAGAGCGAGCACCAGCACCAGGGCGCCGCCGATCCAGCGCAACAAACCAGATAAACGGGAAGGAGAAAGCTCTGGCACGGCAGAATGAAGACGCGGCGCAACTGTAAAGGTGCCGGTGGATCTTGCCGAGCAGTTGAAACAACAGGCCATCGCCCAGGGTTTTGCTGTGGCAGGGGTGGCGGCAACGGCTGGCAGTGAACGGCTGGCTCTGCGTAATGCCGCCCTTGAACGCTGGTTGGCCGCTGGTTATCAGGCAGATATGGCCTGGATGAACAACCCAAAGCGGCGCCAGGTGGAACAGTTGCTACCAGGGGTGCGCAGCCTGCTAGCGGTGGGCTTGAACTACTACGTAGAGCAGCAGCAGCAGGTTGGTGTTGCCCGCATCGCCCGCTACGGCTGGGGGAGGGATTATCACCGCGTAATCGAACAACGCTTAAAACGCTTAGGCCGCTGGCTAGAGCAGCAGCAACCCGATTGCCACTGGCGCGTTTGTGTTGATACGGCGCCGTTACTGGATAAAGCCTGGGCAGAAGAAGCTGGGATTGGCTGGATTGGTAAAAATGGCAACCTAATCAGCAAAAGCCACGGCTCCTGGTTGCTGCTCGGGCACCTGTTAACCACTGTTGAACTCACACCAAGCATCCCCGCCAGCCCCCTCTGCGGCAGTTGTAGCGCCTGCTTACCGGCATGTCCTACGGGGGCAATAACGGAACCGTTTGTTGTTGATAGCCGCCGATGTATTGCTTTTCACACGATCGAAAATCGCAATGCTGAATTACCGATTCCGCTGCATGGCTGGATTGCTGGTTGCGATCTATGCCAAGAGGCCTGCCCCTGGAATCAAAAACAAGCACACGCAAATGAAGATCCTGAGTTGCAACCACGCCAATGGATGCTGCAAAGCAAACCAGCTGAACTACTCAATTGGGATGCAAGCCAGTGGGATCAGGCCTTGCGAAGTTCAGCCTTGAGGCGGATTAAACCGCATATGTGGCGCCGCAACTTAGGCTGCCTTTAGCTTTTTAGAACACCATGGGCCTCAAGCTGCTGGCTCTATTGGCCGCAGCAGTTTGCATGCTGCCGGCCCCCGCCCAGGCGCTTGTGCCGTATGTATTTGTGCCAAGCGCAAAAGAACTTGGTAAAGCGGGCCTTGGTATTGCAGGAGCTGCTGCCGGGCTGCTGCAAATAGGTCAAGTGGAGGAAGGGCGCAAATTAGCGCGATTGGCAGTGCAGGTTTTACCAAGCGATCCAAGAGCTTGGCTGGTGCTAGCGGAAGCTGAATTGCGCAGCACCGCGAAGGGAGAAAAAAACAACAGGGCCTATGAAGCCTTAGCAAAAGCGAAGCAGCTAGACCCGAATAATCCAGGGGTGTGGTTTGCGGAAGGTTCGTTAAATCTGCGTAACAACAAACCGGAAGAGGCCCAGAAACTATTGCGGGAAGGGCTGCGCCTCGATCCAAATAATCCTGGTGCTTATTTTGATCTTGGTAATGCTCAGATCCAGCTCAAAGAACTAAATCCCGCCCTTAGCTCCTTTGAAAAGGCCGCCGGGCTCCGGAAAAATTTTTGGGAGGCGGTAAATAACCAAGCGATTGTGCTTTTCGAGCAAGGGCGCCGTAGCGAAGCGATTGGCCGCTGGCGCAAGGCTCTAGAAATCAGCTCCGATGCAGCAGAACCCAGCCTTGCACTGGCAGCAGCTCTTTATTCAGAAAGTAAAACCTCAACAGAAACAATCAACTTGGCGATTCAAGCCCTCGTGAAAGAACCGGATTACGTGCTGGATGCTTATCAAAAAGATCAGTTGTGGGGCGCGAAATTGCGGCAAGCCACCCAAGTGATGTTCCGCGATGAAAGGTTGCGGGGTTCTGTGGATAGGGCCATGGGTATGGCCGGTTTTAAGGACGAGTGAATTCGCTATCTGTAGGCTGAGCCCCTTCCTTTCGGTTTAACCCATTCCGCATGGCGGACGAGCGCATCGTTCCGATCGCTCTGCATCAAGAGATGCAGCGTTCGTATCTCGAATACGCGATGAGCGTGATCGTGGGAAGGGCCCTGCCCGATGTGCGGGATGGGCTCAAACCAGTACAAAGGCGCATTTTATTTGCGATGCATGAGCTGGGGCTCACCCCAGATCGCCCCTACCGCAAGTGTGCTCGTGTAGTTGGGGATGTGCTGGGCAAATACCACCCCCATGGGGATCAAGCCGTCTACGACGCCCTGGTGCGGCTTGTACAAACCTTTGCCAGTCGCCACCCACTGCTGGATGGCCACGGAAATTTCGGTTCGGTAGACGACGATCCACCAGCGGCAATGCGCTACACGGAAACGCGCCTATCGCCACTTTCCCACGAGGGAATGCTGGCTGAAATCAGTAGTGACACAGTTGATTTCGCCAATAATTTCGATGGTTCTCAGCAGGAACCAACAGTGCTTCCAGCGCAATTGCCTTTTCTGCTGCTGAATGGTTGCACCGGAATTGCGGTGGGAATGGCCACAAGTATTCCACCCCACAACCTTGGCGAGGTGGTTGATGGCCTGGTGGCGCTTGTGCACAACCCTGAGTTAAGCGATGAAAAACTACTGGAACTAATTCCAGGCCCTGATTTCCCCACCGGTGGTGTGGTGCTTACCGGATCTGGATTACAGGAAACCTATCTGCAAGGTAGGGGCAGTATTCCCATGCGTGGAGTTGCCCATATCGAAGAAATGCAACCGGGTAAGGGACGCCATAAAAGAGGGGCAGTTGTAATAACAGAGCTTCCTTATCAATTAAGCAAAGCAGGCTGGATTGAAAAACTAGCAGAACAAGTAAATGATGGAAAAATAAATGGAATTGCCGATATCCGTGATGAAAGTGATCGTGAAGGCATGCGGGTGGTTGTGGAATTAAGGCGTGATGCGAATGCAGAACAAGTAATGGCTGAATTACATAAACGTACTGCGTTGCAAAGTAATTTTGGTGCCATCATGCTGGCGCTTGTTCATGGAAAACCACAACAATTAAGCCTGCGTCAATTACTTGAACAGTTCCTTGAATATCGTGAATTAACAATAGTGCGGCGCACCCGCCATGCGCTAAAGCGTTGTGAAGACAGGCTTGAAGTGGTTGAAGGTTTAATAAAAGCACTTAATTCATTAAAAGAAGTAATTGAAATGATTCAATCCGCCCGTGATAGCGCCAGTGCAAAAGCAAGTTTGCAAGTACAACTTAATTTAAGCGAACGCCAGGCTGATGCTGTGCTCGCAATGCCCTTAAGACGTTTGACAGGCCTTGAACAGGAAAGCCTACGCAAAGAATTAGATGAGCTGCAAAAAGAACAAACAGAGCTAAGTTATTTATTAAACAATCGCCAAAGCTTACTAGATACTCTCATCAAAGAGCTCAAGCAACTGCGCAAACGTTTTGCTACTCCTCGCCGCACTCGCCTGCAAGAAGGTGGAGATGATTTAGTAGCCCAACGGGCTGCAGCGCAAAGACCAAATGCAGAAGCTCAAAGGCTGCATGCCCTTTCTGCCATCAGCGCTGATAATCGGCTGCTGCTACAAAGCGACGGCTTGCTGCGTATCGCCAGCCCGCAAATTCTGGGGAAATTACACCTACAAGAACCACTGCCCTATGGCGAACATGGCCCCCATGGCCAATTGATCCTTGCGGTGCAACCAGCTCCAACTCTGCTGGCCTTTACAAGTGGAGGCAGGGTAGCTGCGTTGCGCTGGGAATTTGCTGCCCAGCAACCTGGGCCAATCGAAAAATTTCTACCAGAAAGTGTTGATGGCCAAGCAGAAAAAATAGTTGAGGTTTTAGTAATGCCAGCAGATAATGTTCCTTTTTCTATTGGCTTATTAAGTAGTGATGGTCGCTTTAAACGAATTGCCGCTGAAGAATTTAAAGATCTTTCAGGGCGAGCAACAACAGTTTTAAAATTGAAAGATGGTGTTGAACTAGAAAGGGCTGTTATCTGTAAAGAAGCTCAAAATTTAGTGGTTGCAACAAGCACAGGTAGAAGTTTAAGGCTTCCAATTGATGAAAACAGCATTCCGTTAATGGGGAAAACAGCCCAAGGGCCCACCTTAATGAGGTTATTGCCGGGTGAAGTAATTGTTGGTGCTGCAGCCTGCCCAGCAGACGCTGATGTATTACTAGTGAGTGCAATGGGTCAACTTAAAAAACTTTCCGTTTCAAGTATTCGGCTTTGCAGCAGAGGAGATCTTGGTGAAATTTCACTAAGATTTAGCAATCGTAGCGATCAATTAGTAGATCTAAGGGCATCTAATACAGAGCTGATAGTTGTTAAAACAAATTCTGGCAGTATTAGGCTGAAAACAGATAGCATCAAAACAGAAGATAGCCGTGGCACCGGTTTAAACCTTGAACTACCTAAAACCGAAAAGGTGGTTTGCCTGATACCTCTAATTAATTAAGATTGAGCTAAACCACTGGGCTCTAACATTAGTTTACGCTCACGAAGTTCAACTTCTACAGGAATTGGGTAGTTACCATCAAAACAAGCGGTACAAAAATTTGATGCCTGTTCTTGAGCGCATTGCAACATCCCTTCTTTGCTTAAATAAGCTAATGAATCAACACCAAGATGATCTATTATTTGTTCAAGATTAAAGCGTGCTGCAATAAGTTGATCCTGTGAATCAGTATCGATTCCATAAAAACAGGGATGGGTTACCGGTGGTGAACTAATCCGCATATGCACTTCTTTTGCACCTGCTTCCCTAAAAGCCTGCACTAATTTTCTACTTGTAGTGCCGCGAACAATAGAATCGTCAACTACAACGATACGCTGCCCTTCAATTACATCTCTCAAAGGATTTAATTTCACTCTAATTCCCGCTTCTCGCATTGCTTGAGTGGGTTGAATAAAAGTTCTGCCCACATAACGATTTTTTATCAAACCATCACCAAAAGGAATGCCGCTACTTTGAGAAAAGCCAATCGCCGCAGGTATGCCTGAATCTGGAACCCCGATTACAAGATCTGCTTCAACTGGCGACTCCTGCGCTAGACGCTGGCCAATTCGCCTGCGATAACTATAAAGAGATTCACCGAAAAAACGGCTATCAGGCCT
>NZ_JAGQEK010000096.1 GCF_024346075.1 Synechococcus sp. Cruz CV12-2-Slac-r
CACTCCGCAGGGCACTAGCAATAAACCACCCATCGTGGGTGTGCCGGATTTGCTGTGGTGCGATTGGGGACCCTCTTGGCGGATCACTTGCTCCATTTTTAGAGCTTTTAGCTTTGGAATTCCCCAAAGACACACCAGCCAACTAAGCGCAAAGGCCAGCAATAAGGGGCTGCTGAGTTGAAATGCGCCTAGGTAAAGATCAAGGCCAGCAGCCGATAGCAGCAGCACTGCGATCAAACCCCAAGCCCACAACCGGCTGTAGCTGGAATCAATCACCTTGAGCTCAGTCTTCCCAATTTTCTTCTTGGCTTTCTTCTGGTTGGGAGTAATCCTCTTTCTCACCCATCAAGGCGGAGAGCTCTTCTTCTTCCACTGTTGCTAGATCAGCACTGGCTGTTTCTTCTTCTGCCACCAAGCGGCCGCTACTTTCAAGCCAGCTAAGTAGATCGGGTTCATCGCGCAGAGGCAATACCGGCGCTGGAGCGCTGCGGTCGTAGCGGGTGAGAGAAGGGTTGAAGCTATCTAGCTTGGTCAACGCTGTGTTATCCAAACGCTCTGTTCACTGAAGTTTTAACCTTAGCCCATGCCATCAAAACTGATCCAACTGTTGATTGCCTGGGGTGGAGCCCTGTTGGGATCTGGGTTGCTGGTTTACGCCGGCAGCACAAGGTTGCAATTGCCCCAGAACTTGCTTTTTATTTGGGCGCTTTTGCTGGTGTTACCCATCGCAATGGGGTTGTGGATTGCTGCCCGCTGGCAGGCCACATCCGAGAATCTCTAAGACACAATCGAATTACTGCATATGGCACGGGCAAACAAGGTGGTACTTGCCTATTCAGGTGGGGTTGATACCAGCGTTTGTATTCCTTACTTAAAAAATGAATGGGGCGTTGCAGAGGTGATCACCTTTGCGGCTGATCTTGGCCAGGGGGATGAACTGGAGCCAATTCGCCAAAAAGCGCTGGATTCCGGCGCTTCTAAATCGATTGTTGATGATCTGATCGAGCCATTTATTAGTGAATTTGCTTTCCCCGCGATCAGGGCTAATGGCCTTTATGAGGGCCGTTATCCCCTCTCGACGGCTTTGGCTCGCCCCTTAATTGCAAGGAGGCTGGTGGAAATTGCGCGGGAATTGGGGGCTGATGCTGTAGCCCATGGCTGCACCGGAAAAGGTAACGACCAGGTGCGTTTTGATGTGGCAATCGGTGCGTTAGCGCCAGAGCTAAAGGTGCTTACGCCGGCGCGGGAATGGGGCATGAGCCGTGAAGAAACGATTGCCTACGGCGAACGCTGCGGTATTCCAGCTCCGGTAAGCAAAAAATCTCCCTATTCCATCGATCTCAATCTGTTGGGTCGCTCGATTGAAGCTGGCCCCCTGGAAGATCCAGATGTGGAACCACCAGAGGAGGTTTTTGCCATGACCAGTTCGATAGAAGCTGCCCCGGTAAATCCTGAAATTGTGGAAATAACTTTTGAGCAAGGCAATCCTGTTGCGATAAATGGCATTGCATTGGATCCAGTAAGTGTGATTCGCAAGGCCAATGCCCTTGCAGGCAACCATGGTTTTGGCCGCCTAGACATGGTTGAAAACCGAGTAGTGGGGATTAAAAGCAGAGAAATTTATGAAACCCCGGGGCTGCTGCTTTTGATTCGCGCCCATCAAGAATTAGAGAGCCTCACCTTGGCTGCCGATGTATTGCGCACAAAACGGCAATTGGAAAGCCAGTGGGCTGATTTGGTGTATCAGGGGCTTTGGTATGGCCCATTAAAAGAAGCGATTGATGCCTTCATCAACTGCAGCCAGCGCACGGTGAATGGCAAGGTGCGCCTGAAACTACATCGCGGCAACGCAATAGTTGTGGGTAGAAGCAGCAGCAACAACAGCTTGTATGTGCCAGATATGGCTACCTACGGCGGCGAGGATCAATTTGATCACCGCGCTGCCGAAGGTTTTATTTATGTGTGGGGTCTTCCCATTCGGCTGTGGGCAGCAGCCCAACGTCGTAACGGCCCCCGCGGATAACCCGCAGCAGAGGAGGTAGCGGTAAAGCCCTTTGGGGTATTGGCGGACGCCGTTCAGGGAAACGCAGCCGCACCTCCCCGGGTTGGGGCATCAAGCGTTCAACTTGCCCGCGCAATCTTTCATTTTCAGCGATCAAGAGTTGTTGTTGATCTAAAACCGGTTGAAGCCGCTGTTCAAATTTCCGTTCAAAAATGCCGGGAAGCTCCTCCAGCAGTGCTTCCAATTCCTGCAATTGAGCGTTGGTTTGTTCACGCTCTAAATCTCTACGCACATCACTGGCATGGGGTTCCAACTCCTCAAGCCAGCGTGGCAGCGGGTCTTGTTCCACTGGCCACTTTGCCTGCATGCAGCCTCGTTGTTCTGCGCGACCCTATCGGTGCAAACAGCACCTAGCAAGCCTTGACACTGCTTAATCGTTGTCGCTCGCACCGGGTGCAGCAGCAGCCATCAGATCACGATCTTGGCGTGGGGCGCTGGTTTCCATAGGCGCTACGGGGGTGGTGCTGCGGCCTAAGGAGCTGTGTTGGCCGATGTATTTAACGGTGAGATACCTGATCACGTCTTCACTGAGGCGCATTGCCCGCTCAAGGGGTCCCACCTGCTTGCCATCACCGCTGTAGTTCAGTTGAACGTAAACGCCCTCGCGGTTTTTACCGATGTTGTAAGCCAAGCGACGCTTGCCGCGCTGCTGGTTATCGATGATCGTGCCACCGTTTTCGGTAACGAGATCGCGATATTTGTTGGTGTGGGTTTCAACCTCATCTTCCGCAATATCTGGGCGGAGGATATACATCGTTTCGTAATTGGGCCGTTCGCTCATGGTGCCTGTGGGGTGAACCCGAACCTGTAGTTCGGAGGCTATTTCCAGCTATTCGCCGGATTTATCAGCTTACAACTGCATCCGCACCGCTTCTGAAATGGTTGGTAGATCCGCCTCTTTACCCCTAGAGCACTGCAGCAGGGCATAAAGAAGCACTGCTAAGCAACCGATAAAAATTGTGTTGTTCAAGGTGCGCAGCACAATGCTGTCGCCAAGGGGTGAAAGCAGCACCCGAAAGCCGAGCGATAAAACTGTTAATAAAATATCTAGCAAGATTGCCTGCAGGGCATTGAAGCGCAGGTAATCGGGAACTTTCGGGTTTCGCACCACCGCTAAAAACAGCACTAAAAACAACACAAAGCCGCCAAAAGGCACGATTTGATCCAGTAGTAAAAGAGGTAGAGCCGGTAGCTGCAGCCAGATCAGCCAAGGGAACACTGAAATAAGTGCGCTGCCAAAGGGCACGGCATCGCTCCAGGGCAATAGGTAAAAGAGCACGGCCAGCAACCGCTGCCAAGGGGGTATTTGATTCATACAACCAAGTTAGGGTTTCTGCTGCTTTAGGGCTTGTTCAACGGCGTTACCCATTTGCTTGAGGGGCATTTGGGGCAGCCCCGTCCAAAGTTTTAGGGCAGCAGCACCCTGTTGCAGCAACATCTCCAGCCCGTCTTGGCAGGCCAGGCCCAAGCTGGCAGCTTCTTTCAATAAGCGAGTGGGCCGAGGGGTGTAAACAACGTCGTAGATCAAGGCGTTACCTGGCAGCAGAGCAAGTTGCTCCAGGCTTAAGGGGCTTTGCTGCTGCCATTCCCCCATGCCTAGGGGCGTGCCATTCACCACTAAATCCACCTGGGGCAGCCATTGCTGCAATGGGGTTTCCCAAGGCAACAATTCAAGGGCTGGTGCCCAGTTGCCCACCTCATTTTTTAGGTGTTCCAGTTTTTCCATACTTCTGCCTCGCAAAAGCACCCGTTTAAAACCCAGCTCAAGGCAGCTGCGCAGCACTGCCCGCACCACCCCGCCAGTACCTAGCACCAGTGCTGTGGCGCCAGGGGAAAAACGAGCTTGCAGCGGAGCAAGAAAACCGCTCCAATCGGTGTTTGTGCCATGCCAACCCCCTTTGCCATCAGGCACTAGGCAATTCACGGCCCCCAACTGTTTGGCAATGGGGTCGATGCTGCTAACAAGATTTGCAATTGTTTCCTTATGGGGAATCGTGACGCTTACGCCACGGCAACCAATTGCAGCCAACCCTTGCACGGCTGCTGAGAGATCTTCTGCTGCAACTTTTAAGGCTAAATAACGCCAGTTCAAGCCCAGTTGCGCTAGTGCAGCGTTGTGCATTACAGGCGATAGAGAATGGCTGATCGGATTACCAATAACCGCTAGTAATGCGGTGCGGCCATCGATTGGGCTTGGGTGGTTAATGGTTTTGCTTGGGTAATGGTTTGTTCTAGCCATGGTTCGGGAACCACACCTCGTCGGGATGGACCCCTTTTGCCGAGGATGCAACAAGTTTGAAACGTTTTGCAAGGAGTTTCTATGGGAAAAGTTGTTGGCATCGATCTCGGCACAACCAATAGCTGTGTTTCGGTGATGGAAGGTGGAAAACCCACCGTGATCGCTAATGCAGAGGGTTTTCGCACCACTCCTTCCGTGGTGGCTTACACCAAGAACCAAGATCAATTAGTGGGCCAAATCGCTAAACGCCAGGCGGTGATGAATCCGGAAAATACTTTTTATTCGGTGAAACGTTTTATCGGTCGCCGCGTTGATGAGATAAATGAGGAAGCTAGTGAAGTGAGTTATGGCGTAGAAAAAAGTGGCGCCAATGTAAAAGTTAAGTGCCCAGTATTAAGCAAGTTATTTGCCCCTGAAGAAATCGCAGCTCAAGTGTTGCGCAAGCTGGCGGAAGATGCTGGCAAGTATCTCGGTGAGCCGGTTACCCAAGCAGTAATTACTGTTCCCGCTTATTTCAATGATTCCCAGCGCCAAGCCACAAAAGATGCCGGCAAAATTGCTGGTTTAGAGGTGTTGCGGATCATCAATGAGCCAACGGCAGCTGCACTTGCCTACGGCTTGGATAAAAAGAGCAACGAACGCATCTTGGTGTTTGATCTTGGCGGCGGCACCTTTGATGTTTCTGTGCTTGAGGTGGGAGATGGGGTATTTGAGGTGCTCTCCACTTCAGGCGATACCCACCTTGGCGGTGATGATTTCGACAAGGTGATTGTTGATTATCTCGCCGATAGTTTTAAGGCAAATGAAGGCATCGATCTACGCCAAGATAAGCAAGCTTTGCAACGGCTTACCGAAGCTGCTGAAAAAGCCAAGATCGAACTTTCCAGCGCCACCCAAAGTGAAATTAATCTCCCATTTATTACCGCTACCCCTGAAGGCCCTAAACATCTCGATCTAAACCTCACCAGGGCGAAGTTTGAAGAATTGGCATCTAAATTGATCGATCGCTGTAAAGTGCCAGTGGAGCAGGCCCTTAAAGACGCCAAACTTTCTTCCAGCGAATTAGACGAAGTGGTGATGGTGGGTGGTTCTACCCGCATCCCAGCTATTCAAGGTTTGGTTAAAAGGGTTACCGGAAAAGATCCAAACCAAACTGTTAACCCCGATGAAGTGGTAGCCGTTGGCGCTGCTATTCAAGGCGGTGTATTAGCTGGTGAAGTAAAAGACATCCTCCTATTGGATGTAACACCCTTATCGCTTGGTGTGGAAACTCTTGGCGGTGTGATGACGAAGATGATCAGCCGCAACACCACCGTACCTACTAAAAAAACTGAGACATATTCCACTGCAGTGGATGGTCAAACGAATGTAGAAATCCATGTGCTTCAAGGGGAGCGGGAAATGGCTTCCGATAACAAGAGCCTTGGCACCTTCCGCCTTGATGGCATTCCTCCTTCTCCCCGCGGCGTGCCTCAAATCGAAGTAACTTTCGATATCGATGCAAACGGCATACTCAGCGTTACCGCTAAAGATAAAGGTAGCGGCAAGGAGCAAACAATTTCTATCACCGGTGCCTCCACCCTTAGTGATAATGAAGTTGATAAAATGGTTAAAGATGCTGAAACCAATGCCAGCGCTGATAAAGAGCGCCGCGAAAAGATTGATCTAAAAAATCAATCCGAAACCCTGGTTTATCAAGCCGAGAAACAACTCACGGAACTGGGCGACAAAATCTCCGCAGAAGATAAAGGCAAGGTTGAAGGTTTCGCTAGCCAGTTAAAAGAGGCTATTGAAAAGGAAAACTTTGAAGCGATGAAAACTGTGCAAGAGCAATTGCAGCAGGCCCTTTATGCAGCTGGTGCTTCTGTATACCAGCAAGCAGCAGGGGCGGGCGCTGATGGGGCTCCCGGAGCCGCGCCCGGCAACAATGCTGGATCAGCTGGCGATGATGTGATTGATGCTGAATTTACGGAAAGCAAATAAGAGTAAGTAGTTTGTTAGCGGCCTGTACCTTTTAATACAGTTTTAAATGTTTTTGCTAAAATTAGCAAATCAAGCCAAAAACCGTTGTTTTTTAGATAATATAAATCATACGATAGTTTTAATTCCGCATCTTCTAGAGATGATGAATAGGCCATGTTTACTTGGGCCCAACCACTTAAACCTGGCCTCACTAAATGCCTCAATCTATAATGGGGAATATTAACTTCTAAATCATGTTCTAGTTCTGGCCTCTCCGGCCTTGGGCCTATGAAGCTCATTTCACCTTTGATTATATTTAATAATTGTGGCAACTCATCCAAGCGACTGCATCTTAACCATTTACCTATTGGAGTAATTCGCTTATCTCCTGGGTTGCTCCATTGAGCGCCATCTTTTTCAGCTGTGTGGTGCATAGTTCGCAACTTATAAATTGTGAATGATTCTCCGAAAAGACCGGTGCGTATTTGAGAATAAAATATTGGACCGCGATCATTCAAATAAAT
>NZ_JAGQEK010000097.1 GCF_024346075.1 Synechococcus sp. Cruz CV12-2-Slac-r
GTGATCGAGTAGTGGTAAATATTAATGGTAAATTCTTGCCCTATCGTAAGTGGTGATTAGCAAAGCTCAAGCCCAATGCCCCTATTGCGGCGTTGGTTGTGGCCTAGAACTATTGGCGCCAAAAGTTGGTTCAATATCTCCTCAATGGTCTGTCCGCGGCGACCGCAGCCACCCCTCATCACTGGGGCAAGTATGCATAAAAGGTGCCACTGTTGCGGCAACCCTTGATCAAAATCGGCTTACTCAGCCCCTATGGCGAGCGCAGTTGGATCAGCCTTTGCAGGCGATCAGCTGGGAGCAGGCATTTGAATTGCTTGTGCAACGCATCAAAGTGGTGCTGGAAAAATGGGGTGCCGATGGTTTGGCGGTTTATGGCTCGGGTCAATTTTTAACCGAAGACTATTACCTAGCCCAGAAACTATTTAAAGGTTATTTAGGCTGCAATCACTTTGATGCAAATTCTCGGCTATGCATGAGTTCAGCTGTGGCAGGTTACAGCCGCAGCCTAGGTTCCGACGGCCCTCCATGTTGTTATAACGACTTAGATCACGCTAATTTAGTGTTATTGATTGGCACTAATACTGCTGATTGTCATCCGGTGTTATGGCAACGCTTGTTGAAGCGTAAGCGCCGTGATCCAGATGGTTTAAAGATCGTTGTTGTGGATCCCCGTTGCACCGCCACTGCAATTGCTGCTGATCTACATTTAGCGATTAAACCCGGTAGTGATCTAGCCCTATTGCATGGGATAGCCCACATATTAGTGCAAAAGGATTGGCTTGATAAAGGTTTTATTGAATTAGCAACGGAGGGTTACAGCGAATTTAGCAAACATTTGCCACCCTGGACCCCCCAACGGGTTGCTGATCTTTGCGGAATTTGCGAGGCAGATCTAGGTAAGTTGGCTGAATTATGGGGCACAAGTGCTGCTGTTTTAAGTGCTTGGTCGATGGGGGTGAATCAAAGTGTTGATGGCAGCGCAACGGTTAGTGCAATCGTGAATTTGCATTTGCTAACTGGCCAAATCGGCCGTTTGGGGGCAGGGCCTTTCTCGCTTACCGGTCAACCGAATGCCATGGGAGGTAGGGAAGCGGGAGGCCTGAGTCATTTATTGCCCGGTTATCGCGCAGTTTCAAATGAGCAAGATCGCGCCAGTTTGGAAAGGCACTGGGGATTAACTTCAGGGGCGATATCAGCTCAGCCTGGCCGCCATGTGTGGCAACAGGTTGAGGCAATGGAGCGTGGTGAATTGGGGCTTTGGTGGGTGGCAGCCACCAATCCATTAGTTAGTTTGCCCTCTTTAGATCGCGTGCGAGCGGCGCTTAGGAACTGCGACTTTGTGGTGTTAAGTGAAGCCTATGGGGGTACGGAAACAGCTGAGTTCGCCCATCTCATCTTGCCCGCTGCCCAATGGAGTGAAAAGGAGGGGGTAATGACTAATTCGGAGCGAAGGCTCACCCTATGCCAAGCATTTAGGCAGCCTCCGGGGCAGGCAATGGCTGATTGGCTTATCTTTGCTGAGTTGGGCAAACGTTTGGGATTTACAGCTGCTTTTAGTTATGCAAACAGCAGTGAAGTATTTGACGAATTTGCTGCAATTACCGCTGGTAGATTGTGTGATTTATCTGGGATAACTCACGGCCTATTGGCAGAATTTGGTCCGCAGCAGTGGCCGTTTCCGCTGGGAACAGCACCAGGTGGTGGCTTGGAAAGACTTTATGCCGATGGGAAATTTGCAACGGCTACAGGAAAGGCACGTTTGTTGTGGGATACACCCTTTGGCCTAGGGGAACCGCCTTGCAATAGTTACCCTTTGATTCTCACAGTTGGTAGATATCTTGGCCATTGGCATACATTAACTCGCACTGGTTTGGTGCCCCGTTTGATGCAACAACATCCGGAGGCTTTACTCGAGTTGAATCCTAAGGATGCAGAGCAAGCTGGGGTGGTTGATGGCAGTTGGGTTCAAGTATCTTCGCGACGGGGGCAGATAACTGTGAAGGTGCAGACAACGGCAGGGATTCGGCCAGGCACTGTGTTCTTGCCATTGCACTGGGGTGCTGCTCAACCGAACCCCTGTGAGGCAAATCGGCTTATGCATGAATTGGCATGCCCCCACTCAAAACAACCCGAACTAAAGGCTGCGGCTGTAAAAATATTAGCTCTTAATTAAATTTACGCCTTCATATAAAAAATCTAGGGCCCTATTTCGTAGTTTGCCATAGCGATCATCATGTAGTAATGATTCGCGATTCCGGGGGCGGCTAAAAGGGATCTCAAGTATTTCACCGATGGTTGCGGCGGGGCCGTTGGTTAGCATCACAACTCGATCTGCAAGAAATAAAGCTTCATCAATATCATGGGTAATCATCAAAACCGTACAGCGTTGTTGCCGCCACAGGGCAAGTAATTCCTCTTGTAATTCCTCTTTTGTTATTGGATCAAGGGCACCAAAGGGCTCATCCATTATCAAAACCGGAGTCTTTATTGCCATCGCCCGGGCGATGGCTACCCTTTGGCGCATGCCACCACTTAATTCTCCCGGGTGGCGATTAAAAGCATCACCAAGCCCCACTGTTTCAAGCATTTCTTGTGCTTCTTTAAGCAATTCCTTTTTCTGTTCGGTTTCCCTGGTGGCATAAAGCCCCAGAGCAACATTATTTAGTGCTGTTTTCCAAGGCAGTAGGGCATAGTTTTGAAACACCACCATGCGGTCTGGCCCAGGACTCTCCACCGCTTCTCCCCCTACCAAAACTTCGCCAGAACTTGGTTTTTCAAAGCCAGATAATGTGTTTAATAGGGTGCTCTTGCCGCAGCCTGAATGACCAATCACACAGATAAACTCCCCTGCTTGTACTGTAAGATTTACGTTTTTAAGAACTTCAATGTTGCCATTCTCCGAACTAAAAGTTTTTGCTAAATTGCGGAACTCAACTAGTCTGCCTTGGCTTTTTGTTGAAGTGATTGATGCAGTGTTGCCTTGAATTGATGTGTTCATTGATTTAGGCTCTGATCGCTGAGAAGGGAAGGGAGGCGCAATATTGTTCAGGATTATCGATTGAGAAAATTTCGCCATCGCTGAGTTCATAGGTTCTTTGGGTGGGTTCTTGGTCGTGAATGGAAACTTTTTCGCATGCTTCTAAAAATATTTTTCTCGCATACACCCGATCAAGCAATTCTTGCCTATGGCTTGGGAAATTGGCCATATCCCAGCGGGCTAGTTGGGTTAGTACCCATAGCCCCTCGGCCGGATCTGGGTAGCAGGCCTGGCCTAGAAAGAAACGATTGAAGCGCAATAGTGAAGTGGCTTGGTTGAGGCTGGGAGCCAATTCATCACTTAATAAACCCGCTTGCATGGGCTCGAGTAAGTGAACTCCAAATGCTTCAGGTGCACTAAGTGTTTCCAAAATTTGATTGCGGTTTTCTGATGTGTCGCAGTAGGCAGCTGCTTCAAGCAGCGCCGCACTTAGGGCCACTGCCCTGTTGTGGTTGTGATCTACCCAGGCTTCCCGCAAAGCGAGTACTTTTTCCGCATGGTTTGGCCAAATTTCTGCATCGGTGAGCACAACCAATCCTGTTTTTCGATATTTGGCAATACAGGCCCTTAATTTGCCGGCCGCAAATGCATCAATTAAGCCTCCTTCCATGGCGGCAAGCAGATTTAATGGAGAGCGCCTTTGCCAGCAGATTTGTTCTGGATCAATGCCATGGCGCGCTAGCCAATGGCGAAATAGCAATTCGGCCATTGACAATCGATCCGGAACCCCTACTCGCAGTTCTGTTCCTTTATGCAATAACTCCAATAGAGCATCGCTGCTATCAATTGATAATCGCTCAGCTATCACAAGGGCATTGCCATTGCGGCTAAGGGTTTGCGTAACAACCATAGGCAGTGGCGTACTTGATACTGCCCCGGCGCCAGCGGCCATAGAGAGTGGTTGGGCAGCGCTTAAAGCGGCTCCATCAAGCCGTTCTAAACGCAACATGTCGTCAATTTCGCCCCAACTTTGACAGCGCAATAGCTCTACCTCAAGGCCCTGCTTTTCAAAGAGCTTCTGCTCTCTTGCTACCAGCATTGTTGCTGCATCCAAGCCCGGCAAATAGCCAAGCTTGATTGGTGTTGGGCTTGCTTGTTGGCTGATTTTGCGTTTAGAAATTTTGCGCTGGTCTTGAAGGAATTCGAGTAGTTGATTACGAAGCAAGTAGTAATTAGGATCTTTTAGAACTCCTTTGCGGCAGCGGGGGCGCTCAAATGGCACGGCAACAATTCGTCCCACATGGGCTTTGGGACCATTGGTTAGTAATACAACTCGATCACTTAATAACAAGGCTTCATCTACGGAATGGGTAACCATTACGGTGGTGATATTTGCGTTTTGGCAGAGCTGCATTAACTGCTCTTGCAGATGGCCGCGGGTGAGGGCATCCAAGGCGCCAAAAGGTTCATCAAGCAAAAGTAACTTTGGCTCTAATGCAAGGGCCCTTGCGATGGCAACCCTTTGGCGCATGCCCCCAGACAGCACCCCTGGCATACGATCAGCAACCGATTCCAAGTTAACCATTGCAAGGGCAGCTTCCGTACGGTCATGCCTTTGCTGAGGGCTCAGGTTCCTTTTAACTTCCCTAAGGGCTAAAGCTACATTCGCCCGCACACTTCGCCAAGGCAAGAGTGAATAGTTCTGAAAAACTACCATTCGATCGGGGCCGGGTTCAATTACCTCACGACCTTCAAGAATTACTCCACCTTTGCTCGGCTTGTTTAGGCCTGCAAGTATATTTAATAGTGTTGATTTGCCACAGCCAGAATGGCCTACAAGCGAAATAAATTCCCCCTTTTCAACCGTTAGGTTGATTGTGCTTAATGCTTGGAAACTTGTGCCATCGCTCCTGGTGAACTGCTGTTCAACCGAATCAAGTTGTAGAAAACTTGCCATTGCTATACCTCCAAATGATTCGGAATTTTAAAAAGCTTGTTCTTTATTAATGGAGAACTCATTGATTTATCTTTGGGGACCACCTACCCGTTCGCCTACCCAGGCAACACCTCGATCAAGGATTAAACCCACCACTCCTACATATAGGATTGCTAATATAATCTGACTTGTGCTTGAATCCCCACCAGCGTTATATGCATCCCATATAAAGAAACCAATGCCGCCATCGGCTTTTAGCATTTCTGCTGCAACAATTGCCAGCCAGGCAAGACCGATTGATATGCGCAATCCAGTAAATACATATGGTGCAGTGGCAGGTATAACTATATCCCACAAAAAACTGCGTTTCCTAAGCCGTAAAACCCTTGCAACATTACGATAATCTTGGGGTATTTCTCTAATTCCCATTGCAGTGTTGATAACAATTGGCCATATTGCCGTAATAAAGATAACAAATATTGCCGCTGCATCAGCCTGTTGAAATAACAGAAGTGAAATCGGTAGCCATGCCAAGGGTGGTACCGTGCGGAGCACCTGAATAATCGGATCAAAGCCTCGCCTAATAAAACTATTCAAACCCAGTGCTAAACCGGCAGCAATACCTAATATTGCCGCTAGGCTATACCCTAAAGCCACCCTTTGGAGAGATATTAATATTTGCCAACCCAAGCCTTTTGCTGTGCCTCCATCATCATAAAAAGGATTCACTATATAGGGATTCCAAGTTTGTGTTATTACTTGGATTGGCCCTGGAAAATCGCTATTACTCAGGCTGCATGAAAGTTGCCATATCAATAGAACTCCGCCGATACATAACACTGGAGCTTTGATCTGTTTGATGATTGGGCTGTTAAGCCATTTTAGTTGTGAAGATCTAGGCTTCTTTGCTTTGATTGAGGCGGAGACCATTGGTAGTGCTCTGATGGTTTTTAATTATTTTGTTATTTGGCTGGATATTTTATTAATTAACTCTTATTTAAGCGCCTTTATTTTTAAGCTATTTAAATAGGCTTGTGGATTGGCTGGGTTGAATTTTACGCCATCAAAGAACACTTCCACTCCCCTTGAATCACTAGCTGGGCCTGTGCCATAACCATTTGCTTTTGCAGCAGCCCGCCATAGATCGGCACGGTTTACTTGTTTTACAAGGGCATTGGTATTTGTATTTTTTGGTAGATACCCCCAGCGAATATTTTCGGTAATAAACCAGGCGTCATGGCTTTTGTAGGGAAAGGAGGCGTTATTATTCCAGAAATACATTTTGAATGGGCTATTTGTTACTTTCCGACCATCACCATAATCAACGGTACCTTGTAGGCGTGGCAGTAAATCCTCAACGCTTGCTTTAATGTATTTATCTTCCGAGAGAATTTCAGCTAATTCTTTTGTGTTTGCTGGATTATCGGCCCATTTTTGTGCTTGTTGCACAGCCATTAACAAGCGTAAGCTTGCGTTTGGATTTTTCTTTACCCAATCAGCTCTCATTGTGAATGCTTTTTCTGGATGCTCTTTCCAAATCTCACCTGTTTGCGTAATTGTGTAGCCTAGTTTTTTATTAACTAGTCTTTCATTCCATGGCTCACCAACACAAAATACATCCATAGTGCCACTCTGCATATTTGCAACCATTTGCGGTGGAGGAATTACCACAAGATCGGCATTTTTATTGGGATCTACTCCATTGGCTGCCATCCAATAGCGCATCCATAGATCGTGGGTACCGCCTGGAAATGTAACCGCTGCTTTAAATTTATCGCCAGTTTTATTTTTCTTATCTACAGTTTCAATTAGATTGGGAGCCTTCACTTTAGTTTCTCATC
>NZ_JAGQEK010000098.1 GCF_024346075.1 Synechococcus sp. Cruz CV12-2-Slac-r
AATACCCCAATTAGGGCTGTTGGGGTTTCGAATAACTGTTGCCAGGGTGTTGCAACGGCCAAAGGTTAGGTTTAAACATTGGCCGATGCTGCCATGGCCGCTGAAGGGTTGATCACAAAAAAAGCAACAGTCGCCTTTTCGCACTTGGGTTGCGAGAAAAATCGTGTTGATACTGAACATATGTTGGGGCTTCTTGCGGAAGCTGGATATGGAGTAAGCGCTGATGAAGCAGACGCAAATGTGGTGGTAGTTAATACGTGTTCCTTTATTCAAGACGCCCGCACTGAATCGGTGCGCACCTTGGTGGAACTGGCGGAACAGGGCAAACAAATTGTGATTGCGGGTTGCTTAGCCCAGCATTTCCAAGAAGAACTACTAGAAGCACTACCGGAAGCTCGCGCCATTGTGGGCACAGGTGATTACCAGCACATTGTTGAAGTGCTGGAGCGGGTGGAGGCAGGTGAACGGGTGAACCGGGTGAGTGCTGTGCCCACGTATGTGGCGGATGAACACCTGCCCCGATACCGCACCAGTTCAGAAGCGGTTGCTTTCTTGAAAGTTGCTGAAGGTTGCGATTACCGCTGCGCTTTCTGCATCATCCCCAAATTGCGAGGTGATCAACGTTCAAGAACAATCGAATCAATTGTGGCGGAAGCCGAGCAATTGGCGGCTCAAGGGGTGAAAGAACTAATCCTGATCAGCCAGATCACTACTAACTACGGCCTTGATCTCTATGGCAAGCCACAACTCGCTGAATTGTTGCGGGCCCTTGGGGCAGTGGATATTCCCTGGATTCGGGTGCATTACGCCTACCCAACCGGCCTTACCCCCGAGGTGCTTGCTGCCTATCGCGAAGTGGCAAATGTGCTGCCATATTTAGATTTACCATTGCAGCACAGCCATCCAGATCTGCTGCGGTCGATGAACCGCCCTTGGCAAAAAGGTGTAAACAGCGAACTAATTAACCGCATTCGCATGCAATTACCCGATGCGGTAATGCGCACCACCTTCATTGTTGGTTTCCCGGGAGAAACTGAGGCTCATTTCGAGCATCTGCTCCAATTTGTGCAAGAGCAGCGTTTTGATCATGTGGGCGTGTTTTGTTTCTCATCAGAAGATGGCACCGCAGCCGCCGGCCTCCCTGATCAGGTGCCTAAAGCAATAGCAGAGGAGCGTCGTGGTCGTTTGATGGAAATCCAACAACAGATCAGTGCCGAATGCAATGCAGCTTGGGTGGGTCGCATTGTTGATGTGTTGATCGAGCAGGAAAATCCAAGCAATGGAGAATTAATTGGTCGCTGCTTGCGGTTTGCACCAGATGTGGATGGAGAGGTGCGTGTGCAACGCAATGCAAACGGTGCCGGCGCCTCCCCTGGCTCAATGGTGCCGGTATTGATCACCGCCGCTAGCGAATACGACCTAACAGGCGAAGTGGTGGGAATTGATGCCATGGTTAATGCAGTGGTTAACGCCGAAAGGCGTACCTGATGGGGTTAGCCAGGCAACGCAAAATATTTCTTTGGGCCTCAGGCCTCAGCACTGCCGGTTCGTTTGCCGGACTCACCGCCAAAGGTTGGGTATTGATGAATGGCACCAGCAATCCTTTGGTGCTGGCCCTGCATTTCGCTCTTCTTTCATTGCCAACCCTGCTTTTCAGCGGCCCTGCAGGGGTGGTAACAGATCGCCACGGCTGCGAAAAAGTGCTTGTGTGGTCGCAGTGGGGGCTCCTGGCGGGGGGCAGCCTTGGGGCGATCGCAATCCCAATCAGCAGCGGTTTCAATCAAGCCTTGTTGTTGTTACTTAGCACCTTTGCAGTGGGTATCGCCAGCGCCTATGAATTAACTGCCCGCAATAAATATTGCGCACTTCTTGTGGATCAGCCACAGCAACTTGGCCCTTATCTCACAAGCTTTTCTGTGGTGTTCAATGTTGGTAAATTAGTGGGTCCGCCTATTGGTGGTTGGCTGGTGGCCTTCACAGGCCCTTCCCTGGCGTTACTGCTTGATGCCAGCACCTACCTACTTCCAATAGCCACGGTTGTGTGGCTGCTGAAGCCCCGCAGCGATCAAGAAAAACGCAGCGCCGCAGGCAGTGCCGCCAGCCTTGGGGCTGCTTGGCGCGGTTGCGGCCTACCCATCAGGCAGGCTCTCACTTTTACTGCTTTGTTCTGTTTGGTGGGGTTTTTTCACCCTGGCTTAGCACCATTTATGGCCTTCAAACTGGTGGGTCCTAGCCCTCAAGATTTAGGCCTATTTACCAGCATCCTTGCGGCAGGCAGCATCACTGGCGGCCTTGTGCTGCAAAAGCGCAGCCTTTGGTTAAGCCAGCGCCCTGGATTGCTTCTGGGTAGCTGCGGATTATTAACAGCCCTTGGCCAACTCGGTATCGCCATCGGCGGACATCCTTGGTGGAGCCTCGCTATGGCTTTTCTTATTGGCGCTGGCACCGCAGTGTTGTTATCGGGGATGAATCTGATCTGCCAAGTAGGAACAGCTCAAGAACTACGCGGCAGAATGGCGGGCCTGGCTCAGATCGCTTTTCTTGGTGGGGGTGGCATCAGCGGCCTAATGGCTGCTGGAATCACAATCGAGCTTGGCCTTGGCTTTTGCTGCGGTTTGCTTGGAGCAATTGGCGTGGTGCTTGCCGCAGCCGAACTGTGGCGTTTTGGCGGGCAACAACTAAAATTGGTTGAATAACTGCTCTTTTGGGATCAATTAAATCAATTTGATCGCTTTAAGCAGCCTTGTGAGCACAAAAGCCGCAGTAAAACCGGCGCCAAGTAAGCCCACATAAAAGACGATTCCCATGGCAGCAGCACTGATTGCTATCTATTACAGCAGAAGCCTACGCGGTTTGGGAGAGCTGTTATCTGCTGAAACCGACTAAGGTTCTGCGATTACTCCCATAGCCATGCGTACTCTTTTCGTATATCCCGAATTCCCAAAAACCTTCTGGAGCTACGAAAAGATCCTGGAGCTTGTAAATCGCAAGGTTTTATTGCCCCCCCTTGGGCTCGTAACCGTTGCCGCTTTGCTACCTCAACACTGGCAGATGAAGCTGGTGGATCGCAACGTTAGGGAAGTAACGGAAGCGGAATGGAATTGGGCGGAGCTTGTGGTGATCTCCGGGATGATCGTGCAGAAATCCGATATGGCTGCCCAAATAGCAAAAGCAAAGGAGCGGGGTTTACCTGTTGCTGTAGGTGGCCCTTTTGCCAGTTCTACCCCCGATGCGCCGGAATTAAATCTGGTGGATTTCAAAGTGCTTGATGAAGGGGAGATAACCCTGCCAATGTTTATTGAAGCGATCGAGAGGGGTGATACAAGCGGCAGGTTTAGCTCAAACGGCGAAAAACCAGATGTAACTTCTACCCCTGTGCCGAGGTTCGATTTACTTGAGCTCGATGCTTACGATTCAATGAGTGTGCAGTTTTCAAGAGGCTGCCCATTTCAATGCGAATTTTGCGACATCATTGTTTTATATGGTCGTAAGCCGCGTACAAAAAATCCAGAGCAACTCGTTGCTGAATTGCAAGCCCTTTACGACCTCGGATGGCGCCGTTCGATATTTTTAGTAGATGATAATTTTATTGGTAATAAACGCAATGCCAAGTTGCTATTACCTGCAATGCGAGATTGGTTAAGTGAGCGTGGTTATCCCTTTAGCTTTGCAACGGAAGCATCGGTTGATCTCGCTGCAGATGATGATCTACTACAGCTAATGGCTGAATGCAGATTTGAATCGGTGTTTCTAGGTATCGAAACTCCAGATGAAGCAAGTTTATCGGTGGCAGGTAAACACCAAAACACCCGCAGCTCCCTTGAAGAGGCCGTGGATCACATCACCTCCTATGGCATCAGGGTGATGGCTGGATTCATTATTGGTTTTGATGGAGAGCTTGCAGGAGCAGGTGATCGCATCGTGCGCTTTGTGAGCCTCACCGGTATTCCAGCAGCCATGATGGGTATGTTGCAAGCACTACCTAATACAGGTTTGTGGCACCGCCTCGAGAAAGAGGGCCGTTTAATCCAAGAAAAAGCAGACGCCAAAGGTGTGAATCAAACAAACCTATTGAATTTTGTGCCCACAAGGCCAATTCGTGAAATTGCGAATGAATATGTGCAAGCTTTTTGTGAATTATACGAACCTAATGCATATATCGATCGTGTAACTCATTACTATTTAAAAATGGGTAAGCCCCGCTGGCATTCATTTTATAAATCAGAAAAGTCTGATATTTCTCGCCTCCCTAGCCTCACTGATATACGCGCCCTATCAATTGTGATATGGCGCCAAGGGGTTAAACGCAATACTAGATTCCGCTTTTGGAAGTCTTTAGCCACTATTGCAATGCGCAACCCACAATTACTGGAGCAGTTTCTTGTGGTGTTAGCCCACAATGAACATTTCCAAGAATATCGTGGTGTGGTAACAAAAGAAATCCAAGATCAAATGCTGGCACTACCTCCAGAACCACCAGCAGCGGCTGAACTCAACAGAGAATTGCAAACTGCTTAGTTTAATTTATTATTATTAATCTTGGATGTACTCGGTATTTGTTTCTAAGCAATACTCCGCCTTTTGAATTTCTCTACCAAGGTAAAGTGCGTGATCTAAGCTGCTGATTGGCAATGGATTGCCTGCTTCTGTGATAGCAATTCCTAATTCTTTAGCGCTGCGCCCTTTGAAAATATGAATCGGTTCCCTTGGGCCACCGCCTTTACATGCAAACACTTCTCCGGTAGCCGGATCGGTTGCTAAGCCTTGATCATTAATATTATTGCTAAACCACTCTGCAAGCAGTTCCCCCCGAGCTCGATCTAGTTTTATCAATAGATATCCCTGAGGATCTAATTTTATATAGCGGCTCGATAATTCTGTATCAAGTGAAATACGAGCTTGCGCACTAAAAGCTGCCACTAATTCCTAACGATTGCATGTCATTCTGCCTGTTAAAGGGAAGTTCCGCATTTATTGCTTCTATTTCCTCAAGCTGATGTGCGTTGGCGAGAGGCAACCAGCGATCGATTATGGCGCCAAATTCTGGTTCATACCAGCGATGCAAGCTGGCGTGGGATTTAGCGATGAAGCCACGCCGGCGTTTGTGGCTGCCGCCAGCACCCGGATCAAAGTAACTAATTCCAGCGCTAATAGCCCATTCAATCGGCGCGTAATAACAAACTTCAAAATGTAGATTTTCCAATTCCAGCTCCGAGCCCCAATAGCGGCCCCATAACTTGTTTCCCTGTTGCACGCACAAGCTCATCGCTAAGGGATTTTGGGGATCTTCTCCGCTCGGATGGGCGCTAAATAACACTAGATTTTCAACCAATTGCTGAGCTGCAAGTATAAAAAAGTCTTCTGTTAAATATTTGCTACCCCACATGCCCCAGCGGCGGCAATGATCTTCATAAAAATGATGCATCTTACCTAAAAGCGGTAATGTTATAGATTCGCCAGAAATTGGTGTAACTATTAGGCCAGCCTCTTGCACAGCCTTGCGCTCGCGCTTGATATTACGGCGTTGATTTGCATTGAAACTGGCTAAATAATTAGTGAAGTTTTCATAACCTGGGTTACTCCATAAGCTTTGTTGATTTAGCCAGGTGCTGCAACCAGCAGCTTCAGCGAAGGGCTGCCAAGTGGGATCAACATATAAGAAATTACAACTTAATATTTTATTCCGCTCACAAAAACGATCAATTAATTCCATCAACAGAAGCGTTAACACTTTGGGATCCTCTCCCGGGGCAATGAAAAAGCGATAACCCAAAACTGGGCTCAAAGGGCTCATCCCCACAAGCTTTGGGTAGTAACGCAAACCCAGCTGAGAAGCGAGCTGGGCAAAAGATTGATCAAATACAAATTCTCCGTAGCTATGGCCCTTGAGGTAGAGGGGTGCTGCCGCAACCAAGGCAGCGCCGCGCCACACACTGAGATGGCAAGGTTGCCAGCCTTGTTTGGATTCAATGCTGCCGGAGCGCTCTAAGGCCTCAAGCCAATGCCAGCGGTAAAAAGGCAGCTCATATTGCTGCACCAAAAGGTCCCATTGCTGCTGAGGAATTTCCGCCAACTGCCGATGCCACCTGGCCTCTAAAGCTGAATCCAGCACCACAGATAAAAAACTTGAAGTTGAGATAAACGCTAATCAGCTTCCCGCTTACTGCGGGTTTAGGCGATGATAAAAAGCATGTGAGGTGAATCAAAATCGTGGTTTTACCATTTTTGCAAATATCGCTTCTGCAACTACCGCTCCTGCTGGCGCAGCTGACAGGTTCTGGGGGAAGCATCTTGAATTTGATGCGGCCACAAGTGGAAGCACGGATGACCCGGGAATGCGAAAAAGCAATGGGTACAGTTGAACCAGATTTCACTGCTTTTCGTAGCCTTTGCAGCGAAATTGCACGGCCCGCCAGTGTGTGCGTGGTTCAAGAGATAGAACGCAATGGCACAATTTTGCAGGTGGCAGCAGAAGCACTTGGCGGGAAACCAGGGCCTGAAAGTATGAAAGTAGCAGCTGTATGTATCAGCCGTTTATTAGAAACAGCACGCTCAAGTTGGGATCAGCAGTTTCCAGCTCGTTAACAATCTTCCTTTAACTTGTATCTAACCAATAATTCAGATGCACCCAATTCTCTAGCCTCCACCAACTGCCAAGCTTGTGCTGGCAGTTCAAAATTTGGCGGCAACCAATGCTGCTTTCCACCAAGCAGCAAGGGGCAAAGCGTTAGTTGAAGCTCATCCAC
>NZ_JAGQEK010000099.1 GCF_024346075.1 Synechococcus sp. Cruz CV12-2-Slac-r
AATATACATAGTGGCATATTCTAAAATTATCAATGATTGAGGCAATTTAGCTATCCAGCGATGGTGTTTGTCTTGATAATTTATATCTATCCCAGTGCAACTAATCGCAGCTTCCAGCCCAGATGGATCATCTATTAATTCTTCTTTACTAAGGCCATCATCCTTACAGGTATAAATACAAAAATAAATACTTCCCTTTATAATAGGCGCCTTAAGAATACTTAAGCAGTCAATATCCGCAAATAAATTCTTATATTGTTGAATCATATTGGAACTATCAAGGCCCTCAGGGTAATCCATTTTAAGTAGTGTAATCGGCGTTGATGCTTACATACTCAGCCGACAAATCACAACCCCAGCCGCGGCCAGCACCAGAGCCAGATCCCACCACTAAATAAATATCAACTTGATCGGTTTCTAGATAAATGCCAGTTTCTTTTTCTTCAAGATATAAACCCACAGCTACGCGATCAAAATCAAGTGGTTGTCCATTATCTAGCAACTTATGGGGGCCGATCCATAACTGCACAGCATCGGGCTTAAATGGCACCCCGGCGCGTCCTGCTGCTGCAACAATCCTGCCCCAATTTGGATCACGGCCATGGATAGCCGTTTTTACTAATGATGAACCGCAAACGGTGCGGGCGATCTGGCGGGCTTGGTTATTAGTTTCGGTGCCTTCTACCACAACTTCAATCACACAAGTAGCCCCTTCCCCATCACGGGTGATAGCCCGCGCTAGATATTCACATAATTTACTTAGGCCCGCTTCTAAATCAGGCCAATACCGCTCTGCTAGTTGGGGGCCAGCAGCAAAGGCTAATAAACAATCATTTGTGCTCACATCACCATCAACTGTGATCGCATTAAATGATTCATCAACCACCCGATGCAGCATCGCCTGCCATTCTGCTGGTGGCAATCCAGCATCGCAGCTAACAAAAGCCAGCATTGTTGCCATATCGGGGTGAATCATGCCAGAACCTTTTGCCATGCCGCCAAGCCGCACTATTTGATCGCCTAGCTGCGCCTCAATCGCGATGGTTTTATCAACTAAATCTGTAGTAAGTATTGCTGCTGCAGCTGCAATTGCTGCTGCGGGGCTAGCAGCTAGCGAATCAACTAATGGATTAATACCCGCCAGTAACAAGTCCATCGGAATCGGTACGCCGATCACACCGGTAGAACAAATCAAAACCTCTTCTTCAACGAGCCCCAACTGATCTGCAAGCGCTTTGGTAGCCCGCAAGCTATCGATCAAACCGAGATCACCAGTGCAGGCATTAGCCTGGCCTGAATTTATCAATACTGCCCGCGCACTGCCCTGGTTTTGCTGCAACCTTTGGGCGCATAAATCAACGCAACCCGCTCGCATCTGATTTGTGGTGAAGGTGCCAGCGCAGGCTGCCCCAGCTGGAGCAAGCAATAGAGCTAAATCTGGGTTACCACTTAGCTTTAAACCAGCTGTGATGCCAGCGGCTTGAAAACCCATAGGAGCTGTGATGCCACCGCTAATTTGTTGCCATTGATGGTTCATTGGCAGGAAACTTGAACTTGAATCAGTTTGCTCTAGCGAAACAACCACAACGCCGTATTGGCCTCACTGGCGGCATTGCAAGCGGAAAAAGCAGCGCCGGAAAATTGCTCCAGGAAAAACATCGGCTTGCCGTTTTAGATGCTGATCGCTACGCCCGTGAGGCCCTAGCCCCTGGCACTACAGCTAGCCAAGCGGTGCTGAACCGCTATGGGAAGAAGGTATTTTGCGGCGATCATCTAGATCGCAAAGCCCTCGGAGAAATCGTATTTAACAACCCGAATGAACGCCTCTGGCTTGAGCAACTGGTGCATCCGGTTGTGAATCAAATGATGGATCAAGAAATAATTAAATTATCAGACGCAAAAACAATAGTTTTAATGATTCCCCTGTTATTTGAAACCGGCCTGGAATCACTTTGCACAGAAATCTGGCTGGTAGATTGTGATGAAAAACAGCAAATAGAGCGCCTAATTACAAGAGACAACTGCACAAATCAACAAGCACTAGCCCGGATTAATGCCCAATGGCCCCTCGCCCGTAAGCGTTTATTAGCGGATCGAGTAATCAACAACCGCAATGGCAGTGATGAACTTGAGATTGAAGTGGCTGTGGCTTTAAATCATCTGGCGGTATAGATTTAGGAAATACCAAAAATTAGCGGCATGAAAAGTAATTACAACACCCCGCAACCACTGCTTAGATGGGTGCTTTTCTTAAATGCCATCTGTTTAGCAGTGCCTTCTTTTGCAGCTGGGGAAACCGCCACAGTGCAAGAAATCCTTGATGGCAACCAACTTTATATTGATGGCAACCAAGCCCGGCTAAAACAAGCTGCCCAAGTTCCCCAAGTGATCAGCACCGGCGATAGCCGCGGCCAACTGGGCTTTGAAAGCGGTGCAGTGGGAAGAATAAATCGCCAATCCCTGCTCAAATTAGGCAGCAGTTGTTTCCTTCTTAATAAAGGACAAATCCTGGTGTCTGGCCGCCAAGATGGCTGTACCCGATCTTCTCGGATGAGTGTGCGAGGCACCAATTATTTATTGCAAGTAGACGAAAATGGCAATGCTGATCTCGCCGTTTTGGAAGGCACTGTGCAAGTGGAAGCAACTGAATCCAAAACAGCACCAGTAACAGTTCAAGCTGGCCAGCGCTTGCGTTTAAGCCCCGCGGGTGTAGTGCTGGGCTTGGTGAAACTTGCCCTTGGTGATTACCAATCAATACTTGATGGCCCTCTATTTAGTGGCTACAGCTTGCCCTTGCCGGCTTATGCAAACCTGGAGAGCTATCTACGCAGCAATATGCCTGGTTTAAACCTGCCTATTACCCCCAGCCTGCCAATACCAACTACGCCTTCAGTGCCCGGCCTATCCCTACCGCGTTTCTTCTGATCGCAAATCTGCAATAAGCAGCGATGGCCCCCTCTCCAGGATCGAATTCACGTTTAAGCATTTTTGTTTTAAGCCTGGCGATCATTAGTGGTGGCTTGAGTGGTTGGGCTCCTCCGTTATGGCGCAGCTGGGCGATAGCTACCTACAACCAAATACTCGCTTGGGCCGGCCCGCAAACGCCGCCGTCTGGTTTGTTTTTAGTTGCCATAGACGATGCTTCCCTGCAGCAGGGCCAATGGTTTGCGCAACAACGAAACGCACCTGGCTGGAGCAAAGGTTTAGGCCAGTTGCCCTGGCCACGGGCTAGTTATGCCACGTTGGTGGAAAAGCTCAGGGCAGCTGGAGCTGATGCAGTCGCCCTAAATGTGTTGTTTGAAGGCCCGAGCAGCCGCAGCAACGAAGACGACAACCAACTGGCAGCAACCCTGGCTCGTCACAAAGGCCATGTGGTGCTTGCCGCTGAAATGCTGGAACCAAATGATTCACAGGGTGCTGGTGGGCTCAGCCTGGCGCCACCCTTTTTGGCACTACAGCAAGCAGCCGGTGGCAGAAAAGCACTTGGGCTCACAAACATGCTTAAAGGGGAAGACAACGCTGTTGGCCCCCACCCCGAGGCCTACATAAGCCAAATCCTTAAGCCCCATGGCTTTGCTTTACAACGTTCATTACCCCTTGCCTTAATGGATGCAGGCGCGAAAAAAAGCCGCCAACCCGATGCCCTTAGGGCCCTGCGCCCATACGGACCTGAGGGACACCTACCGCGGCTATCTGCATGGGAAGTGCTTGATCCCGATCGCTGGCAGCAACAGCCACTGCGTAAAAAATTAAAGGGAGCATTGGTGCTTGTTGGCCCCACCCTTAACCAAGGGGAAAACGGCCATAACAGCGCCTTTGGGGTGCTTTCAGGCCTGGAATTACTGGGCACCGCCAGTGCTAACTCCATTGATGGCACAGGAATCGCGCCATGGCCTGCCACAGCTTTAGCCCGCGCCTTGGTGGCGTCGCTGCCGCTGCTGCTACTGGGTTTAATTGGTTTGCAACGCTCAAATCTGAGCTGGCGATTGGGTTGCTGTTTCCTTGGCTTGATCCTGCTTTTGCTTGTTAGCAGCAGCGGCCTATTGCGCTGGCATAGAGCCCTACCGCTATTAGCTCCCGCAGCAGCATTAATACTGCTCGCTAGTGGTTTTGGTTTTGATGGTTATTGGCGAGAGGAAAGGGAACGCAGGCGACTACGCCGCACTTTTGAGCGATACGTAGCACCAAGTGTTGTGGCGGAAATCCTTCAAAACAGAGAGGCCGCTGAGGGAATTTTGCTGGGTAGAAATTTGCCGGTAACAGTGTTATTTAGTGATTTAAAAGGATTTACTGCTCTCACCCAACGATTATCTAAAGAAGGCCGCAGCACAGAATTAGTGCAGCAGCTAAACACCTATTTAGGCGCCATGGTGGCGGTGATCACAGCCCATGGCGGCACCGTAGATAAATTCATTGGTGATGCTGTTATGGCGGTATTTGGCTCCCCGCGGAGCCGCGGTATTGCTTTAGAGGCGGCACAAGCGGTTCGTTGCGCCATTGCCATGGGGGAACGCTTGGAGCAACTAAATCAACAATGGCTACTTGAAAACATCGCCCCTCTCGCCAGTGGCATTGGCATTGCCAGTGGAGATGCTGTGGTAGGGCAAATCGGCAGCCCCGAAAGAATGGATTTCACCGTAATTGGCAACACTGTTAATTTGGCAAGCCGCCTAGAAAGCCTCACCCGGCTACTGAATACTCCAATAATTATTGATAAGCGCACTGCTGAATTAATGGAGCCCCAAATAAAGGTAATCAACCTCGGCGAACACATCATCAAGGGCATAGGAGAAGTACCAGTTTATAAACCTGAAAGCTAAACTATATCTAATTTTAAATTAATTAACCCTTGAGCATTTCCAATAAGATTTGATTTGCTAATTTTGGATCAGCGCGGCCGCCAGTTTGTTTCATCATTAAGCCCACAAAGAAGCCCTGTAATTTATTTTTTCCTCCACGAAAAGCTTCTACTTCAGCGGGATGAGCCGCTAGCAATTCAGCCACAATTGTTTTAATTGCAGCTGGATCACTGATCATTCCTAATCCTTTCGCCGCCACGATCGCCTTAGCCGATCCTCCTTCCGCTAGCAATTGAGGCAAGATTTCTTTAGCAATTTTACCGCTAATTTCCGCTGCTTCTATCAAGCCAACTAATTCGGCTAATTGTTGAGGCCGTAAAGGTAGATCAACATATGAAAGCCGATTTGCATTTACATGGGCAGCAATATCACCGGTAATCCAATTTGATAATGCCTTGGCATCAGCGCCAGCTGCCACTGCTGCTTCAAAATATTCTGCCATTTGGCGTTCATCAGTTAAAACGCGGGCATCGTAGATCGATAGGCCAAATTGATCAGCGTAGCGGTGGCGTTTAGCTGCAGGCAGTTCTGGCAGTTCGCTAAGCCAAGCTTGCTTCTGACTTTCGCTAACTTCAATCGGGCCAAGATCTGGCTCAGGGAAAAAACGATAATCAGCAGCACCTTCTTTGCTGCGCATACTTTTAGTTAATTGCTTACTTTCATCCCATAAACGAGTTTCCTGCACTACCCGTTCGCCACTTTCATAGGCCTTGATCTGGCGTTTTATTTCAAAATCTATCGCCTTTTGGATTGCAGAAAATGAATTCATATTTTTTATTTCCACCTTTGTGCCAAAGGGAGCATCGGGGCCGCGCCTTACGGAGATATTTACATCACAACGCAGTGAACCCTCCTGCATATTGCCATCACTAACACCTAAATAACGCATGATTCGGCGTATTTCAGATGCATATTCAGCCGCTTCACGGCCGGTGCGCAGATCTGGCTTACTAACAATTTCAGCGAGGGCAACCCCAGCCCGGTTGTAATCCACTAAGGAATGGGTACTACCAGCTAAACGATCACTGCCTGCATGCACGAGTTTACCCGCATCTTCTTCCATATGAAGGCGTTCAATTCCAATGCGTTTTAGATAGGTTTCTTTTCCTTTTTCCGCAACTTCAACTTCAATCCAACCATCTTCTGCAATCGGTTGATCGAATTGAGAGATCTGATAATTTTTTGGTAAATCTGGATAAAAGTATTGCTTGCGATCGAATTTACTATGGGCGGCTACATTTAGATTCAAGGCTAATGATGCCTTTACCGCATATTCAAGTACTTTTTTATTTAACACCGGTAGGGTGCCAGGCAAACCGCAAACCACCGGATCTATGTGGGTATTGGGGGCATCTCCAAATGCAGTGGAGGCACTACTAAAGATTTTGCTTGCAGTTCCCAGCTGCACATGGGTTTCTAAGCCGATTACCGCTTCCCAATTGGCTTCTGCCATTGCTCTTCTCCAGCCTTGAATGGTATCGATCCTATGAAGTCGGCTGCTATGGATCTCTCTAAGCCGGTTTTGATCCTTGGTGGTGGCCTAATCGGGCTTGCCATTGCCCATGGCCTCGGCCGCCATGGCCTTGCCGTAACCGTGTTGAGCCGTCGCCGCAATGAAGCGGCAGGCTTTGTGGCAGCTGGAATGCTGGCACCCCACGCGGAAGGTCTTAGCGGTGATCAACTGCTGCTGGGGCAAGCCAGTTTGGCGGCTTATCCCGCCTGGGTGGCCCAGGTGGAAGCAGATAGCGGGCTCAACTGCAATCTCAAGCCTTGCGGCATTGTTGTGCCTTTTAAAAGTGCGGCGGAGCGGGATGCATATCCCACCGCTGCTATGGGCAAAAGCCTGGATCGAGCTGGCCTGGAGCAGGAAATAAAAGG